>JAAUSA010000077.1 GCA_012031975.1 Alkalinema sp. RU_4_3 | reverse complement strand
TCTTCTCCTGAGATAATTACAAATCACTAAATATAGGGGTTAAGGAGTGATTCATATCCCTTGCAGCGCTAGAAGTGGCTTATGAGTTAGGGGAAGGCAGGAACTTTCAAAGTTGCACATCGCCTTTCTGTAGTACCAACTGCGAAAGTTATCACGGGAGATCCGGTAGAGCCAAATTTCCTCTTGTATAACTCGATGTCCAAGCATCTATCCTCCTGGTGATTACTGATCAGGGGAATCTAACTTGCCTTCCGACTCCTCAATCTTGCGGCGCAAAAACTCCATCAGCTGTTCACGCCCTTCCTCGGTATCTGGAAAACTATACTTTGTCGCATTAGGACTTCGCCGACTAAATAATGTCCTCACTGCTACCAAATCATCTCGATGGGCGATCGCATAGGTGCGTAATTCAGCATTGGTCATGGCCTCAAAATCAGCAGGTGTCATGCGTAAATCTCCAAACTTGCAATTCGATTATCTCAAACAGCTACAGCAGCAGCCTCACTCACCAAAATCTCCCGCAAAATCTCCTCCACCTGCACGATCGCAAATCCCGGCAACCTCCCACTAGCCAACCACTCATAGGCCAACAACTTCGCCTTAGAAAACTCCTGGGCCTTAAACCAAAGCGCCACCCCACTCACCACCGTAATCCCCAAAGTCCTCAACTTATCCGGCTCCACTGCCATCAAAGCCTCAACCTCTGCTTCCGCTGCCATGACATAGTATGGCTTAGCCGCCTCAAGATCACCCTGCCACATCAACACCTGAGCCTGACTCGCAAGCTCCATACTCCGATCGTGATACTCACTCCAACTCATCTTCCAGCCCTCCGAAGGGAAATGCGATCGACTAGCCTTGAGAATCGATCGCTTTCCTCTCCGCCGCTTCAAACTTCCGGCGCAACAAATCATGAAGCTGTGCCCGACCCTCATCGGTATCTGGAAAATCGTACTGAGGCGCATCCGGACGACGACGACTAGACAAAACACGCAATGGTGTTGCATCCTCCCGATGCTTCAAAGCATAGGTCTTTAACTCAGCATTCGTCATGGCTTCAAAATTCGGTGTCATTGTCCTCAAACTCCATTTTTCCGAGTTGATTAATGCTCACAAACGTATCATCGCTAGCCAGGATATAAATTTTCCCTGTTGGAGGATCAAACCGATACAGACAAATATCTCGCAACAAATTTGACACCATCTGGCAAACCTCCACGGACTTCATCGCCTGAGCAACAGTAACTTTCATCCTAACCTTCCAACATTTTGACACAAAAATTATCCCTGGGGAAAGTGATAATCCGCAATCTTCCCAGGGACATATGCCGCGAGAACTAGTTCCTACGCACTAAACTTCGACGCTGGATGGTAGGTCACACAACCATCGTCGATCGCTCAGGATACTTTCTCTTCAGGTAAAGGATGACCCATCATGTACTCTGCCAAAGCTACATTCACTAGGGCTCGATAATCTCGATCGCCTGCCTTCGCCCTAAAATAGTCCAGAATGAACCCATCGATCATGATCTGTACAGATTCTTGCTTTCGTTCTACAGGCACCTGCCCAATCCGAAACGTAGCCCGCGCAACTTGCTCGGCTGTCGCCTCAGGGATCTCTGACAGATCGATGTCTTCATCAGACATTGCGATCACTCGCTCCCAGTCGGTCTCAGAGGTTCTCGAAGAAAATGGCTTGTTCATTTTTCGTGCCGCCTCGCATTGAAATGACTCGAATCTCAAATGGGGTTTCTGTGTGTGCGATCGCAACAAATACTCCCCGTAGAAAACCTAATGTAACCCAGCGCTGCTCCCCATAATTATAACGGTTGTCTTCATAGGTGAAGGTCGGTCCAGCAAAAAGATATTCTGCATCGGTGAAGTCGAATCCATGGTTGATGATGTTCGATCGACGTTTCTTTGGGTCCCATGTATACCTCATGATACTGAGTTTTTGAGTACTCCCGCAAGTGGGTTCTTCAGATATGGAGATTATCTCTGGGGATGTGATCGATCACATCCCCACAGGGACATATGCCGCCAGAAGTAGTGCTAAAGAACCACAGTCCTATGAAATATTTTGTTGTCAGATAATAATGGATCGCAAATACTGGTGCCGATCGCACCCCATTAAGTGACGCACTCGCATCAAGGTGGATCCTACGGCGATCGCCACGTTGCTTGAGTGAGTGACATTGGTTCTGAGGGTTGATTTGCCAGATTATGTGCGGATGGTGTTGGCGGAGGAGGCGATCGAAATGGATTGCCCGATTGAGGGGGCGATCGAAATGGCGTTTACGGAGTGTCTCTAAAAGAGAATCGCGAGTTTTCTGGATAATGAGGCTTTCAGCTTTGAGGATTGCTGGTTAGCAAAGCGACAATTGAATCTCTAATAGATGTCTTTCGGCTTAAACTATACTGACGCACATACATCTTACACAAGCCTAAATCAAGTGGAATATTCAAAAATATTCCACTTGATTTTCAATTTACTTCTTTACAGAATAATTTACCGTATATGTGTTGACAAAGCCAGCAGCTCCAAGCTTATAAGAAACTAGCTTCTCTCTGATAAGATTATCATTATATATGCTATTAACTACACAAACTGAACTGATAAAACCAGAAATATTCGTGCGCAGTAAAGCCAGCTTTTCTTCGTCTATGATTCGAGTAATAGATTTTGGTGAGGCAGCATGTTCAAACTTGCGAGAAGGATGAATCAGAATGGGTGTGTATTTACAGGTTGTGCCATAGGTGTTGGCAAACCATTCGCCAGAACCATTTAGTTGATTGCAATCATGTTTGCATATATTATCCGTAGTGGCTCCATTTTTGCATTCAATAACTAAGTAGTTTAGTTCACCCAAATCCCAAAGTACATCTGGTCCTTTCCCAAAATCATCTTCCGGGCGTTGACTATCAAAGCCAATATAACAAGCAATATTCTTCAGAGCTTCCTCAAATTGATTTGCAGTTTCCGGCTTAAATATCAATGATTCAAGTAATTCATTGATTTTGATTATAATTTTATTTGGATCATCACCTCTAGACCTTAGAAAGCTTCCACACGATCGTGCCTGATCCATTGTTCGCGATTCCATCTTATGATAAGCAATTCCTTGAACTGGCTTGCTCACTTTGGAACTATCTTGAGCTGCTGACATTAAGATCTTTTGAGCTTCCGGCTGATCATAGCGATTCGTATATTCTGCCAGACACTGTTTTAAGTAAGCTTTTAAAGGCTTCTCATCAATCATATTGATGACTTGCTCAAGCTGGTTGACAGCAGCAGCGAAATTATTAATCCTGGCAAAATCATACGCTTTTCGCTGTGCTATGGTTATTAAATCTGGTGTTTCTTCTGCCTGATAAGATAACGAAGCCAACACACCTTTACTTGCAGATATCCAATCTTGATTTCTGTGCAGACAATACATAATTAATTCCCGAATTTCATTAATACCACCCTCTTTGACTTGCTCAGAGATTTCCTCAGACAGTTTTATTTGAGCCTTAGTCCCTGGAGAAAATTTTTCTATTGCACCACTACTTAATTGACCCGTGAGAGTACGCCCCATCAAAAAGACAGCGCAATAATCGTCGCTTGATCGGATACCTCTGCCCATCCCTTGTTCAATAATCTGAACTAATTCAGAGGCTTTACGAGAGGTTCCCACAAGAATTGAGCTTTCAACTATATCTATTTGCCGCCTAAACACGGGTAGACCATCGATGACAAGAAGTCTGCATGCATCTTTTGGCAGATCAATCCCATCATATCGATTAACTAAAACTGTTAGACCGACTCTTTCACGCTTTAAACGAGCAACTCCGTCGCCAATCGTATCTTTTGACAAGATTAAATCCGCAGAATCTTTCCAAAATATGTTGGCTCTACTGTCTGATGGAACAATAACTACGACGTTAACATCTTCAGAAATTGACTTACAAAGCTTTTTAATTTCATGATCAGTCAATTTTGGATTTATAACTTGGGGAAGGAGAATCATCCTGTCGCCAATATCACCAGCAGTATCAGGAATAACAGCTTTATTGATTGAATCTTCTGTTACGCCAAAATGACTTGACAAGATACTATTGTTTGTCAAAGTTGCAGTCATAAATATTTTTCGTTGAGCATTATGTACACTAGGAAGCATATGTATTGGAATGCAATGCGGCGAAATCTCTATTTCCTCGGAACTGACAACACACCGCGACAATGTCAATGATTCTTTAACCAATGGCCAAACAAATTTTATCCATTTTTCATCTTTGTATTTGATTAGTATTTTAGTCACATCAGAAATTTTGCTTTGCCAATGCCAAAACGGTACTTGAATACGAACATCACGATCACGATTTTCAATTTCAGAAGCTTTTGCCTCGCATTGAGAATGTAGTGCATCTTTAAAACAATCATGAATTTCTTTATATACATTACTTCTAATATCAACTTTCAAAGTAAATTGGTCTTCGACTGTGGCAAGACAGGCATGTGAATCATCAATGACAATACTGCCAATATTTGTCTTAATACCTTCATCACCAACACCGAAAACAGATAGGCCGTTAACCAATTTATATATATTTACGATTAAAATTTCTTTCCCAGATAAAAATCTAGGTGAGCTAACGTCATCTGTGACTTCAATACCAAGATCGTTTGCTTCAGCTATCACCTGTTTAATCAGATAGTTGTCTGGAACGACGTAGACAGCAGGGCCTTTGGCCTCATTTAGGGAACTTTTAAGAATCAAAAGTCCTACTACGGTTTTTCCGCTTCCTGTATTCATTTTGATTACTAAATCTTGCTCACACCTACGCACATACCAGTGTTCCCAAACTTGCGTTTGAACATCTCTTGGATATTCGTATTTACCTTCTTTTTTACCAGGGAGAGCTATGAAAATTTCTCTTGGGTGGATAGCAGTATTACTGGCATTTCCACTGGTAAGTTTTTTAAAGTCAATAGGCATATGTTATGTTCACTTATTCAAGACTACTTGAACATATTAACGGAATTATACGATTTGTGCCCGATTTTCGAGAATTCATAAGAACCCCTCAATAGTTCTAGCAATCCCGCATGACTTGTGAATCGAGTGGCACTGGTTTTGCAAAAATTGGTTGACTTATTCCTATGCTAGAGAGAACCAATACCATATCTCGCCTAAAAGCATCCCTGGGGCAATGGAATCTTGGCCATCGCCTCAGGAACACATACCGCAAGAATTAGTTCCTACGCACTAAAGTACTTCGCCACCGGATGATAGATCGCAAAGGCCGTCGTCGATTGCTCAGGATACAACTGCTCACTTTCATCAATGGTCATCCCAATCCGATCGCACCCCAAAAGCGCCAACTGCGGCACCTGATCCATCACCACAGGACAGGCCGGATAGCCAAAACTATAGCGCGAACCCTGATAACGCTGGGCCAACATATCCCGAATATTATCCGGCTCCAACTCGCCATAGCCCAGCTCCCGCCGAATCCTTGCATGGCTCCACTCAGCCAGCGCCTCCGCCACCTGCACAGCCATACCATGGAAATACAGATAGTCCGTATAATTATTGCCCTTATACAGCTCCTGCGCCTTCACCGACGCCACCTCACCCATCGTCACCGCCTGCATCGGCAACACATCAAACTGGTCCTCCGAAATAGGCCGAATAAAATCAGCAATACAGAGTCTTCGCATCGACTTCTGACGCGGGAACGTCCAAGTCACCACAGGCGTCGCTGTTTTGGGCGTCAACCCCTGCTCGATCACCGCCGGATCGTAAACATGCACCGAATTGCCCTCCGCCGCACAGGGGAAATAGCCATAGACCAGCGTCGGGTCCAGCCACTCCTCATCCCGCAGCTTCTGCTTCCAGGTTTCTAAGACGGGATAAACCTTCTCGGCGAGGAATGCATCGTACTCCTCACGCGACTGCTCCTGGGGCTTACGGAACTGCCATTGACCCGCAATCAAAGCCTGGAGATCCATATGCCAGAAGAGTTCTTCAAGGTCTAAGTCAGCCGCGCGGATGATTTGGGTACCCCAGAACGGTGGAGTTGGACGCGGGATCTCGATGTCCACGGCCTCCGATCGCACCAGATCAATCACCTCAGGCTCGTCGGATTTGGGCTCAACGTCGCCATTGAGTTCGCGTTCTGCTTGCTCGATCGCCTTTTCCCCTTTTGGTTAAACTTGGCAAATTCCCCAGTAAAGCCTTCTGTGTCCGTCCAGGATTCCTTCTCTCGGGCGGGCATCAGATTGTCCATAAAGGTCAGATCGGCAAAGGCATCTTTCCCATAGATCACCTGTCCCTTGTACACATCCTGACAGTCGCCGTAGACGAACTTTGGTGTCAAAGCCGCGCCGCCCAGAATCACTGGAACGGTAATGCCACGCTCATTAAACACCGCCAGATTCTCTTTCATGAACGCCGTAGACTTCACTAGCAAACCACTCATGGCAATGCAATCGGGTTTATGTTCTTCGTAGGAATCGACGATCGCATCAACAGATTGTTTAATCCCGAGGTTAACAACTTTATAGCCGTTGTTCGTCAAGATGATATCGACGAGGTTTTTACCAATGTCGTGGACATCGCCTCGGACGGTGGCGATTAGGAACTTGCCTTTGCCGCGATCGTCACCTTCCCCTTCTACTTTTTCCATGAAGGGTTCCAGGAATGCCACGGCGGCTTTCATGGTTTCTGCCGACTGCAACACAAAGGGGAGCTGCATCTGGCCATTACCGAACAGGACGCCCACCACTTTCATGCCGTCTAGCAGGAAGGTATTGATGATTTCCAGGGGTGGGTATTGTTCCAAGGCCACCTTCAGAGCGATGTCCAAACCAATCCGTTCGCCGTCGATAATATGTTGTTTGAGCCGTTCTTCGATGGGTAAATCAGCCAAGGTCGCACTCGATCGCGCATCCTTCGTACTGACGCCTTCAAACATCGTAGACAGTTTGCCCAGCGGATCGTAGGTGCAGATGTCGCCTTCAAAACCGCGATTGTCATAGATTAGGTCGCGGCAGATCCTCTGGTGCTCCTCGGAAATCTTCGACATCGGCAAAATCTTCGCCGCCGAAACGATCGCCCCATCCATCCCCACCTGCATCGCCTCGTACAGGAACACTGAGTTCAGGGTAATGCGAGCCGCCGGGTTCAGACCAAAGGAGACATTGGAGACCCCCAGCATGAAATGCACGCCAGGCAGGTTTTCGCGGATCATGCGGATGGATTCGATCGTCGCCTTAGCATTTTCGCGATCTTCCTCGATCCCCGTCGAAATCGGCAGGGCCAGGGTGTCGTAGAAAATCTCATGGGGCGGAATGCCAAACTCCAGGGCAGCTTTATAGGCCCGCTGGGCGATCGCAAATTTCCGCTCCGCCGTCCGCGCCATGCCTTCTTCGTCGATACAGCCGATCACCACGCCTGCACCGTATTCTTTAGCGAGTTCCAAAACCTTGAGGAAACGCTCCTCACCATCTTCATAGTTGGTGGAGTTGAGAATGCACTTGCCGCCTGCGACCTTCAGCCCCGCCTCCATCTTGGTCCATTCCGTGGAGTCCAACATCAGCGGCAGGGTCGTATTGGTCACCAGCCGCGAAACCAGCTCCTTCATGTCCCGCTCACCGTCGCGGCCCACGTAGTCCACGTTCACGTCCAGCACATGGGCACCTTCCTTCACCTGGGACTTAGCGATCGCCAACAGCCCATCCCAATCGTCCTCGTTCAGCAGCTCCCGCACCTTCTTGGAACCACTGGCGTTGAGGCGTTCGCCCACAATCAGGAAGGAGTTGTCCTGCTCGTAGTTTTGGGCCGAGTAGATCGAGGCGGCGGCAGGGGTGTAGGCCAGCAAAGGCCGGGGGAGGTCTGACTCCTTGACGACGCCATTCTTCCAGGCCCGCTCACCGAGGCGAACCGATCGCTCCTTCGGTTTGAGGCTCACCGCCGCATCGGCAAGGGCTTTGATATGGTCGGGGCGAGTGCCGCAGCAACCGCCGATCACCTGCACACCCCAGTCCTCCACAAACCGATGCAGGGCCATCTGCAATTCCATCGGCGTCATCTTGTAGTGGGCATGGCCACCGATGTTTTCGGGCAGTCCGGCGTTGGGGACGCAGGAGATTACGAAGGGGGCGTTTTCGGTCAGGTATTTGATATGGTCGGCCATGCGATCGGGGCCTGTGGCACAGTTCAGACCCAACACATCGATCGGATAGGGTTCGAGGATCGCCAGCACCCCGGAGATGTCAGTCCCCACCAGCATGGTGCCCTGGACTTCCATGGTGACGGAGACCATCAGGGGCAGGCGGGCGCCTTTTTTCGCAAACACGGCTTCGATCGCGTTCAGCGCTGCCTTAATCTGCAAAACATCCTGGCAGGTCTCCACGATGAACAGGTCAATGCCGCCGTCGTACAGCCCCTCGGCCTGCACCGTAAAGCTGTCTTTAAGCTCATCGTAGGAAATATGGCCGAGGGTGGGGAGTTTCGTCCCTGGGCCAATGGAACCCGCGACAAACCGGGGCTTCTCGGGCGTAGAGAACTCGTCAGCACAGCTCCGGGCCAGTTCAGCGGACTTCTTGCTCAGTTCGTAGGCCCGATCGGCCAGGTCATACTCCGCCAGTACCAAGGGACTGGAGCCAAAGCTATCGGTCTCGATCACATCCGCCCCAGCGGCCAGGAAGTCCCTGTGGACCTTGGCGATCGCCTCCGGCTTGGTCACAACTAAATATTCGTTGCAGCCTTCATACTCGGCCCCACCAAAGTCCTCTAGGGTGAGGTCTTGACTTTGGATGTTGGTGCCCATGGCTCCGTCAAACACCAGTACGGGGCGATCGGGACTATGGAGACGCTGGAGGAAGGGACTGTCGAGTTTGGTGAGGGTAGGCATAGGGCAATGGTCGCGCGACTGCGGGTTGCGAAGGTTACAAATAATACAAAAACTGTAAAAATTCTATCGTGGTGGCCCCCGAGAGAGCTAGGGGGTGCGATCGAACATTACAGAATCTACATACTTACTTTGACATACCCAGCCTGAATGCTCAATAGTTTGCTGTTGTCGGGCCGGGATGGGGGGATGCAGCTAGATAGACGGGGACTAAAACGCCCTGATTGTTTGTTAGACTACTGGGCAGGGTCCCATTCCTTGAAGTCAACATTTTACCGAGTCGCTACGCTATAAAAAATCCCTTAAACCCCATGACGATCGCCCCTGTGTTAAGTAAGCCCCGTGAAATGAAGAAGACAGCCCAGATCCTACGGGGTGCCATGGAGGAATTTTTGGCGCGGGGCTATGCGGCGGCCAGTATGGATCGGGTGGCGGCGGCGGCGGGCGTGTCAAAGGCTACGGTGTATAGTCACTTTGCGGATAAGGAGGCCCTGTTTACGACGCTTGTCGAGACGATGGCCAGGGAGCGCTTTCAGTCCGTACGGGCCATGCTCGATGAGACCATGGAGCCCCGTCTGGCTATCCGTCAGCTCTTGACGATCGCCATGGAAGACTGCTGCAATAACGAGGAGTTCCACAACTTCAAGCGGGTCCTCGTCGGCGAATCAGGCCGCTTTCCAGAACTCGCTAAGACCTTCGTCGAGCATTTGAGCAAACCTGGCGTCGAAGCGATCGCCGAATACTTCCGCAGTAATCCGGCCTTCAATTTCCCAGACCCCGAAGCCATGGCCCGGATTATGATTGGTTCGGTGGTCAATTTTGCCATGCTGCAAAAGATGATGCATGGGGATGCGATCATGCCCATGGAGCAGGCGCGGATTATTGATACCTTGGAATATCTATTATTCGATTGCGCCCCTAAATCGCCATAATCCGATCGCGCCCCTTCGCCTTAGCCAGATACAAGGCCTCATCCGCCTTGATCAATAACAGCTCCGGCTGCATCAACTCCTCCGGCACCAGACAACTCACCCCTAAACTCAAGGTCACATAATCACTAACATCCGATTCAGCATGGGGAAGTTGCAGCGCCCTTACATTCACTTGAATCATCTGAGCCACTTCCATAGCGCCCTCTATCGGCGTCTGGGGCAAAACCACCACAAACTCTTCCCCGCCGTAGCGTGCGGCCAAATCACCGGGCCGCCTGACTACTAAATTAATTGCACTAGCCACCGATTGCAGACAGCGATCGCCCTCTAGATGGCCATAATGATCGTTATAGCGTTTGAAAAAGTCCACATCGCATAAAATTGTACTAATCGGCTGCCGATCGCGAAACCCCTGTCGCCAGCTCTGTTGCAGCACTTCATCAAAGCGCCGACGGTTGGGAATCTGGGTCAGCCCATCCATATAAGCCATTCGATGTAATGCCGCATTGGCCTCCTTCAGGGCCTCCTCCGCCGCCTGCCGAAACTGAATCTCCGCCTGCAATTCCCTGGTGCGATCGTTCACCTTCTGCTCCAAGGAGCGGGAATATTCCTCCAATTGCAACCGCGATCGCTCAATTTCCTCACTCATGTGATTAAAGGAATTCGACAGCATCGCCAATTCCCGAATTCTCGGTTCAATTAACCGCCGACTAAAATCCCCCTGGGTAATCTTCTGACTGGCCCGGCTAATCGCCGTAATCGGCTTAATCAACCATCGGCTAATCAAAATATTCAGCAGGCTCACCACCACCAAGGCCGATAGACAAAGTAAAAATGTATTATTCGTACCCGCCTTAATCCGCGCCATCACATCCGCTTCCGGCACCACCACCACAATCAACCAATCCAACCCATCTTGCAGTTTGAAGGGCATCACCTGCACTAGATAGTTCTGCCGATCGCGAGAAAACTGAAATCGCTGCTTCTGGAGTTGTGGCAAGGCAATTGATCGCTCCTTCAAAGCCTCTGCGGTGGCCTTGATCAAGGGCGTCTTGCTCTGAAGCATGGTTAAGCGCAAGGGCTCACCATTGGCTGGCATATCAAAGGGCGTTTCCTTCCCAGAACTGGCCACAAGCATTCCCGATCGTTCCACCACAAAGGTCTGACTCCCAGAACTGACCCGATTGCGGGTCAGAAAATCTTGAATATTCGTCAGAGAAATATCTGTACCGATCACCCCGGCCAATTTCCCCTGGGGATCGTACAGCGGCTGACTGCCCGCCAAAAAAATGGTCCCTGGCGTAAACCCTGGATAAATCTTCGTCCAGATTGATTTTTTGCCGCCACGGCCTGCTGGTACCAAGGGCGGGTTTTTACTTTGAAGGCAGGTTTTTCCACCTTGAGCTTCTGGGTGCGACCCTGGTCATTGGTGGCATAGTAGGTGCCAAAGTACTGATTTTCTGGATTTGCCATGGCAATCTGTAGGGGAAGATTTTCCCCCGGCCGCCAGATGCCGACATTACTCCCCTTCTCCGTACCCAGACTAATCCAGGCCAGATTGGGATAGAGACGCATCTGGTCCATTAAGTAGCGATCGATTTTCGGATTGGGCCGCTCAAGGTCCAGGGTGATTAGGTTCTGGGCGATCGCATTGCTCATGGCTTGATTGACGAGGAGGGGAGAGGCCAAATAGGCTGCCAACTTCTCATTCACCCGACTAGTCGCGCCATCCATGAGTTGTTCCGTCAGATCTGCCACAGACTCTTGACCATTGCGATGGGCCAAGTAGCCAACCACTGTGACCACAGCGGTGACCTGGATGATAAAAGGGAGGATGAGCATCCAGGGCAAAGGCACCTTTAATCGAGAATGCTCAACTAACTGGGGGAACATATCACACAAGCTATTGGGACAAAGAATTTAGCAGTTCTAACTCATGCACCTAGTCTAACGGGTTGCTGTTCTTTCTTAAGATTTCCCTGAAAATTGACAATCATCCCTTACTGGTCAAAGATGCTCCAAGGGCAGTGATCGTATCAGATCAAACATCTCTTCATGGAAGCATGACAAAAACACGGAAAAGATAAACTTTGGACAAATACACCCCATGGGGTATTTACGTAGGTCTCTTCCCTGGATAGAGTAGTTACATACCGATAAGGAAACAGCAGCAAATCGCTACTCCAAGGGTATCCTGAACCGACTAACGGGGCTAGGCGCAACTTTTTTATATTTTCATGGCAGCTCAACAAATTCAAGAAGCTGCCTATATAAAAGACTTAAGGTGCTATTAGAGGGTGGAAGGCCAATTGGTGGTTTTCCACCCTCATTTTGTGGGATTTTACTGCGATCGAGGAATTTACTCGCAGGTATTTCCCTTAGGGCGCAAATCCCTCTGGTGCCTGGACCTGGGCCAAGATCGATCGCAGTTGCTCACCTTCGAGGACCTCGGTTTCGAGCAGGATTTCCGTGGTGGATTCGAGCAGATCGCGGTTGTGGCGAAGTATCATCTGGGCTTGGTGGTGGGCCTGGTCGATGGTCTGTTTGACGAGGCGATCGATTTCTGCGGCGACCTCCCCACTGACGGTGCGGCGGGTGGTGCCGCCATCTAGGAACTGAGCCTGCTGCTTTTCAAAGGCGATCGGGCCGAGGGATCCCATGCCATAGAGGGTGATGGCCCGTTCGGCTAGATCCGTGGCCTTTTGGATATCGTCGCTGGCCCCGGTGGAGACCTTGCCGAAGACCACTTCCTCTGCCGATCGCCCCCCCAAAAGCGTGGCGATCCGACCCCGCAGTTCGTCTTCGAGCATCAAGAAGCGATCCTCTTCGGGGGTTTGTAGGGTGTAGCCGAGGGCACCGAGGCCTCGGGGGACGATGGAGATTTTGGATACCTTGCCACCGCCGGGCATCAAGGCCCCGACTAGGGCATGGCCGACTTCGTGGTAGGCGACGGTTTTACGTTCCATGGGAGAAAGAACGCGCGATCGCTTTTCAAGGCCCGCCACGACCCGCTCCATGGCTTCGTCGAAGTCGGCCATCAGGACCGCCTGGCGATTGTTGCGGGCGGCCATCAGGGCGGCTTCGTTGACCAGGTTGGCCAGATCCGCGCCGGTGAAGCCAGCGGTGGTGGTGGCGATCGCTGCCAAATCGACGTTTTCACCTAGGGTGACGCCTGCAGCATGGACCTGGAGGATGGCTTGGCGGCCGGATTTGTCGGGGCGATCGACGAGGACTTGGCGATCGAACCTGCCGGGGCGACGCAGGGCTGCATCGAGGATTTCGGGGCGGTTGGTGGCGGCGATCAGCAGGATGCCGCTGTTGTCGTCGAAGCCGTCCATTTCGGTCAGGAGCTGGTTTAGGGTTTGTTCGCGTTCGTCGTTGCCGCCGATGGCGCTGTTGCCACGGGATTTGCCGATGGCATCGAGTTCGTCGATGAAGATGATGCAGGGGGCTTGGCGTTTGGCTTGGCTGAAGAGGTCACGGACGCGGGAGGCGCCGACCCCGACGTACAGTTCTACGAATTCCGAGCCCGACATGCTGAAGAAGGGTACGCCCGCTTCCCCGGCGACAGCTTTGGCTAGGAGCGTTTTGCCAGTTCCGGGAGGGCCGACGAGCAGCACGCCCTTGGGGATCTTCGCTCCGATCCGACGGTACTTTTCGCCATCCTTGAGAAAATCGACCACTTCCTGGAGTTCCTGCTTGGCCTCATCTACCCCTGCCACATCAGCAAACTTCGCCCCTGTCTTACCCTGGCCATACACTCGGGCTTTGCTCTTGCCTACCCCCGCCACGTTCCCCAACCCACCGCCCGCTTCACTAAACTTGGTCAACCAAGCCAAGGCTCCGGCCAGCATCCCAGCGGACACCAGTAGGCCAAACAGGGCACCCATGGCGCCTGCGTTCGTTTGGGGGGTGCTGCACTCTACACCATACTGACGCAGCAGGGTTTGCAGTTCGGGCCAGGCGCCAGTTTCCAGGGTGGTTTCGTAGTGGTCGCCGCCGTGGGAGGCCTTGAGGCGATAGGTGATGCGATCGCCCTGGATGGTTGCATATTGCACCTGATGGGCCTGGATCTGCTCGATGAATTTGCTGTAGGCAGCCTGGGAGACGGTTTGCATAGTTTTGGGGTGGGCGAGGTTTGTAGCTTAGGTTTTGGACCCGCTTGCTATTGATTCTCATCCCACGAATCCTTTTCTGGTAGCGGGGGTTGCTACACCTGGAATGGAGGTTTACCGAAGGAGGAAAAGCCTGTGGTGCGGTTGTTGCGCTGTTTTTTCCGGGGTTTCCGAACCTAGGCTAAAATGGGCAGACCTTTTGGGGAAACCTAACAATATTCTCCCCTGGGTTTCAAACCGGGACCTTAGCCCCGAATCATTTGCGATCGGTATCTTACCTATGTCACAGTCTTCACCTGGATCTTTCAGTAATGCGTCCAGAAATGGGTTTTTCAAATGGCTCCTGGCGGAGGAACACAGTAAAGATGAGCACCATCCTGTTCATCCCTGGCGACAGGTCATGTGCCTGACGGGGGTGGATTATTTCTCGACGTTGGGCTATCAGCCGGGCATTGCGGCGTTGGCAGCGGGGGCTCTGTCGCCGATCGCCACGATGATTTTGGTGCTGCTGACGTTGTTTGGAGCCTTGCCGATCTATCGTCGGGTGGCGGCCCAGAGTCCCAATGGGGAGGGCTCGATTTCGATGCTGGAGCGACTGCTGAATTGGTGGAATGGCAAGATGATTGTGTTGGTGCTCCTGGGCTTTGTGGCCACGGATTTTATTATCACGATTACGCTGTCGGCGGCGGATGCGGCGATTCACATTACTGAAAATCCCCTGGCGCCCCATAGTTTCCATGGTCAGGAGGTTGTGATTACCTTGACGCTGGTGTTTTTGCTGGCGGGGGTGTTTCTCAAGGGCTTTAAGGAAGCCGTGGGCATTGCGGTGCTGTTGGTGGGCAGCTATTTATTGCTCAACTACATTGTGATGGTCAGGGGCATTAGCGAGGTGATGCAGCACCCAGGAGTGATTGGCAATTGGAAGGAGGCGCTGTTTCAAAGCCATGGCAATCCGCTGAGTATGTTGGCGGCGGCGGCCTTGTTGTTTCCGAAGTTGGCTTTGGGGTTGTCGGGGTTTGAGACTGGGGTGGCGATTATGCCGATGGTGCAGGGCCGGAAAAGCGATACGCCGGAAAATCCAGCGGGTCGAATTCGCAATACCGATCGCCTCCTAACCAGTGCGGCCTATGTGATGAGTGGCTTTTTGATTGTTAGTAGTTTTGTCACAACGCTGTTGATTGAGCCGTCCAAGTTCAAGCATGGGGGCGAGGCCAGTGGTCGGGCGCTGTCCTATCTGGCCCATACCTATTTGGGGAGTATTTTTGGGACGGTCTATGATCTTAGTACCATCTGCATTCTGTGGTTTGCTGGGGCGTCGGCCATGGCGGGTCTGCTGAATATTGTGCCGCGCTATTTGCCGCGCTATGGCATGGCGCCGGATTGGGCGAGGGCCACAAGGCCTTTGGTGCTGATGTTTACGCTGATTGCGACGATTGTGACGATCGCATTTAAGGCCAATGTCGAGGCCCAGGGTGGTGCCTATGCGACGGGTGTGTTGGTGCTGATGTCTTCGGCGGCCCTGGCGGTGACGCTGGCTAGCCGGAGTCGTGAGGGCTGGGGGATCAAGACGCTGTCCTTTGCGCTGATTACGGCGGTGTTTGTCTATACGACGACGATCAATATTCTGGAGCGGCCCGATGGGATTCGGATTGCCGGGTTCTTTATTGCGGCGATCGTGTTTACTTCGATGATTTCTCGGGTGTCGCGATCGACGGAGTTGCGCACGGAAAAGATCGAGGTGGATGCGGTGGCGCAGCGGTTGATTGACGGGTTGGATCGCGGCAAGGCGAGGATTATTGCCAATGCTTTGGATGATGGTGACGAGAATGAGTATTACCTGAAGGAGAAGGAGGTTCGCGATGATAATCATATTCCGATTAGCGATCCGGTGATATTTTTGGAAGTTGAGATTTCCGATGCTTCTAATTTTCAGGATACGTTGAAGATTGAGGGCATTGAGGTGGGGCCTTACAAGATTCTGCGAACCTATAGTCCGGCGGTGCCGAATGCGATCGCCTCGGTGTTGCTCCATCTGCGCGATGAGACGGGTCATTTACCCCATGTGTATTTTAGCTGGGGGGATGGCAATCCGTTTAAGTTCCTGGTGCGGTTTATTGTGTTTGGGGAGGGGGATATTCCGGTGATTACCCGTGAGGTGTTGCGCAAGGCTGAGCCTAATCCGATTAAGCGACCTCGGATTCATGTGGGTGGATAGGAGGCAAATGGAGCATTGATAAGGCATTGATGGGTCACCTGCGGAAATTACTTACGTAAGTATGCGGATATACCATCGCGAACGAACTAAAAGTCGCGTGTATTCAACGATGTGCGAAGAATACAGATTTCTAATAATAAGGGTATGGTTCATCAAGTGAAGGCGGGACTCTCAAATGGCTTACCAAACCTCAGCACATACCCAGACAATGGAATTACTGATGGCTTACCGTCAGAATCCCTCTGTACACCTTCGCAATCGCGTGGTCAATCTGAATGTCGGTTTGGTTCGCAAGACAACCCATCGCATCGCCCATCAATGTTCCGTGCCTTTTGAAGATTTAGAACAAGTTGGCTACATGGGTCTGATTACAGCCGTCGAACGCTTTGACCCCACTCAAGGTTATGCTTTTAGCTCGTTTGCCGTTCCTTACATCCGGGGTGAAATTCTTCACTTCCTGCGCGATCGCGCCAGCACCGTTCGCATTCCCCGCCGTTGGCAACAGCTCAGAAATGAAGGCGAGAAAGCCTGCCAGAAATTGACCGCAGCCTTAGGCCGCCAACCCAACGATCTTGAAATGGCAGCAGAACTCAAGATTGAAGTGAGCGAATGGCGCTCTGTGAAATTATCTTCGACAAATCGGACTCCCATCAGCTTAGATGCCCACGTTCAGTCCAGCAGTCACCAGCAGACCGACACAGCAACAACCTTAGGCGACACACTGTTGGATTCCCAAAGTCAAATCGAACAAAGCAATACAGAAGACCGCTTAGCACTCCAACATGCTTTAAGCCAGATTGAAGATAAGACCCGCGAAATCATTGAATCTGTATTCCTCCATCAAGAAACGCGCCAACAGGTTGCGCAACGAATTGGTATCAGTTCTGTAACCGTATCGCGTCGCATCAAGAAAGGCATTGAAGAATTGACGGAGTTGTTACAGCACTCGTCCTTTGACTTTTCGCTGGATGGCTAGAACATCACAAAAACATGGCGATCCAGATCTCACCCTTTTGAGGCCCACCATCACTGATGGATGACCTTTCTCGAAAGATAGTAAACACAGTTGCACTTTAGGATTTCTCAATCGTGAAACTTCAAACCAGCCAACTAGAAACCGTTCCTTCTTTTCAAGCTTTCACAACCTCCACTCATTCTGACTGGTCTTTTCTACCCACGCTGCGGGAGGTTTGACAGGTGTGATTATTGGTTTGGCGATCGCAACACTTTTAGGTTGGTACTAAACTCTTCATCTCTACTGAGATATGGCGATCGCCCTGCTTTGGAAACGCGATCGCCATATCTCAGTAGTGTGAACGCATGTTCTACCACCATTCCTAAATAAGCGGATCGGTGATTTTGAGCAATTCTTCGGCACTTAACCTACTTTTAGACTGAAACTGAGTCATATTCTGCTGCGAACGATATTGAGGCGTCATACCCGTACGGTGAGGAGTGGAGGGTTGACTTTCTGTCATTTTTGTTCGGTCATGCTTTCAGTGTTTGCAAGCTGAAACGCTCCGTGAGATCCTCGAATGACTAGTTTGGGGAAGCCAAGTCCTGAGGAGCGAGGAAGTTTGGTTGCACCAATCGGAAGTCGATCGCTGTCTGCAATTTGAATTGCGCCGTGGGGACCGTTTTGAACCCAAGTTGGCTCAGCAAGTGCTTTAGGGATGTTGCTGAGGTTGAGTAAGGTAATACCCGTTAGAAGGCTGCGGACTAAGAGTTTGTGGCGTTGCATGGTTTGTTCTCCAACTTCGATGCTTCTACTCTAGGTGCGCAACCTGAGAATCAACGGATGTTTTTTGGAGAAAACGATGTTAAATCCCTGATGATTTAGCGAGAATTAGATGAGAAAACTGAGAGGCGATCGCAGCACTTGCACCTGCACCCTATTCGACTGTTGTCCAAGTTCACTGTAGAAGGAGATTCAGGAGTGTATCCGAGATCGGGTAACCCGTTTGTTTCTCAAAGTGCAGAAACATGGGACTTGGATTGGCTTCTAAGAAAAAATATTCTCCAGAAGGACTTAAGCGCCAGTCAATAGCAGTCCATCGTAATTTAAGAGATTTGGCAATACTCAAGCACTGTTGTGCAATTTCGTCTGGAACTTTGAGTGGAACGAGGGAAGCATTTTCATCGGTTCTAAAATCTAAATCGGGAGAGTGAATCTCCGCAGAAAAGATTGCTTCTCCAATGACATAGGTTCGAATATTAGTGCCTGGAATATAGGCTTGAAACGTAGCTGGCGAAAGGCTTAATACTTTCTTCAAGCGTTCGGGTGCGAGATGTTGTGGGGTGACCCGTTGCGTGTGTGCCCCCCCGTAGACAGGTTTGAAAATTACGGTCTGCTGGGTGTTGGCAAAGTTAGTGATTTGCTCTGGATCGTTGCTAATCAATGTTGGAGGGATCTGAATGCCCAACTTCTTTACAGTGCCTAATTGCAGCGGTTTTTCTTTATGAAATTGGTAAGCTTCCCAAGAGTTAAAGCATTTTTCAGCACTACCCTGAAGGATAGAGCGTAACAAACTCATTGAATCTTCATAGGCCAAGCGTTGTTGCTCTGGTTCTAATGAAGGTGAAATCTGGACACCCGCAATCTGACGCCAAAAGATACTCTGAATGTCTTGAAGACGGAGTTTATGCCCATCCGCAAAAGCAATCGTTCCAGCCATCGTTTCGGGAATCCAGGAGAGCTGAATCTGCGTTGGGAAAAGATGGGTTTCAAGGTAATAGGCGATCGCACCCGCTTGTTCTACAGATCCCTTCATATGAGCGGCATGGGGTTCTGAAGGATGTCCTAAAATGAGGATTATTTTATTTCGAGCGGACATACATTAATCTGCCTAAGGGTTGTTCTAGCTCGTCCGTGAATCCAAAAAAATGCTGTAAGTCAAAGACAAAAAAGCCATCCAAAAACCAATTCTTGTCCGATAAAGAACTTAAAATTTAGGTTCTGGATGGCTGCAATAAGTTAGGTGTGATGCTTAATACATCGGCCATCCACCGCCTTCTTCACCCAAAGCCAAAGTGGTTGCACTACCGCCTTCTTCTCCTACGGCCAAAGTGGTCATATCACCACCTTCTTCCCCTACAGCCATAGTGGTCATCATACCACCCCCAGATTCCCCAGATTCTCCTGGACCAACGGCCGTTAGTGTTTGACTCACTGCCCACCCACCGTTTAACGATTCTGATTCAATGTCCGTTAAATCTTGTACTGAATTTAAGTCAACGGACTGTAATTTGTCCTTGCCTAAATCGAAAGGATGACGCATTATCTTTTCTCCTTTTTAACTTTAAATAATGTCAACCAGAATATTTGGCTCTACCCGTTAAGTAAAACCTTAATATTTTGTAGGGGAAACGTTTTTGTCTTGATGGACTTATTACGCTCTTTCAAGAACACACTTAAAAAATAAAGCCATTTTATATGGCAGATACAGAAGACATCTATCGGTTACAAAGAATCCTTCTGTAAACGTTGAGGGGAAACAGCACATGTCACTTAGTATACAGAAATGGATACAGCCCCGTCAACTCACCCCCATTGCGATCTTGCCCTCGCCGCAATCCCTGCTTTGACAATCGTTTCTGAAGTGCGATCGCGACTGAACCAAAATACTTAAGATTTCCTAAAAAAACATCACCCCAACCAAATAGGGTGATGTTTTTCAAAAGGAGTGATTTTACAAAAAAGCGACTTATACAAAAAAGAGTGAATTTAAATAGCCCTTAGAAGCGCAAATTAGGCTTTAAGGTTTTGAATTGAGCGGGTGTGAGCGCCTTTTTTGTAACTAGATCTTCTAAGCTATTGTAGGGCCTCCCCGATATGATTTTTTTGGCTGTTGCAGCGCCAATTCCTTTAACCTTCTGAAGATCCGCAGACGATGCAGTGTTGATGTCAACCGTTGTAGTACTTGATTTGCCAGACTTCTTTTTCCCTGAAGGTTTTGGAGAAGTTGTACTTGTTGGACTCGGTGTCATTGTTGGGCTCGGCGTCATGGTTGGTGAGGGTGAGGCACCTCCACTGGGCGTAGCAGTCGGATCGGTTGTAGGTGATGCGGTCCCAGTGGGTGTAGCAGTCGGATCGGTTGTAGGTGACGCAGTACCAGTGGGTGTAGTAGTCGGATCGGTTGTAGGTGACGCAGTACCACCTCCAGTTGGACCCGATAGAGTACTTGGCATAGCGGTCGGA
>JAAUSA010000004.1 GCA_012031975.1 Alkalinema sp. RU_4_3 | reverse complement strand
TGGGTACGAAACGACCCGCTAGCAATATTGGCCCCCACATTTCCCCAGGAATGGCAGGCAAGGCGGCCCCCCCAACGGCACCCCCCGCCTTTCTCCCCGCCAAAAGGCCTCCTGCAGCACCAAATCCGCTGGCAGCTTGATGCCCTCCTCCTCGGCCCAAACCATATAGACCGCCTTAGAGGCCACCAATTCCACCGCATAGTCCGCCGCCAGAAGATAGCGTACGGCTCTCACCGCGTAAATCAAGGCCGAAGCACCCGACACCCCTAGAATCAGAGGCCGCGTTTTAGAGTTCGTCATCTTCGTCGTCAGCATCATCCGATGCTTGATCTGGTTCTGAATAGTCATCCCCAGTCATTTCCTGGCCCCCGCTGACCGCCACCAGATCGATCTGCTGACGGTAGTAGTCCACACTCTTGACTTGGACCTCAATGCGATCGCCCAGTCGATACTGCTGACGGTTCTTCCGGCCCACCAGGGTCTGCTGACGGGAGCGGAACTCGTACCAGTCGTCCTTCAGGGAGCTGACATGGACCAGACCCTCGACCAGAAGTTCTTCGATTTCCACGAACAACCCGTAGGACTGCACCCCCGTAATCACCCCGTGGAACACCTCTCCGGTGCGCTCCTTCATCAGCTCGGCCTTCTTCAGACCTTCGAGATCGTTCTCGGCTTCCTGGGCGACCTTTTCGCGATCGGTCAGATGCACCGCCACCATAGAGAAATGCTCCTCCAGGTTCCCCTGGGTCTCCGGCGGCAGGACGGCCCAGCTAATCTGGCCATGGCAGCTACTGTGGCGAATTTCCACGCTTTCCTTGGAGCGGGTAGACTTGCGATCGCGCCCCTCCTCAAAGACCGCATGGAGCGCCCGGTGAATCAGCAGGTCCGGGTAGCGCCGCACGGGCGAGGTGAAATGGACATAACCCTGGTCCAGGGCCAGACCAAAGTGGGGCTTTGCCGCCGTGGCGTAGAAGCCGGGTTTGAGGGTGGAGAGGAGGAGGTAGGTGAGTACGCGCTCGGCTCCGGACTCCGCAAACTTCTGGGTGAACATCTGGTAGTCCTGGGGATGGACCTCTTCAGGGTTTTCCAGGGCCAGCTCAATGCCCATGCTGGCCGCCAGCTTCATCAGCTCCTCCACATCCTTCGGATCGGGGGTGGCATGGACCCGGTAGACCGCAGGCACATCCAGGGCCATCAAGTGGCTAGCCACCGTCTGGTTCGCCAGCAGCATCAGCTCCACCACCATCGAGTGAATCGGCAGCGTCGGCGACAAAACCACGGCCCCTAGGGCGCCCTCGTCGTCATAGTGGAACTTACTAAAGGTAAACTTGGCCGCTTCCTCCGGCGTTTCAAAGCCGTCGGCGCGGGCGTAGATTTTTTCGGGCAGGTTTAGCTCGAAGGCACCGCGTGCGCGGCGCTGGTCCTTGAGGGCGTGGCTGATCTCATTGAGGTTGATCAGCGTGGCGGCGATCGGCTCAAAGGGCTTCAGTTCCTTCGTCTTCTTCTTCGCCAAAATCGCCTCGGCCTGGGCATAGCTCAAGCGGCAGTCCACCTGAATCACCGTGGGCTGAATCTCAAACTCCTCGACTTCACCAGTTTTGTCCAGGGTCAGCAGCACCGACACGGCCAGGCGATCCTTCCCTGGGGGCAGGGTGCAGAGGTCGTCGGTAATCTCCATCGGCAGCATGGGGATGTTGACTTCACCGAGGTAGAAGGAGACGCCGCGCTTCTGGGCCTCGCGATCGAGCGGTGTCCCCGCCCCCACAAAGTGGGCCACATCGGCAATATGGATACCCAGACGGTACTTGCCGTTCTTCAAGGACTCCAGGGTGATCGCATCATCGGCACTGTCGGTCTCATGGGCCTTGATCGTGAAGGTCGGCAGATCGCGCAGGTCCAGCCGCGTCTTAATCTCCGCCTTGGTGATCCGACTGGGCAGCGCCTTCGCCGCCGCCAGCACATGCTCCGGAAAACCCCGTGGCAGATCATGTTTGCAGCAAACAATATCGATATCGGCGGCTTCATCATCCTTACCCAACACCTTAGCCACCCGGCCCCTTGGGCGATGCTGACCGATCGGATAGCGAATCACCTCAATATGGGCCAGCTCGTCCACGGAATTTTCCACCACGGCCTGGTCCTCGGGCAGATCGAGTTCGAACAGGAGGCGATCGTCGAGGGGCACCGCGCGGAACTCCCCGGATTCAGCCTGCTTGACCCGCGCGAGGACCGAGGGATTCGATCGCTCCAGGATCAACCGCACCTCCCCCTCGGGGCTGCGGCGACGGCTGCCTTCCTTGGTGACGCGGACCATGACGCGATCGCCGTTCCAGGCGCTATTGAGCTGGCTCTCGCGAATGTAGATATCGTCGGCCCCCTCCACATCCTGAATCGCGAAGCAAAACCCCTTACTGGAGCAGCGCAAACGCCCCTCCACCACCTCTTCGTCGGGCAGACGCTTGTAGCGGCCCCGCTCCTTGGTGACGATGCCGATCTTTTCCAGGGCATCGAGGGCGATTTGCAGTTTGCGTCCGTCCTCTTCCTCGTAGCACTCCAGCTTTTGCTCTAGGCTTTTGGGTGCAACTAGCTTGTCATCGGAGAGGTTGGCCAGCAGTTCGGCGATCGAAAATTCCATTGGAGCGCTCTATCCTTGAATCACGGTGTAGGTTTTGGCAGAAACCATCGCAAGAGACAACCAGGGCGGACATTCAAACAATGCCTGCATCATGGGCAAGGGTTCGGTGTCATCGATCAGCCATGGCAACGTCATGCTGGCAGTCCAGACAAATCATGGACCCTCAAAACGCCAACATCATTTCTTAAGTTTCCTTAATGCCAAACAATATCATAGAGCGCAACGTCCGCTGTAGCGCATCGAGTCCCAAAGAAGATCTCGGGTCTCCCCCAGGCTCCTATCTCTCTCCCGTCACAATATAAGTCACCCGCTTGCCGATATTCGTGGCATGGTCCGCCATCCGCTCAATGTGGCGGATCGCTAAGACCAGCAGGACGATCGGTTCAACGCTAGTCTCTGCCTGGGTTTCCTGGGTCAGCAGGTGGTAGAGCTTTTCATAGTCCGAGTCCACTAGGTCATCCTGGGAACTCATGGAGAGGGCCACATCCGCATCCAGGTCCGAGATGCAGGCCAGGCCCATGGCGAGCAGGGCACGGCAGCGATCGAACATGACTTGAATCTGCTTGAGGTGGGGCGGATTCTCATAGGGCATCAGGCGCACGGCCACGTCTCCCAGGTTCTTGGCATAGTCGCCGATCCGTTCTAGGTCCCGCACGAGCTGCATCCAGGCGCTCAACAGACGCAGGTCCTGGGCCACGGGCGATTGCAGGGCAATTAGGTTGACACAGTCCAGCTCGATCTGCTTGTAGAGGGCATCGATCTGCTTATCCTGGACCCGGATTGCCTGGGCGGCTTCGACATCCCGTTCAAATACAGCTTGGCGGGCCAACTGGCAGGATTTTTCTACCATGGCACCCATACGGAGGACATCATTCTGAACGCGCTTGAGTTTGCGCTCAAAGTTGAGTCTCAAAGGATAATCGTTACTTTCCACAAATACCGCACTCTTAAAGAACATGCTTCTAGATTTCCAGTCCGCTCCTCGGAGTTTCTAAATATATTATTAAGGCATTCACTATAACAAGTGTTCCCTCCGTTGTTTGGTATTGTAAACAACTTGCCTTACCTCTCTGAGAGAATTTACATCTGCCAGATTTCCAAAGTGCAGGGAATGGTCTAGCTTAGAAGACGGTTTCCTCCAACTATCACGCAAACTCCTGCCTGTCCCTATGACCTCCCTTAATCCAGCTACGCGGGGCATTCCCCAAAGTCTTTTGATCCAATTGCGGGCACATTACCCGACGGCCTGTCTACTGGCGGAACTGGTTCAAGTTCAAGGGGACCAGTATGTGGTCCGGGCCATGGTGAATGTCGAGGGTCAGGCCTTGGCCACGGCCCTGGCGGCGGCGACTACTGTGGAGGAAGCGGAAAACCAGGCCCGGCAGCGCGTCTTGGACGTCCTCGGCATCCAGGCCCTGATCCTAGGCGAAACCCCGGCGGCGGCGATCGAGCCCCCCGTGGCTGCCCCCGTCCCAACCCCCGTCCCAACCCCAGTGGCCGCAATCCCTGAGCCGCTCGTCCCCGACCTCTTCTCCGAGCCTGCGGAGTCCCCCACCCTCTCCAAGGCAAAACGCCGCAGTACTAAGGTGACTAAGGCCGATGCCCCAGAGCCGGAGCTGCCGCCCGTGGAGATTTCTGGCGGGGATGAGGACATGAGCTTTGAGGCGGAGTTTGAGTACAGCTTTGAGGAGGAGCCTGTGGTTGAGACGCCCAAGGCGAAGGCTGTGGCGAAACCGCCGATGGATCTGTCGGATACGATCGCCCAGATTGGGGCCGAGATCGATCGAATCGGCTGGACGAAGAAGCAGGGGAGTAGCTATTTGCAGGAGACCTACAACAAGAAGACGCGGGTGGAGCTGACGGATGAGGAGCTGTTTGAGTTCTTGGATTATTTGAAGTCGCTGCCGGCTAAGGTGCAGCCGATGATGGCGGATTTGCCGTTTTAGATGGGTGGTTTGAGCATTGAAAACGGCGACAAAGGGTGAGTCTTTGTCGCCGTTTTTGTTTGATTCAATGGTTGAGGGCGCGGGATACGCGCCCGAACCCGAGGGTTATACGGGGTGGATGGCGCTGGGACGACGGGTGATCACTTGGTCGATCAGGCCGTATTCCGTGGCTTCTGCGGCTGACATGTAGAAGTCGCGATCGGTGTCTTCCTGAATCCGGGACAGGGGCTGGCCTGTGTGATCGGCGAGCAGATCGTTGAGGTGGCCCTTGATGTAGAGGATTTCCTTGGCTTGGATCTCGATGTCCGTGGCCTGACCCTGGGCACCGCCGAGGGGCTGGTGGATCATGATGCGGGCGTGGGGCAGGCTCATGCGTTTGCCCTTGGTCCCGGCGCTGAGTAAAAACGCCCCCATGGAGGCAGCAAACCCCACGCAGATCGTGGAGACATCGGGGCGGATCTGCTTGATGGTGTCGTAGATGCCCATGCCTGCGTAGACGGAGCCGCCGGGGGAATTGACGTAGAGGTAGATGTCTTTTTCGGGGTCTTCGGCTTCCAGGAAGAGGAGCTGGGCCACGATCAGGTTTGCCACATCGGAGTCGATGGCTGAGCCGAGGAATACGATTCGCTCCCGCAGCAAACGAGAATAAATATCGAAGGCCCGTTCGCCACGGCCCGATTGTTCAATTACGGTAGGAATCATGAAGCTACTCGCTCTGGGGTGTTGTAAGTCACATGCCCACCATTGTATCGAGTCAAGTGGGATGTTTGGTGCTTTGATCGAGTACGGAATCCTCGACTCTCTCCTATGAAAATCCATCAGTTTCTCCATACGTCCCTCGATGTCAGCGATCTGGAGCGGTCCATCCATTTCTTCAGCGAGATTTTGGGCCTAACCTTGGCCGATCGCAACCTGAATTTCCCCGGTGCCTGGTATCAAATCGGTCCCTACCAGCTCCACCTGATCGTCTGCCCCCCCGTGGCCCAGGATGTGAAAAACGCCGAGAAATGGGGCCGCAATCGCCATATTGCCTTCTCGGTCGAAAGTGTTGAGGCGGCTCGGCAACGGCTCGATCGCCACCAATACCCCTACCAGATGAGTTCATCCGGCCGCCCAGCACTCTTTGTGCAGGACCCGGATGGCCATGTGGTGGAGTTGGGGGAGGTTTAGTCTGTGGAAATTAGGGGGCTAGGCGGTGGTTTCTTGATACCATCTAGGTGCTGTTGCCAGGGTAAGGGGCGGCTTGTTAGCCTGGGAATCGCTGCCGCTTTGGAAACTGACCTTGGGGCATGAATGAGGCACAAGGTGCTTGCTAGGTTAGAAACCAATCCAATTCAGTCCATGTCATCAGTTCCGGGAGTCGCCCCATCGTGAGCCGTCCAACCCATCAAGCTCAGCCACCACTGACCTTTATTCCGCCGAACTATCAGCCCAGGGTGGTCCGCTGGGTCTATCGTCTGTTGCCCATTTGGATGCGCTACCGTACACCCGTGCGCCAGGTGGAACCCCACAATTTAGAAGAACTGGCCCAACTCTACAAGGCCTTCGAGAATAAAAAAATCCGCCTGCTGCTGGCCTTCCGCCATCCCAGCGTCAGTGACCCGATCGCCATCGGCTACATGCTATCGCGCTACCTCCCCAAGGCGGCGAAAAGCCAGGGGTTCAAACTCCACAACCCGATCCATGTGCATTTTATGTACGATCGCGGCATTCCCCTCTGGGCCGGAGACTTCATGGCCTGGCTCTACGCCCGCATGGGCGGCACCTCGATTCTGCGGGGCAAGGTCGATCGGGCAGGCTTGCGATCGGCCCGCGAACTGACCGTGAATGGGTTGTTCCCGATGATCGCGGCCCCAGAGGGCGCCACCAACGGCCATAACGAGATTATTGGTCCCCTGGAACCCGGCATGGCCCAGCTTGGCTTTTGGTGTGCGGAGGATCTAGAAAAGGCAGGGCGGGACGAGCAGGTCTGGCTGGTGCCCATGGGGGTGCAGTTTAGCTACCTGGAGTCGCCTTGGCCCGCCATGCATCAGCAATTGGCGGAGCTGGAGGCCGAATCTGGTCTCAGCGGCAGCGGCACCACCCCAGACGGCCATGTACGATCGCCTCTACAAACTCAGCCTGCGCCTCATGGACCTGATGGAAACCCACTATCAGCGATCCCACCCCATCACCCTACCGCCCCTGGACGAAGACCTCACCGACCCCAACCAACGCCTGGCCAAACGCCTCGAACGCCTCCTCGAAACGGCCCTCACAGTCGCCGAGACCCATTTCAAGGTCCAGCCCAAGGGCAATCGGATCGATCGCTGCCGTCGCCTAGAGCAATGCGCCTGGGACATCATGTACCCCGAGAACCTAGACCTCAAAACGCTCTCCCTGACGGAACGCAGTCTGGCCGATCGCGCCGCCCAGGAGGCCGATGCCTACCTCTGGCATGTGCGTCTAGTCGAAAGTTTCAGTGCCGTCACGGGCAGCTATGTGCGGGAGAAGCTGACCGCCGATCGCTTTTCCGAAAATCTGCTGCTGATCTGGGATGCCATGAGTCGGATTCAGGGGGGACGCAGTCCCTTCGATCGGCCTAAGTTTGGCAGTCAGAAGGCCAAGATTACGATCGGCAAGCCGATGAATATTAGCGATCGCTATCCCCAGTACCGCGAAAATCGCCGGGGGGCGAAGCAGGCGGTGGAA
Organism: Alkalinema sp. RU_4_3; assembly: GCA_012031975.1. Taxonomy (GTDB): domain Bacteria; phylum Cyanobacteriota; class Cyanobacteriia; order Leptolyngbyales; family Leptolyngbyaceae; genus JAAUSA01. Next base: position 55,361 of record JAAUSA010000004.1, on the reverse strand, counting down.
GAGCTGACGGCGGATTTGGCGGTGGCCTTGGAATCCTTGGTCGATCGCTAGCTCATCGGGATAAAGATCTCGATCGCACTCGTCATCCCATGCTCCAACAGCAGCTCAGGACTTTCAGCGGCCCGGACCCGGAATTTGCCGCGATGCTTGCCGGTGATGATCCGGTAGCTGCTGGTCAGACTGGTCTCCTGGGTGAAGGGCTTGTGGGTGGCCATGCGATCGGCGATCTCGGCCTCTAGATCCTGATCCCATACTGGAGCATTGTGGGCAATTCGCACGGAGATCCAGCGATTACCACTGCCGTCGAGGGAGCAGGCTTCGGTCTGGATCACGATGGCGGGTTTGGCCGGAGTCGTGGGGATGGTGCCCATGGGACTGGGCATTTCATGGTTGACGCGATCGCTGGCCGCGCGGGTTAGCAGGGTATTGAGGCTCTCGGTCAGGATATTCATGAAGACCTGGCTGAGTTGGCCGATAAAACAGGGCACGGGCGGCAGGTGGCCATAGTACTTCTGGATGTCAATGTCGCTGCTCAGGCGACTCTTGAGCAGGAGTAAAACCCCTTCGAGGCAGTCATGGACATTGGCGGGCTTGGGGTAGACCTCGTCGATGTGGCAGAAGTTTTGTAGGCTGGTGGCGAGTTTTGAGAGGCGATCGGCCCCAGTCTTCACGCTGTCGAGGGTCGAGGGTATGTCTTCGCGCAGATAGTCGATTTCGATGTCGTCTTCGTAGAGCTGGATTTCCTCAGGTTTCGCGCCCGCCAGGTGCTTTTCGTAGAGGGCCACGAGCTGGAGGATGTCGCGGGTGTAGTCCTTTAGGTGGCTGAGGTTACCCCAGATGAAACTCACCGGATCGAGTATCTCGTGGGAAACCCCGTCCACCAATCGGCCCAAACTCGCCATGCGGGTGTTGCGCAGCATGGCCATTTGGGTCTGCTCGTACCAAACCTGGGTTTCGATGCCCCGGAGCTGCCAGTAGGCGATGTTGAGTTCGTGGAAATTCAGCAGGCGGTATTGGTCGTCGGCCAGTTGGACCAGAATGGGTTCGCCAAGGAGTTCGGGCGATCGCCGCAGGGCCTGCTGGGCGGCGGTCAAGATCGGCGTATGGCCCGGAAAGACCAAATCATGGGTACGGGCATAGCTGTAGAGTACCGTTAGGGGCTGTTCTAAAAACAACTCCCGACCGTGGGGACGCAAGAGGTACTCCAGCAGGCGCGATCGCGAAATCATCCCCACAAACTGCGCGCCTTCCTTGAGCACGACCCCCGGCAGGCCCGGATGCTGCTCGAATACGCTGGCCACCTCTTGGCCTGTGGTGCGATCGATCGCCACCTGGAACTCATAGAGTGGCAGATCCTTGAGCTTGGACTCTAAGGACAGGTTGCGCTGGTCGGCCTCATGGAGGAGGGGAACCATGGGCAGGGCGCGGGCAACTTTGGTGCGGTTGGGTTTGGCGGCGGCGGGTTTAGAAGATGGCACGGCGAACGGTATGTTTTAGATTGTAAAGATATTGGCGATGGGACTTATGTCGGAAACGTAATGAAGAAGTTTTGTATAGATGCGCCTGTTGCTTCAAGCATGCCCAGAATGGGGCGATCGGCAACAGCGGCAAATCGCCACCCAGCATAGGGGTTTGGGGCAATGGCTCAGGGAATGGGCGAGGCGGGGATCGCAAGTCGATTGTTAGATAAACCTATCGGATGATTACGTTCCCTTGCGGTTTGTTGCGGGTTCACCAAGAGAAAGGCGAATCGAGTGAACATGGGTGGAGATGACGCCTGAGTCCTAGGTCACTTCTAAGGTCATCGCGCGGGGAACTTCTTCCCTCCTGTCCGTTTTAATTCCGGCCCAATCGCTACAGAAGGAAATTTTTGATATGAGACTTGCAGTTTATGGCAAAGGTGGGATTGGTAAGTCCACCACCAGTTGTAATATTTCCGTGGCCCTGGCAAAGCGCGGGAAGAAGGTGTTGCAGATTGGTTGCGATCCGAAGCATGATAGTACCTTTACACTAACTGGCTTCCTGATCCCGACGATCATTGACACACTGCAAAGTAAGGATTTCCACTACGAAGATGTCTGGCCTGAGGATGTGATCCACAAGGGTTACGGCGGCGTGGACTGTGTAGAAGCAGGTGGTCCTCCAGCGGGCGCGGGCTGCGGTGGCTATGTGGTGGGCGAGACGGTGAAGCTGCTCAAGGAACTGAATGCCTTCGATGAGTACGATGTGATTTTGTTTGATGTCCTGGGGGATGTGGTCTGCGGTGGGTTTGCGGCTCCCCTGAACTATGCAGACTACTGTTTGATTGTGACGGATAACGGTTTTGACGCGCTGTTTGCGGCCAACCGGATCGCAGCTTCGGTCCGTGAGAAGGCCCGGACCCACTCGCTCAGACTGGCAGGCTTGATCGGCAACCGCACCTCGAAGCGGGATTTGATCGACAAGTACGTCGAAGCCGTGCCGATGCCTGTGCTAGAAGTACTGCCTTTGATCGAGGATATTCGCGTTTCGCGGGTGAAGGGGAAGACGCTGTTTGAAATGGCGGAGACCGATCCTTCGCTGTTGCCTGTCTGCGACTACTACCTGAACATTGCCGACCAGATTTTGGCGCTGCCCGAGGGCGTGGTGCCCCAGGATGCTAGCGATCGCGATCTCTTCGCCCTGCTGTCTGATTTCTATCTGCGGCCTCCCACGGGTGCAACGCCTGAATTGGCCCCTGTGTAAATAAAGAGCCCTCACCCTAAATCCCTCTCCCACAAGTGAGAGGGACTTTGAATTTAGCACTTTCACACATTTCTATAGCCATTATGACTCTTGCTGACGTCCAGCCTCAAGCGCTGCAATTTGACTGCGAAACCGGGAATTACCATACGTTTTGTCCGATTAGCTGTGTTGCTTGGCTTTACCAAAAGATTGAAGATAGTTTCTTTCTCGTGGTGGGTACGAAGACCTGTGGTTATTTTCTTCAAAATGCCATGGGGGTGATGATCTTCGCCGAGCCGCGCTATGCCATGGCGGAACTCGAAGAAGGCGATATTTCGGCCCAGTTGAATGACTATAACGAATTGAAACGGCTGTGTGAGACGATTAAGCGCGATCGCAACCCCAGCGTCATCGTCTGGATCGGCACCTGCACCACCGAAATCATCAAAATGGACATGGAGGGGATTGCCCCGCAGATCGAGGCGGAATTGGGGATTCCGATCGTCGTGGCCCGCGCGAACGGTTTGGATTATGCCTTTACCCAAGGGGAAGATACAGTGCTCGCCGCCATGGCCCAGCGCTGTCCCACGAAGGCGGAATCGGCATTGGCTAATCCCACGGACACGCCTGAAACCAAGAATGCCTTCCAGCGTTTGCTAACCTTTGGGAATAAGGCAGAAGAAGCGAGTGCCACCAAGGCTGTGGACCATCCGCCGTTGGTGCTGTTTGGTTCCTTGCCCGATCCTGTGACAACGCAACTCACCCTGGAACTCCAAAGGCAGGGCGTCACCGTCTCTGGCTGGCTCCCCGCGAAGCGCTACACGGAATTGCCCGTTGTGGATGAAGGCTACTACGTCGCAGGCGTAAACCCCTTCTTGTCCAGAACCGCGACAACCTTGGTGCGCCGCCGGAAAGCGAATTTAATTAATGCACCGTTTCCGATCGGTCCCGACGGCACCCGTGGCTGGGTGGAAGCGATCTGCCGGGATTTGGGTGTCCAACCGAAGGGTTTGGAGGAACGGGAAGCCGAAATCTGGGCCAGCGTCGAGGACTATCTCAAACTGATTCGCGGCAAGTCGGTCTTCTTCATGGGCGACAATCTGCTGGAAGTCTCCATGGCCCGCTTCCTCATCCGTTGCGGCATGACCTGCCATGAAATCGGCATTCCCTACATGGACAAACGCTATCAACAATCGGAACTCGCGCTTTTGACCCAAACCTGTAAGGACATGGGTGTCGATGCGCCAAGAATTGTGGAGAAGCCAGATAATTACAATCAAATTCAGCGGATTCACGATCTCAAACCTGATTTGGTGATCACTGGAATGGCCCATGCGAATCCCTTAGAAGCACGCGGAATTACAACGAAGTGGTCCGTGGAATTTACCTTCGCGCAGATTCACGGCTTTGGGAATACGCGGGATATGTTGGAATTGGTAACCCGTCCGATCCGTCGGAACGAGGCATTAAATGGTTTGGGCTGGGAGCAATTAGTCAAAGCATAAAACCCTCTGGTAGGGGTGCGTATCCCGCACCCGCTATCCATCCCACCCATAGCAAAACCCCCGATCGCGAATCAAATGCGATCGGGGGTTTCGCTGGATGGTGAGGATTTGCTTTGACACAAATGTGATTGTGGCGGGTTTGCTGGAAAACCATGAGATGCATAGTGTTTGTCGTCCATGGATTGAACGGGCTAAGGGGAAGGAGTTTCAGGCATTAGTCTTGATGCTTTGATTTGGTCGGGCGCGATCGTTGGGGCTGCCGATCGCATTTTGACGTTTAATGTGCGAGATTTTGAGCGGTTGGGGATGAGGTGCGCGTATTGATTGAGGTACCAGGATCGTAGGGGCGAAGCGTCGGGCAGATTGCCCCCATCTCCCCACAGTAGATCCATGCCCCGATGCTTCGCCCGTGCGTTATGCAACCACCGTCAATATCCCGCATGTTCAATCCATGCGATCGCCCCAATATCCCGCATATATGGGTTATGCAATGCCGATCGCATAATCTACGTCCAGGAGAATGCAATCGCCCACCCCATGACATTGGATCTCAGCATTGGCAGTCGGCAATCCAAAGGCTTTAGCAATTTCTAGGCAAAGCCATATTTCTAGGCAAAGCCATTCATTTTCACAACTTTCCCTCAGATCAATATTGTTATTCGACAACAACCCGATCGGGAGCTTGAAGATATGGCTGGTCGGGGTTGTGCCTAAAGGTCGGCACCATTGGTTTTGATGCCAGAGGAGTGCCGTTTTTTCTTGAGCCCCTGCGATCGAAATGCGAAACTCATTGGTTGATTCAACCATACCTAAAGGTGAATGATCATCTCCGCTCAACATGGCGGCAATCTCATCCGTGGAAAGGGGTTCTGCTTGAATCCCTTCGATCGAGTTTGGCATTGTTCCAACGGGACAAAGCTGAATGGCTCCTACACAATCTCCACCAATTGCCGCAAGCAGATCAAAGGGTTGACGACTGGGAATTTGAAAACGAGCTTGGATTTTGGCACGGGTCCGATCGCTATCTGGCAATAGGTTATCGAAGAAGTTATAAACCCGATCGCCCTGGTATACATCTTGTTGTAGTGGCAGTGACAGAGAAATAGGACGGTTTCCTGGGGTGTTGAGCCATGTATACTCGTATTGAAAGGTCATTGCACCCGTTGATTGCTTTGTGAGTTGCCCAACCAACAATCCATTCATCAAAACATTGAGACAGGTAATTGAATTTGACATCACCATTCTTTGTCCCACCCTGAAACCTTAGTGCCCTGTGGTACGACATGAATTTCTAAGTTCAACGCCGCGAGAATGCGAAAGAGTGTATCCAGCTTGGTGCGATCGGCTTTATTTTCAAAGGCAGAAATAGTTTCCTGACGCAAGCCAACGCGATCGGCTACATCTGCCTGACTGATCTGCATCTGCTTACGCTGATTTCGAACTGTAATGGCGAGTTGATGGGGAGAAGTGACTAGCATAGGACTTCACTGCTACGTGCTATAGCACATAAAGCTATTTTCATGTACTATAGCACATAAAATTCAAGCTGCCAGGCTTATCTTCCAACAGAATCGATCGGCGGCTTCTTAGTCGTCGTTGATTCAGTCTGCGTCGTCACACTCGGTTGCGACACAACGGGTGACACCACCATGGGCTCTCGCCTACGGACCTGCTCAAGCTGACTCTCCAAATCCTCTCTCTGCCGCTCCAACCGCGCCCTTATGCACCAACACAAAAGCCCCATTAGCATTACCACTAACATTCAACAGCTTCACAATCACCGAACCCACACTCCGAATCCCCATATAATTTCGCCGAATGCGACAACGCCGAATAACCGCCTTTCCCTGAATCTCGATCGCCGCCAACTCTCCCCCATAACCATTATCCTCAAAGCAACTCTGCTCCAGCACCCCATGCCCCGTCGGCTCAATCCACATCCCAGCATTGGTATTATCCAAAATCCGGCATTGATGCAAACTGACATGACAATTCTGTCCCACCCAAACGGCCTTGTCATTATGCTGCTCGATCGTCGAATCCACAACCTTGACCCGACTGCCCTCAGCCACCTTAATACCCTCCATCAGACCCTCATGGATCCGAGACCTGAAAATCTCCGCATTCACATCGCTAGTAATCGCCACATTCGGCCACCCATTGCCAAAAATATCACAATCACTGATGACACCACGACTCCGACTCCGCAGGCAAATGCCATTATTACCATTGACCCACCCCGTTTGTTTGCACTGAAGTTTGCCACGGGTCATCAGATCACCATTTACGATGACACGCCTCAATACGGGGCAACCTAGAGCCAGCTCCAGATTGCCCGATATAAATCTCCTATCGCAGCCAATTTTCCCGCCAGGCCCCGTTCACCTGATACCCGCTCACCGTCGGCGTAAGGCGCAGGGAACCCCAGCCGAAATTATTACAGATGGGACCCAAGGGATTGGCGCAGATATCGCCCGCGCCGTAGCCATTGTAGGAATAGGTCCCCAGGTGGGAATAGGTGTTTTGGGGGACGCCCCAGTAGCCATTGCCAAACCAGGTGGTGACACCGGGGGCAAGGGGTAGACGCGGACTATTTAAGTCGGCAGGGATATGTTCCTTGGTCAAAACGCAGCGCATTCCATCGCCCTTGCGACCACCGGCGATCGGCGAAATACGATCTTCCACCTTATACTCATTGAAGAATTGCCCACAGCTAGTCGGACGGGGCAGCGGTCTATAGGCCACCGATCGCACCCGATACCAAACCTCGTTCCAAGCCCCGGTCACCTGAATGGTGTCAGGGTTGACGATATCAACTTTGAGGGTGCCGTAGGGGAAGTTATTGTGAATTTGCTCTTTGAAATCGGCGGCGGCACCCACTAGAGAGGTGTTTTCGTAAAAGGCATGGCCCACGTGGCGATAGGTTTGGCCATACCAGTTGCCTTCACCATACCAGGCCAGTTTGGGAACGCGCGCACCACCGGGTTGTCCCTCGCTGAATTTGACACAGCGAATCCCCGTGCCAGGCCGCTGGTCTAAGGGTTTGACCACGAAGGTTTCCAGGTGCGGGGCACAGGTAAATTGCGGAACGACGAGGCTGATCGCTGGATCGATCGGACGCAGGATATCAGGATTGACAACGATCGGCGAAATAGTGTTGGCCCGCACGGGCTGAGCGGCCAATACCAAGACGGACATGGGCAGAAAGGCCGCTTTAATTGCAGTGAGAATTTTCATCGGGAAGCTCCAAATTATTGAGTAGCACCGAATTCGCAGGTTGAATCAGGTGTGCTTCATTAATAGGAACAGGGTGGTTTGATTTATGCAGGGGTCACTTGTTTTTTTTACCGGGTAGCCGCTGGCCGTTCTGGTCCAGGATGAGGCGATCGATCTTCCCCTGGTCATCTTTGATAAAGGTGATTTTGGCCTCTACAACGGTGAGAAAGAAATGGGTTGGGGTTTCGGCAAACAACTCAACTTTCGATTGCCCTGTGGCTTGGAGGTAGAGACGGTCCTGGTCCTGGGTGATGGCGATGCTGAACTCGGGGGTTAGTTCATAGTTTCCAACATAGGTCGCGAGTACCTTGGGATCGATGGCGATCGCAGCTTTGGGGGGCTGATACTTGGCAAGAGGACTGCGGCTATCTAATAGATGGAACCCTAGATCGCTCACATCACTCTCGGAATTCCCCAGGACCACAACCCCGAGGCGCTGTTTGTTTGAAAAGCCGATAAAACTGCGAAACCCACCTGTGCCGCCATTATGGAAGATAATCTCGGGGCCTTTTTCTGTGCGCAGATGCCAGCCCAGGGCGATCGCCCTCTTCGGACTGTCTGTGTGCTGTTGCAGGGCATGGGTCTTTTGCAGACTGGCATTAATGGGGGAAGGTTGCAAATCCAGGTTGGCGGCCAGGAATTTGAGCAGGTCGTTGGCGCTCGATCGTAGGGCTCCGGCCCCCGCGAGGCTGGGCAGATCCCAGTGGGGCACGGCGCGATTGCGTTGATCGTGCCCTGTGGCAAATCGGCGGGTTTGGTCCGGGGTAAGGCGGATGCGGGTGTCTTGCATCCTTAGGGGCTGGGTGATTTGGTTGGCAATGAGGGTTTCGTAGTCTAGGCCGACTTTGCTGCTAAGTAGATGGCCGAGCAATCCAGCCCCAAGGTTGGAATATTCGTATTTCGTGCCAATTTCACGGGGGAGCTTGTAACTCGATAGGAAGCTGTATAGCTGATCTACAGTGTAGTCGGCATAGGGGTTTTGATCATCGGCGGGGGCTAGGTTGTCGGGAAGGCGTGGCAGGCTGGAGGTATGGGTGGCGAGCGTTAGAAGGGTGATCGCTTTGCCGTTGAATTCGGGGGCCTTGACGGTGGGAGGGAGGAATTTGGCGATCGGATCGTCAAGATTCAGCACCTTCTGTTCGGACAGTTGCACCAGGGCGAGGGCCGTGAATACCTTGGTGATGGAGCCAATTTCAAACAGGGTGTTGCCATCGACGCGATCGGCATTGGTGGCGCTGAGAGTACCATAGGAAATGATGCGTTGGCCGTTGGGATCAATGATGCCTACGACAATGCCGGGGCTTTGTTTTTCGCGATCGATGCGCTGTTTTAGAATGGCCTCGATTTGAGTGTCGGTTGGCATGGCTTGAACGGGTAGGGTCAATCCTAGGACCGAGAGAAGGGGTAGCCCCCATGAAAGAAATTGCTGCATAATTTGGTTACCTCAAATGAAATTTACACTTTCCCAGGCAGTTGCTCCTCCTTTTGACGACTATGGACACCCTTCAGGAGCCGTTGACCCAGCCAATGCTGCGCCCCATCCACATAGGTGAAAATCACAGGCACCACCACCAGCGTCAGCAGCGTCGAAGCCAGCCGGAAAGGGGTTTCAATCGGACCTTGGGCCAGGCGAAGCGATTGGCCTGGCGGCTAGGCAGGGCCATGTCGGATTCGAGCTTGCGGCGATGACCTCCGGTCGGTCCTTGACCATTGCGGTTGCGGTTTTCCAGCGCTTCTAGCTCAAGGTCATCCAAATCTAGTGGGTCAGACATCGGTTTCCTCGATCGTAGATTCAGTAGTGCAGGGGAAATCTAGGTGCGTTAGTTTACAAATAACGGGTTCAGTGTGGAGGTCCGGGGGCAGCTAGCTGATTGTCTTTGGGGTTCTCTAGTCTATCGTAAGGAAACAGGTTTTGGGGAGAGAATGGTCTTTGAGGCTGAGTATGGGCTAGAATGCGAATAACTAGAATTCCTGCCCCATGATATTGCTGGTCGGCAATCACAAACTGGTCAATGTTCGCAGCACTTTGCCGTCAAAATTCCAGAGCTTGATCGCATAGGATAGATAATTGAAGATGATGGTTAGATCATAACGACATGTTCAAGCAGTGGGGGTAGTCCCCATGATCAGACTTCACGGCCAATATTCTTCAAGTATATCACTAATGCGGGTAGGTGATACAGGGATTGATATATGAGTTTTTATGAGTTTTGTCTTGACTTGAAACGGGAATACTAAGCCATAGATCGATTACACCTTATGCCGATTCATTCCATTACTTGAGACTTCACTGCCACCATGGACTTCTTCCAAAAAGCCTTTCGTCTATTTAGCGATCGCTCAGAAGCGGATGACACGATTATGTTAGCCCAACAAAATATTGTCGAGCCAACCATAGGTCAGGCAGACATACCAGAGAAGAATGCATCGATCGGGGCGACTGTTTCGCCGACTAATGGCATTGCCGTAAAATATCAGTGGGTACAAAACTTAACAATGGCCAACTGCCAAGAATTGGAGCCACTCACCTTTCCCAGTCTCCAAAAACGCTGGCAAACCTATCAACAGCGGGGAAGTCTGGGCGGAGTCGTGGCGATTGCCAGAGGTCAAATGGTCGGCCTCGTAATCGCAGAACTATTACCCGATGCTCTAGCGCCCGAAGGGCATCGAGCGGAAATTCTGTCTCTGTTTGTCACACCGGAGCAGCGTCAACAGGGCATTGGCTCCCAACTGTTACGGTATCTAGAAACAGCTCTACGGCAACTTAACTGTCTTCAGGTTCAGGTCAGTTATTCCGCTAATGATCTGACCCAGCAGGGTCTTGAACCGATCCTGCATCAGCAAAATTGGCAAGCCCCAAAAACTGATTTTCTGATTACAAAAACAACGATCGAGGCCCTCAAACAGGCATCGTGGGTTTATCAATTCCCTTTGCCCCAGAAGTTTACCGTCTTTCCCTGGATCGAACTGACTAAAGCGGAGCGCGAGCGCATTCAGCAACGGCAAGCTTATCCCGACAGCCTTAGCCCGTTCACCGATGATCCACGGCTCGAAGTAATTAATAGTCTGGGTCTACGCTACCAAGGGGAAGTCATTGGCTGGACGATCAACCATCGGGTCGCTCCTGATACAATCCGCTATTCTACTTTATTTGTCGAAACTCCGTTTCAGCGGATGGGTCGGGGCTTCTCACTACTGACAGAAGCGGTAAAACGCCAGATTGAGAGCGGGATTCCGATCGCGGCCAGTGCTGTGGCAAGTGATAATTTAGCGATGTTAAATTGTGCCGATCGCTATTATCGACCCTATGCGACGTATTTATCAGAGTCACGTTCTAGCACTAAATTGCTCGGTTAGCGGTCTCTGGTTGTCATTGTTCGAAAATAAAGATCCCCTATCTGGCAATGTCAGACACTTTTCCCAGATTTTGCAAGATTATGCTACCCCGTGAACTTGTATGAAATAATTTTGGTATAGATCACAGGCGATCATCACATGATTATCCAATCGCTTCACTAAACCAAGGCTATGTAATTTAAATGCCTGCATCTGATCGAGTTGTACTGGCTCCGATGCATTCAAAACCTGATGTAAGGCATTGCTCAAATCAGGATAATGGTGCAAGTTCCCCAGGTGACGATGCAAGTGGTCATGAAAAATTCCTATATCTGTGGCTGCTGTGGCCATAACCGTTTCAAACTGATGGGGCGATATGGCTAAATGGTAGAGCATTAATCGAATCAGATAGGGATGCCCTTGAACTAACTGCATTAATTGCTGAATTTGTGGGCGAGAAAGTTTTAATCCATGACAATCGATGAGGGAATCAACTTGGTCTGTAGTAAAAGGGGGCAATACCACTTCTAATCCCATATTAAGAGGGAGTTGATATCGATCGAGATGGATATAGGGTTCAGTCGATTGCACCAAAATTAATCGGAGCTGTTGCCAACACTCATCCGTTTTGGCCTGTTCCTGCCAAGTTCGTAAGAGGCTAAAAAAATCCTCAGCGATCGCGGATATTCAAACAAATCACTGATTTCCTCCAGTGCCAAAACCACAGGAGCAGCAAGTCCTTTAAGCAAATATTCTTGCATATAGAGGGTACAACTCGTTTTACTCCCCATATCATCATCCCAATAGATGGACAATTGGGGTGGCAGTTTGAGCTTTTGGGTAATGCAGGTGCAAAACCACCGCAGTAATTTATTCAGATCCGCTAAAATTGATTTCTCCGCTTGCTGAAAATTTAAGACAACTGTTTGCAAGTTTGTTGCCTGAGCATAGGCTAAAATACGCCATAGGAAAGATGTCTTGCCGATTTGTCTTGGTCCATGAATCCGAATTAGTGCATTCGGTTGGTGAATCACTTGGTAGCACAACAATTCCTGGCTCGATCGCGGCACATAGAAAGGGGATTTAAGGGGGACGCTACAAGTGGGATCGTCGAGGGGGGAAATGATGGCAATGGCGGTGCGATCGAGATTGGAAGCCGAGGGTTCCTGAATTGCGGTATTGTGGGCATCACGGCAACGTTCCAAAACACTGCGAAGATTCGATTTTGTCACTTTCTGGCCCAAAACCTTTGATAGAAGACGCCAGAGCCGGGGTGCAACAATTTGTTGAATGTAATTGCCAGAATATTTATGCTCGATCGCAATTTCCTCATAGGTTTTTTTGGGATCTTGCGAAGCTTCCCGCAGGATCACACGTTGTAAGTCATTTAAATACTCACCCGTGACGTCATAAACACTTTGTTCCGTAAACTTCAGTAGGGATTCTAATGTCTGCATAGGCTGGAGATACTGGCTTCTAATCATCATCGGAATATTATTCCAGTCAGTAATCACCGGGTCGGGATACATTATGAATAATCCATCTATGCAGATTCAATCAATGGGCAGTTTCAGCCGGATAAATCTGTCCGCGCAGTTCGCCATAGAATTCATGGCCCTTGGTGTGCAGGTTGAAGTACAATGCACCTTTGCGGGCGAGGGCTTCTAATCCCGCGATCGTCTGGACCTGTTGGACGGGGAAATTAATATCACTCGGACAACCTTCGGGGAGTGGCAGGGTGAGTTTTCCAGAACCAGGTTTGGGCGGAAGGGGCGCTTGCTTGACAAAGGTTAACCCTTTATTGACAACAGTGGCTGAGAATTTTCCTGTCTTGAGGGTACTTTTCAAATCACCAAACTGGGAAAAATCCACGATGATCGGACCGAGTACGCCCGGTGCCCCACAATGGATATGAAACGCCGTGATGTTGGCCGGATCAACACCCATTACCTGCACATCCACCTGACCAGAACTCAGATTGCGCGGAAATTTGAGCCGACCATAGCCTTTTGATTCCACTTTCAGGTCAGGATCTGCTTCTTGGGCGGGATGTAAATAGCCTTCGTATTCGGTGAATGACTGATCACCAAAGGATTGCGCTGCAATTGCGGGAGCAAATAGCATCATCAAAACGAGCAATACGCTGATCAATATACCAGTCAAAAATTTTCCCATGAAACATTACCTCACCGACTCAACCCTTCTAGTATAGAAAAGTAAATTAGTCTCATCATTGCCAGTTTCAGACAACAGCAATTACCGATTTCGGTCACTTAGGATTACACTTTTCGGTAATGACAAACGAATCGAACCGAGCTATGGGAGGATGTCAATTTTTATGGCACAAGCGGCCAGGTAATCTGACAAATCACGCCGCCATCGGGCAAAGATCTGCGTTGAAAGGTGCCGTCTAAGCGATCGGCCAAGAGATGGCAGAATTGGGTACCCTGATGCCCCAGTTCAGGCGTTAGGCCCAATCCATTGTCTCGTACTGTCAACAGGTAATCCCTGTGGTCCTGTCGTTCAGTCACGACCAGTTCGCCGGTGACAACCAACCGCGTCACCCCCTGGGCATGTTTACCCACATTACATAGGGCCTCTTCAAGCCATAGACATAGGTCCTGCTTCAGTTCTAGGGTGAGATTGGAGGACTCCAGGGGGGCAAAATTCCGAACTTTGACGCGAATGGTTTGGAAGTGGGGCAGGGGTCGCTTTAGGGTAAGCGCGTAGACTTCGTGAAACAAATTGTGCAAGGGGTTGTTAAGGTCAACGCGGCTGCCTTCCCCTAATCTGAGTGTCTGCTCAAACAGGGGTTGTTCTAATCGGTCCGCGAAGCGCTCCGTCGATCGATGATCAAGATCGGCATCTTGGGTGAGGCTCTGGCCCACGGCCCGAATTTCGGCATTGAGCTCATTTAATCGCTGCAATAATTCGGGGGCAGGGATCTGCTCCCGTTGTACGGCTCGCATCAGCAGTGCCAGCGTTTGCAGGGGGCCATTGTGGACTTGGGTGACGGCCTGTTCCATTGCCCGTTGGCGAATCGTCTGACGCTCGATAATCTGCTCATAATACTGGAGACGTTCGTGATAGAGGCGATCGACGAGATCTTGAAGCCGATTGAAAAAGAGCAGCAGCACAATTTGGGCAGCCATCGCGGGGCCAAGGGCAATGACTAAATCGAGCCCTCGTAAGGTCGTCAATTCCGCCGGATGGAGGAGCAAATAGGTCAAAATAGGCGCAGCCATCGCCCCCCAGGTGATCAGTGCTGTTCCCAGTAAGTGGCGCGGGCGCAGGGCAGTCATCATGATCATCATGATCAGGAACAAGATGGAGATTAAGGGCGGCAAACTGCCCACGAGCGTGGTATCGGGTGCGATGAATGCGGCCAGGGTGAAATACCAGCTGGGGACGACAACGAATAGAACTGCGCCCAGCAAGCCCAGATTTATCACCTGTTGTAAGCTCTTGGGTGCGGTGTAGAGGCGAATCAATAAGGCCAGGGCAATAATTCCTAGCAACGGCGGCGCAATCAAATTCACCCAGTGAGGATGGGGATCCAGTCGATGTAGCATCGTTGCAATGGCCGCCCCGACTGTGGTCAGGCTCAAAATGGCGAGCATAACCCGATGCTTCAAGGCGTTTTGGGAATCAAGAATAGTCGGCATGGCTTGTACAAGTTAGGAACCATCGTAACTCATGGGCGATTTCAGTCAATCAATCCAGCTTCCCTGGCGCGAATTTGGGTGATTGCCCGCATATTTTTGCCTTCTTCAGGATAAACCGCTAAAGCATCTTGAATTTTGGACCAATAGTGCCGAATCATCCGTTCTGACTTATACATTGTTTGGGCGATCGCCTTGTCCTGCAAACCCACTTCAAAGGCCAGTCGCAATACTTCCAACCACTCTGGCTTGACCTCCAAATCAGTTTGTAGATCCTTAGTATGGGTAAATCCTTGCATTGCCCAGTCAATCCGGGCCAGAATGGCCTCGACATCCAGGCTTTTATCCGCGATCGTAAATCCGCCCTGGTGGGCATCGATTTCTGGCATGAGCCGAATTAAGGCTTTTATATTACTGCTCTGCACCATCAAGTTCAGCGTTGGATCCTCTTGCATCAGGCGCTTCAGCAACCCCAATCCATGCTCAATATGCGCCATCGTTGCGGCGGTTTCTGGAAGTGATAAGTCGGCGATCACCAAGTCAAAGGGCTGCGCTGCAACCTGTGTGATTGCATCTTGAACCGCCTGGGCAGAGAAAATCTGAGCCTGGGGGAAGCGATCGTGAACCAGTTCAATTATACCATTAACAGCAGTCGATGATCATCAACGATCAGAATATTTAGTCGTGGCGTATTAGTCGAGTTAGGGAAGGTCATCTGCTGCTTAGATTACATTCAGTGAGTAAAATATCAGGCTTCGTCCGATCACAATATCAGATTGTATCAGGGAGACTATATAAGTCTATACCAGATTCTCTTGATTGCCACTCAATTTGTATACAAGTTGATATCTTGTAAGGCTTTCAGTGTTTCTACTTTGACGATATCGCTGGATCTATTCCATCCTTGATTTATTCGTAGCAGAATGAGCGATCGCACCGCAACCTTCAGATCGAGCGATGATCGTTCAAAACTTACTGGCTTAACGATTTTACCGATGTTTTCCTAATTTTTGAGGACGAAATGATGAGTGCTGATTTCAACCGCATGTCTTTTTTGGATGCGAAGTCTTCTTTAGATGTAAAGTCTCTGAATGAAGTCATGGCTTCACCGCTGCCAATGGGACTGACTCAGCCCTCGCTAGGGGCGATTGCACTACGTTCGGCCTTGTCCTCGCAACCAGACCAATTTACCAATGAATTTGGGAATTCATTGAATTCAGGGCAGGATTGGTATTCCACAATCGACATAGCAAACACTGGTGATCTGGCCCAGAATTCGGTTAGTAACTGGGCGATCGCCCCCTGGCCCACTACTACGTTGGGAAGCCGCGATCGCACCCAAGAACTCTTTTTTATCGACAGTACGGTCGAAAACGCCAGTGGCTTATTGGCTGGCATTCCACCGCAGCAAATTATTTATCTCGATGCCAACCAAGATGGGGTTGAGCAAATTAGTGCGACGTTGGCTCAGCGACAGGGGGTGACGGCGGTCCATATTGTTGCCCACGGGAGTGATGGCACGCTGCAACTCGGCAACGCGACGTTGAATGGGGACAGCCTCGATCGCTATCGCCAGAGCTTACAATCTTGGCAAAATAGCTTGAGCGAAAATGCAGATATTCTGATCTATGGCTGTGATTTTGCGGCAGGATTACAGGGGCAATTTTTGGTCAATCAAATCAGTCAGTTAACGGGGGCAGATGTTGCGGCTTCGGATGATTTAACAGGAAATACTGCATTGGGAGGGGACTGGATTCTAGAAGTAGGGGCAGGGACGATCGACACAGCCAGCCTTGCCAGCATTGACTATCAACAGGTTTTAGGCACCGTTTCCCTCAATGATGGGAAATTACGCTATGACTCAACCGCCGAGCAAAGAAATAGCTTGAGCGTTTCCCTGTCGGGGACTGATCTGGTAATTACCGAAAATATTTATTCGGCGAATTCAGCATCAAAAATTACGGCCCAAACAGGTGTTGCCCAAGTGAATGACTATCAGGTCAAGGTGGCCTTGGCTAATATCACATCGGGACTGGAGTTTAATCTGGGTGATGGTTCCGATGAATTGACCTTTACCTCAGCTTTCAATAGCTTCTCGAATGCCGTCAATCTTAGTATTGATTTAGGTGATAGTGATGATACTGTTACCTTTAACAGCAGTTTTGACACTAGAGGTGGTAGCTTTAGTGTCAGTGGTGCAAGTGGTGATGATAATCTTATTTTTAATGGAACCGTTAATACAGGCGGGGGTACTCTGAACATTAATGGTAACAACGATAGTGACACCATTACACTGGGCGGCAACCTGTATACCGAGGGCGGCAATGCTAACTTTACAGCTAATACAATTAATTTTAATGCGGGGAGTATCGTTGCGACCCGCAAAATTTCGGGCACCGATTATGCGAACGAAGCTTCCACAGGTAACTCTGGCTCGATCGCACTGACTGGCCGCAACATCACAATCGGGACCAGTGGCAGCCCCACGGCAGCAAAACTGTTGGCCCATGTGGAGAGCAGCATTAGCAACAATAATAACACCAAGATCGCTGATCTCTCCAATATCTACACCGCTGGCAACATTACCCTCACCACCCGTGATAGTCAGGCCGCCTCAACGGGCTTCGATGGTACAGAAACGAGCCAAGCTGCGATCAGTCTCTATAAAGCCATCCTCAGTGGCAAAGACATGAAGCTCTCCGCTGAGGCCGACTATGTTGGATCGTTTACGGATGCCTCGACGGTTGGGGATGCGATCGTCGGCTTTTTAGATAACTTTTCCCTGATTGGCGGTGCGGCCCTTTCAAAATCCAACGCCACGATTACGGCAGATGACCAGACCCAAATCTTTGGCAGCAACGTCGCCGCATCCGCCACAGCAAAGACCAACGCCACGATTCAGCCGCTGTTTTCCTACGTGTTAGGGGCAGCCTATGGCAAAGCGGATGCAACTGCTAAAGTGTCCATCGCTGGCTTGATCGAAACCAGTGGGGATGTCAGCCTCACCACCCTGACCGATAACACCGTCGATGTTCAAGTGAATACGGCCCGATGGGATAACAGCGGAGCCGCTAGCCTGGCGGGAGCTGTGGCGATGAGTGAATTGTATAGTGACTCGATCGCTGAGGTGACGGATAAGGCCATCATTAAGGCAGGCGGCAGCGTCGCGGTGACGGCGAACACCATCGATCGCAATCAAACCGATGCTAAGTCGAAAACGGGTAAGGATGGCTATGCGGCCATGGCCGTCGCGGTTTCATTTGAGGAGGGGAAGACCCATGCCGCGATCGATGGTACTGTCATCGCAACGGGTGATATTACGGTGAATGCGGCCCAGACCAATGCCCCGATTGCCAGCGTTTTTTCGGGAGGCAATTCATTGCTGGGCGGCAGCGGGGTCAGCGCCAATGCTGGGGTCGGTAGTCCTAGTGGCAGTCTGCTGGGTGGCATATACGGCTCAGCAAGCAAGGCAGTTTGGGACAAATTATCATCCTTCATATCCTCAAAATCCGCCAAGGGCAGCGAGAGAACCCAAAAACAAGCCCCCGCCATCCAAATTGGGGCCGCATCAGCCTATATGAGCGACACCAATACCGTGACGGCGCGCATTGGCGGCAAGGCAGAAAATGGCAACACCGCTGACGATATAGCGGCCAGTGTGACTTCCAGCCAAGGAGCGATTACGGTTCAAGCAGTGGCGGCGAATCGTCCTGATGTGTCAGCCAGTTCTGATCTCGATACGACAAAGGATGCAACTACTGCTGGCTCGACAGGTGGTTCAACGGGTGGCTCGACGGGTGGTTCGAGTAGTTCGACGGGTGGCAAATTTGCTGGCTCGGCAGCCCTCGCGATCGGGGATTACACCAATACGGTCAATGCTTACATTGGTAATGGGGCAACGGTGAATGCCTACAAAGATCTCTCCGTCACCAGCCAAGCCCTCAACGCCTATAGCCTTCAATGGGGCGTGAATTTGGCCGAACCCTTTAAAGGGCCGGGGACTTGGTATGGCAAGGCGGGTCAATTTATTGGAACTTTAGCGGGCTATCTGGACAGCAATTTAGGGTTGGATAACTACGTTTTTGATAGCTGGAGTCAGGCAACGGCCAAGAGCACCAGCAAAGTCGGTATGGCCGGAGCAGTGACGATTCTCGGCTTAAATCACACCAGCAATGCCTACATCGATCGCAATGCCCAAATTAACCAAAATACCCAACTCCGATCGGATCAGCAAAATGTCATTGTGAACGCCGAGAGCATCAATGAATCGGTGCATTTTGGCGGCAATATTCGACTGCCAGGAATTGTCTGGAATAGTCGAGCCAACAGACCGCAGGCGCAGTTACCTGGAGCGGGGAGCGAGGCTAGCAATGCCGTGGGCGGCACAGTGTTGGTATTAGATTACAGCAGTGATGTCAACGCGCGGATTGAGGATGGGGTAAAGCTGTATGCCGATAGCCTCAAGGTGAATGCCGATAGCAAAACCATGAACGTTGACGTGGCGGCCTCTGGTGGCAAAGCCGAGACCTTTGGCTTCAGTGGGGCGGGGAGTTGGGTTTATGTCGATAACACCACCACGGCACAAATTAATGATGGCGTGAATATGGTGATTGGTAATAATCTCATCAGTGATACCAATGCTAGTTTAGTCGTGAATGCCAAGGACAACACCGACGTGATGAATATCATGGGCGGTGTGGCTGTGGCTGAAAATATTGGGATCGGCATAACGATCGGGTTTAACCAGATCAATCGCAATACTCGTGCTGTGATTGGCAACTTGAGTGATTCCGGCGAAACGGATTTGCCCACATCAATCACCAGTGAGGGTAACGTCATTGTCAATGCCCGCAATCAGGGCAGTATTGCTGCGTTTTCCTTGGCCTCCGCGATCGCTACAGGCAATGAAGAGACCACCAATGCCGATGGCACAACGAAACCAGCCAGCAAGTTTGGCATCGGGGTTTCGGGGGATGTGGCGTTCAATAGCGTGACAGACAATACCGAAGCCTATCTGCGCGGGGTCGTGGTGCAGGTCGCGAATCCAGCGACCATGAGCATCACCGCCAATAATGACAGTGATATTTTGGCGATCGGCGGTTCGGTAGCGGCCACGATCGGGAATAAAGAGGGCACCTCCAAAGCCTCGCTAGGCCTTGCGGGAGCCTACAACCAAAACACAGTACGCCAAACCACCAATGCTTATATCTATAACAGCCAATTGACGGGGGCGCAGACGCTGACGGTCAATGCACTGAACAGCAGTGAAATCTATGCGGTTACCGCCAGTGGGACGGGGGCCGTGAATTCGTCTGTCAATGTGGGGATTGCGGGGGCTGTCACCATTAATGACATTAGCAACCAGACCGAAGCGGCGATCGCACTGTCCACGGTGTCGATCGGCGGCGCAATCACGATCAAGGCGACGGATGATTCCACCCTACAGGCCAATGCCGGAGGAGTCGCGATCGCAGGCAGCATTAATTCCAATAATAACGGGGCTTCGATCACGGCTGGGGCAGGTTTAGCCTATAACGATATCAATAACACGGTACGATCGGTCGTCGAGCAATCCACCTTAACCGCCAATGGCAATGTGGAGATTACGGCAGAATCGATTGGCACGATCGAAGCCTTTGCGATCGGGGCAGCGGGTTCGGTGAGTTCCAATACCTCAATGCTTGGGGTGAGCCTCGCAGGAGCCGGAGCGGGCGCGTTCAATGATATTAGCAATACGATCGCGGCGACCGTAAATACCAACAGCAAGATTACAACGAACAACGGCGGTAAGATTGGTGTGACGGCCACGGATGATAGCGACATCACCGCCGATAGCGGCGGCTATGCCCTGGCGTTGGCCCGTAGTTCCTATAGCGGGACTGCGGCCACTGGCATTTCCCTGGCTAATAATGATATTCATAACAGCATCATCGCCGAAGTTGATCAATCGAAGCTCATATCCACCGGGGCAGTCACTATTACGGTGCAATCCACGGCGGAAATTGATGCACTGAGTATCGGCGGATCGGCATCGGGTTCCTCCGGCTCCATGGGCGGACTCAGCCTCAGCGGGGCAGGAGCCGGAACGAATAACAGCATTGATAACACGATCGTCGCGCAAGTGAAAAATACCGCCACGATCACCACGAGTAATAATGCTGCCGTAAACGTGATGGCGATGGACAGCAGCAAAATCGTGGCGGACTGCGGTGGGGAGTCGCGATCGCGGCGACCTTGGGCAGTGGTTCTGGCGCGGCTTTATCGATCGGGGCATCCGTTGCCACTAACAAAATCGGCCAAGAAGAAGGTCACTCAATCAAGGCGTTAGTGGATAATGCCACGATTACTGCCGATGGCAATGTCAATTTGAACGCTAAATCGACAGCGACGATCGATGGCCTATCCTTCAGCGGGGCTGCCGCTGTGGGTGCGACCAGCAGCGGCGCTGGCATCGCTTTGGCCGGGGCTGGGACGAGCATTAAGAACACGATTAACAGCACGATCGCGGCGGCAATCCAAAATAACGCCACACAAAATAACACCACACAAAATAACACCACAGTCACCAGCGATGAAACGGTCAACCTCACCGCCACTGACGATAGCGAAATTACTGCCAATGCGGGCGCAGCCAGTTTGGCGGTGGGAGTGGGTTCTAATGCCGGAGTGGGTGCATCCGTCGGGGTGGCGATCGCCGATAACACAATCGGCAATACGGTGCAAGCGACGATCGACAAAGCCACCGTCAAAGCAGGGGATTTGAATCTAACCGCCACTTCCACTGCTGAAATCGAAACCTTTGGCATGGCAGGAGCGGTATCGGTTGCCGTGGGCAGCAGTGCGGGCGTAAGTGCAGCGGGAGCTGGGACGGGCGTAACCAATACGCTCCGCAACACCATCCAAGCCATGATTCAAAACGGCAGCACGATTACCACCATAGCGGATGCCAATAACGGCGGCGACCTGACCCAAACGGCGCTTGACCAAAGCCAGATCGAGAGTGTGGCGGTGGGTGGCAGCATTGCCGTTTCTGGCAGTAGCAGTGCCTCCTTCAGCATGGCGATCGGAGCCGTCGAAGTGACCAATACGATTGACAATACGATCCAATCGGTGATTGGTGGCACAACGAGCGATAGCACGACTGTGAACGTGGGCGATGACATTAATCTCAAAGCCCAATCGCAACTGAAGATGACGGAAAATACTGCCGTGGCCGCCTCGTTAGCGGCGGGGCTGGCGCCTACCAGCGCCAGCTTTAGCGGTGCCGGAGCGAAGGTCATCACCACCACCAGCAATCAAGTTGAAGCCTTGATCCGCAACGTTAATAGCGCTGCCAGTGGAGTCTACAACGTTCAAGCAAGCGGCGAAATTAACCTAACAGCGACGGACACCCCAACGATCGATGCAACGGTCGGAAGTGGTGCGGTCGTCGCCAGCTATGTCGGCGCATCCGTGGGCGTTTCGACGACAGAGACGACGATTAACAATACGGTACGAGCCACAATCGAGCAGGCAAAAGTTGCTTCGATTACCGACAATATCAACCTCACCGCCACTGCCACGTCGGATATTGACGCATTGGCCGTCGCCACTTCGGTCGCGGCCAGTATTGGTGGCGCTGGCGCTGGGGGCGAAGCGATCGGGACGGTCAAATCGACGGGAGAAGCCAAGATTGGAGCTGGCAGTACGATTAAGGGTAAAACGATTAACGTCACCGCCGATAGCACCGACAACGTCACAGCGGATGCCTACGGAGTCAGTGGTGGCTTCGTCGCGATCGGAGCCACGGTTGCCGATGCCAAAACCCAAAGCCGGACGAAAGCGCAGGTGACGGATGCCACGATCACAGGGACGCATTTAAATATCAAAGCCAAGGGCGATGGCACGATCGATGCCCAGGGACTGGCGATCGCGGGCGGTTTAGCGGCGGCGGGAACAGGGACGGACATCAATGCCACCGTGGACAGTACGGTGCAAGCCTTTGTCGGTAGTAACGTCACGACGACCCTGAGCGGGGATCTGACGATTACCGCAACCGCGCAGCCCAAGGCCAAAGCCGAGGCCCAAGGGGTAGCAGTAGCGGGGGGGATTCAGGTCGGCTACTCCGAGGCCACCGCGATCGTGAAGCCCCAGGTGGATGCCTACATTGGTAGCAGCAACCAGATTAACGCCAATAATTTGACCGTCCTCGCCCAACAAATTCTGCCGACCAGTGGCGATGCGGCCCATGCCGAGGCTTCCGGTTCCGGTGGGGCGCTCTTGGGTTCGATCAATGCCAGTCAGAGTACGGCGACGAATGAAGGCGAAGTCACGGCCTTTATGGGAACCAATAGCAAACTAACGATCGCCAATGATGTATCGATCAAAGCCAATGCCCAGAGCGACCAAACCGCCAAAGCCGATGGCTATAACGCGGGTCTACTGGCTGTCGGAGCCAATATTGCCAAGGCCGAATCTGACCTGACCACCCAGGCTTATTTAGAAACGGGCGTGAATATTACCGCCAAGAACCTGAAGATTGACGCGATCGGCAATGATACGAACTTTGCGGATGCCATCTCCGGTGGTGGCGGTGTGGTGTCAGGCCGAGCGGCGACCAGTTCGACGGATAGCCAGAGTACGGTGAAAGTTCGGATCGAAGATGGGGATAGGACGCTCGACAATGTGGAAATTAATGTCGCCAATGCCATTAACATCACTGCCGACCAAACCACGAACTTTAACAGCAAAGCCAATAGTGTGAATGCGGCGATCGTGGGTGGCAGTGGCGCGAGTACGACCAACACCGTCAATACCAATGTCAGCGTTGATATTGGACTCGATACCGACAATACTCAGCAAAAATTGACAATCAAGGCCAACAGTCTCACGGTCAATGCTAAGCAAACGATTCTCAAAGCCAAGCTCAACGATGAGAATGCCGAAGCTGGATCAGGCGGTGCCCTGGATGCCTCTGCCGTGGTTAGCAATACGACGATCAAAGACAGCACCACCATCACGATCGGCGATAGCTCAACCACCAACGACTTTGATACCACCATCACAACCCAAGCCGATCTCAACGTCAACGCGCTCAACAGCGTCTCCGCTTGGGATGAAACCACACTCGATAGCGGCGGGGTGATTTCCGTTGCCGTGGCGGAATCGAAGCTGAAGCAAGAACGCAATGATGCCGTGATTAAAATCCAGGATGCCAACCTGTACAGCGATCGCGATATTACCCTCGCCGCCCTTGCCGATGTAAATCTCGATGCCACGGCTAATGCCTCCAGCTACGGGATTGCGGGTTTGCCTGCGGCCAACTCCGTCGCCACAACCAACACCAAAAACCAAATCCAACTGAACAATGGAGCCTATCTGCGTTCCGAAGGTGATGTCAACCTGCTGGCCGGACAAGATCTGCAAGGGAATACCAACAATATTACGGTGGATGCCCGATCGAATGTTTGGAACTACACGGCACTGCCGCTGAGTAGTGCAGGGATTGCGGATGCGACGGTGAACTTAGAAAATACCGTGACGATCGCCGCAGGCGCACAGATTCAGACTGTCTTGGATACCAATCTGCTGACGACTGAAGGAAACGTTGAGTCGATGGGGATACACAAGAGTCAAGATAGCTATGAAAGTATGGTCGGAGCTTCCGTTGAGGAGGTTCATGTGGATCGCGATGATATTACCAACACCACTGGTGTGACCGTGAATGGCTCGATCGAGGTGAGTATTGAAAACCAAGAAACGCTGACGATCGATGAACGCCTCAACTTGAACGCAACCACAACGGTTAATGGTGTTAATGTCTATCCGATCAACATCACCCAAAAATCCGATGGCGTTGGGACCGTCGCCCTTAGCGTCGAGAATCTGTACAACAATATCACCGCCCACATTGTCCAACTTCAGGAACTGAAAGCTACCTATGCCGGGGATGCCAGCACCGTTGCTTCCTACAGTGCGGAAATTGAATATTGGCAAATGAAACTGACCGAACTGGGCGATGTCAGCCAGGTGACTTATATTGACGTGCCGGATATTGCGGTCAAAGTGGGTGATATTCGGGTGAACGGCGATTTCCTCAAGGGCAGCGGGGTCTTGAATTCCCCCGGTGATGCCAAAATCAGCATCACAAACAGCAGTCCCTATTACCTCCGGATTAAGAACCTGACCATTCCGGAAGTCGCCGGGGGCCGAATTCTGTTTAACCAGATTGAAGTCAACAGCAATGACACCATCAACAATCGCAACGATCGGGGCCAAACCGCCAACTTCAGCCAAGTCACCACATTGAGTAACAGCGAACAGTCGCTGATTCAAGTGGAAAACACCTACAATCCCACCTTTGCGGTGCAGAAGAATGACTTTGCCGCCTTGGGGGTCGAGACTCCGCCTGCGCCGGATCTGAGCGTCGAGGGTGCGGTCACCAATTTCAAGGGCACCGTGCGACTGGCCAATGACGAGGGCAACGTGCTGGTCTCCGGTAATATCAATGCTAAAACCATTGATATCCAGTCCGGTGGCGACTTTGTCTTGAATCACCAAGGCACCGTGCTGAACTTAAATCCCGCCAGCCAGGTCAATACTTCTGCAAACACCATTACCCTCGCCAATCATGGCTTGCAAACTGGGGATAAATTGTTCTATGACAATGGTGATGGCACGAGCATTGGTGGCTTGACTGATAATCGCAGTTACTTCGCGATCGTCGTCAATAGCAACACCATCAAACTCGCAACAACGGAAAGTACTGCCAAATCCGGTACCGCGATCGACCTCACCAGCAGCGGCAGTGGCACCGCCCACCGCTTCAGCCTCACCGATGACCTGGGCTTTATGCATGTGGGCGGTGATCCGCGCAGTCAAATCTCCAGCACGGCTAGAAGGTTTGAAAATGGGAGCAGCAGTAGCGGCAGTGACACAGTCGCATCCACAAGCACAGGCAATATCACCGCTGCCAACAATGTGTTCATCAATGCCCGCTACCTCAACATCAATGGCACGATCCAAAGCGGTGCCCCCGATCGCGCCGTTACGCTCAACAGCGATTTGAACACACAGATTAGTAGCTTTAAGGCCAGCTACGACAGCCTCAAGGCCGCTGGCAACACGCCTGCCATGCCTTACCTCAACCTAACCGTGCCGGGGTCTAACATCACCACCAAATACAACGCCGCCGAAAACCGGATTGAACTGGATAACGTCGCGATCGCCGGGGGCTACATGCAACTGGTGGGCCATATCATCAGCACCGGGAATGGCAATCTGCAAGTGATGGATGGCTTTGGGCGGATCAATGTGACAAACAACACAAACTACGCGATCGCGATTAACCAGCTCGATACAGGCGGCGATGGCATCGAAGGCAAACTCAAAATCGTTGACATCGCCCGCCAGGGAGCCGACGGCAATGCCCTGGCCACGACCTATACCCGCATCGGCGACAATATCACCATCACCGACACCTCGATCGCCGGGGGCAAAACCTCAACCGTCAGCAATTCTCGCAGCGCCAGCTACAATCCACTCGCCAACCAGCGGTTTACCTGGGTCACGGGCCAAGCCACCCAAACCGAAACTGAGAAAACCTATAAAAAATCCAAGGTTTGGGGCGTGGATGAATTGGCAAGAGATCCGGGCACGGAGATTGAATCCACCACCCGATTGCTGGATGAAACCCCCTTGTTAGAAGGTGCTTTCATTGACAATGCTGTATTAAACCTGAATGGCTACCGATATAGTCGCGAAAAGGTAACGACCGAGGCGAGTAAACTCGTCGATCAAGACACTTGGAAAGAAACCTCAAGTGGCTGGTGGATCTTCAAAGAAACCACGTACTATCGCCGCGATACCTATCAGAAAGGTGAGAAAATCATCAACACCCATAGCTATAATGCGGACGCACCGATTAACGTTAACTTTATCGGTTACGATAGCGGCTCCGTTAACATCACCTCCAACAAGAATATCCTCTTGCTTGATTCGATCCGCAATCAAGGCGGAGCCACCAGCCTCCAATCCACATCGGGTTCGATCAGCAACTTGTCGAGCAATGGCTGGCTGACTAGCAATAGTTTGATGCTATCCGGGAATAGCTTGGCCAATCTCAAAACCGATGTGAACCAATTGCAATTCTTCTCTGGCAGTGATGCGGTGATTACCGATATTGCGGGTGATGTGACCATTTCGGCGGCCAGTGTTGCCATGGGCAATCTCACCCTATCGACGGAAGGATCGCTCTTGAGCAGCGGTGGCAGCGGTGATATTCAGGGATATACCATCAATTTGGTCTCGAACAATGGCTCGATCGGGTCTTCGACTCAGTCACTCCGCGTTAATTCCGGTATCAAATTCAGCAATGGCAGCCAGACGATCCTGAGTAGTGCTGATGGCATCTCTGGATTGAAGCTGAAAGCCGCCGATCACATCAACCTGACAGAAACCAGTGGTGATCTCTATCTCGTCAGTGCTACGGCGGGCGGTGACGTGAATCTGAGCGTAGCCAGTGGCAGTTTGATTGACAACAATCGATCGGAAACGGTCGATCCCTATTCCCAAGCCCAGTTGGAAAGTCTGTGGTCGCAGGTGGGCTTGACCACCGATCGCAGTGCCCAATCGATCAACAGCTTTAAGCAACAGGTGGCACACCTGTATCAGACCTACTGGAACTATCGCAACGTCAAAGCCGCTGCGAATGGCCAATACACCGCCGATGCCTACAACGCCAACTTCGTCTACAGCTATAGCGACACCGCCAAGGCCCAATTACAAAGCCTCGGCTACAGTAATAGTCAAATCGCTGCGATGGCTACCGCGAAGACCAGCGAATATCACACGTTAAACACGCTATTCAGTGGCGGTTCCGTCTCGCTGACGGGCGATCGGGCCTATGTCGCCAAAGCGATCGGTGATCTATTCCAAGACAGCGATTTCACCGGGAAAAACCTGACCAATGTTGCCACCTACAATCCCACATTGATCGAGCGCAACTACACCGTCAGCACCGCGCAGCAAAATGCCCTGCGGCAAGGCAGTCAGTGGAGCCTGGATCAACTGCGCAATAAGATTGGCACTGGACTCTTCGGCACCGTCACCGATACGCAATTCACGATCGAAGCCGCCAACATCAAAGCGGGTGGCAACGTAACTGTCACCGCTAGCGGTGGCATTGGGCGGACTGAAGGCTCAATGGTGATCAACAACTGGGCCAACGTGAAAAATTGGGCCACGGATTTAACCGAGGAGCAACGCCTTGCCCTCAGTGCGGCTGAACGCGATGACCTCACCTATTACGATGCCAACGGAGCCGTCATCACCAATCCGCGCAAATCAGCGAACCCGATTGCCTCGATTCGCATCAGTCTCAAACAGGATGTAGATATCGATGCTCAAGGTGAAATTAACCTCACCGCCGGCGGCAACGTCTTCCTCGGCTCCGAGCAGGACATCAACCTCGATCAAGTCAAAGCGGGCAGCGAAGTCCGGATTAAAGGAGCGCAGGGGATTTACGATGTGGCAACCGTGGGCGCGGTCAATGTCACGGGTGCCGATTTAGTTATGGAAGCGGGCAACGCCAGCATCGGTAGTAGCAATGCTGCCATCACGATCGACCTAACTAACAATATCGCCAACAGCACCGGAGGCAGCTTAACCGCCCGTGCCAAAGAAAACATCTATGTGGACAATGCCAAAGGTAACCTCAATGTTGATCAAGTATATGCAGCACAAAGTGTTAGCTTAACTTCGATCGGTGCGATCATCGATGCCAATACCGATGACAATAACAATCCAACGGCAAATATCAAAACCGATCGCCTCAGCTTAAGCGCAACGGCGGTCGGGACTCGCACCAATGCCCTGGATTTGGAATTAACAAACGCAGCGATCGTCCAACTCAACACCACCCAAGATGTCTATCTGTACACCCTGGCCCATCTGAATGCCGATGTGGCGGGGCGAACCAGCGGCGTTGTGGCCATCAAGGGGAACAACAGTGACAACACCATTACCCTCTCGACCAGCAACGATGCCCTGCGTTCTAGCTTCGATATCACCGTCGATGGTGGCGGCGGCAACGATACCCTGTTCGTCCAACCCGCCAAGCAAATCGGCACCTGGGACAAAACGGCTCAAAAAGTGATGGATAGTGGCCTAGGCACCATCAGCTATAGCAATACCGAAACGGTCAAGATCACCCCGATCGCGCTCAACGACAGCGGCCTAACGACGGAAGCCACCAGCGCCACCTTGAACGTCTTAGGCAACGACATCAACTTCAACGGCAACACCGCCTTCACCCTCACCACCGTCAGCGGTCAAACCATTACCGCAGGCCAATCGGTGGCGCTTAGCTCCGGCGCGATCGTCACCTGGAATGCGGACAAGACCTTGACCTACAATCCCAACGGCAAGTTTGAGTGGCTCGGTTCAGGCAAGACCACCACGGATAGCTTTACCTACGGCTTGACCAATGGAGCCGGAGGCACCGATTTCGCCACGGTGACGATGACAATTCAAGGGATCAACGATGCGCCCATCAGCATGGCGGATCAGGTGACCACCAATGAAGCAACCGTCGTGACGATCGCCCCTAGAACAAATGATACCGACATTGACCTCGGTGACAATCTCAGCATCACCCAAATCAATGGCATGGCTGCCATCACGGGTAGGGCACTGACGCTGGCTTCCGGCGCACAGGTCACGCTCAACCCCAATGGCACCGTTAAGTACAACCCCAACGGCAAGTTTGAATCCCTATCACGGGGTCAATCGGCCACCGACAGCTTCACCTACACCCTCAGCGATGGTCAAGGGGGCAGCAGCACCGCCACCGTCACCCTGACGATCGAGGGCTTAAATGACGGCCCGATCGCCTTCGCCGATGCCGCCACCACTAGCGAAAATGTCGCAGTGACGATCGCGCCCCTGGGCAATGACACCGACATCGACCAGGGCGATGTTCTCAGCATCACCCAAGTCAATGGCACCAGCTTAAGCACCGGCTCCACCCTGCAAATTGGTTCCAAAGCCACCGTCACCCTCAACCCGAACGGCACCTTCACCTACAATCCCAATGGCAAATTTGAATTCCTAGGCGTAGGCCAGAGCGCCACCGATCGCTTCACCTACACCCTCAGTGACGGCAAAGGCGGCACCAGCACCGCCACCGTATCGTTGACCATTACAGGCACCAACGACGCACCGATCGCCAGAGCGGATAATGCCAGCACCAATGAGGATCTAGCCACGACGATTTCCGTTCTGAGCAACGATTCTGATATTGATACAGGCGATGTCATTAGCATCACCCAAGTCAATGGTAATAACATTACCGCTGGCAGCACCATCACCCTAACCTCCGGCGCAAAGCTGATCTACAATGCCAATGGCACCTTCACCTATAACCCCAATGGCAAATTTGTCACCCTAGGCATGGGTGAAACCAGCACCGAAAGCTTCACCTACACGATCAGTGACGGCAAAGGGGGTACGAGTACCGCCACCGTGACCATGACCATTAAAGGTGGAGCGTTCTATGAACGGACAGGCAGTGAGAATCCCTTCAATGGCATCGATGTGGGCTACTCCAGTGCCCCAACGTTTGCTGACATCGACAAAGATGGCGATCTCGATGCCTTAGTGAGTAACAGTAATGGCGACATTAGTTACTATCGCAATGACAATGGTAGCTTTAGCCAAATCACGGGCAGTGCAAATCCCTTTGAGAGCATCAGTGGCGACTCCATTTCCTTGGCCGACATCGACAAAGATGGGGATCTCGATGCCTTTGTGGGTAATAGCAAATGGGGAATGTCTTACTACCAAAATACCAATGGTAGCTTCACGGCAGTAACGGCCACAACCAACCCCTTTAATAGCGTTGCTGAAAAGGTTGCGCCGAGCTTTGTGGACATCGACAGTGATGGTGACCTGGATGCCTTTGTTGGGCAAGCCGATGGCAGCATCAAATTCTATCGCAATACCAATGGTAGCTTTGCGAATATCACAGGCACGACCAACCCATTCAACGGGGTCGATGTGGGCGATGACAGCCGGATTACCTTTGTCGATGTGGATCGCGATGGTGATGCGGATGCGTTTGTGGGTGAAAAAGATGGCAACATCAACTACTTCCGTAATACCAATGGCAGCTTTAGCCAACAAACGGGCACAGCCAATCCGTTCAATGGCGTAGATGTGGGCAACGACAGCACGATCGTGTTCATTGACATCAATAACGATGGCGACTTAGATGCCTTCATCGGTGAATTTAATGGCAACCTCAACTACTTCGAGAACACCAACACAACCCCAACGGCCCTAAATGACATCGCCACCACGAACGAAGGGTCTTCGGTGAATATCTCTGCCCTCAGCAACGACTTTGATGCAAACGTGGCTGATACCCTGACAGTGACTCGCGTCAATGGTACGACGATCGCCACTGGCACAGCCATCACCCTCACCTCCGGGGCCAAGGTCACCCTCAATGCCAACGGCACCTTCACCTACAATCCCAACGGTAAATTTGAGTACCTGGGGGTGGGCAAGACCGCCAACGACAGTTTCACCTACACCATCAGCGACGGCAAAGGCGGCACAGCCACAGCCACAGCCACGCTGACGATTACAGGTGTGAACGATGGTCCCAGCGCGATCGCCGATAGCTTCACCACCAATGAAGATACGGCCACAACCCTAACGGTCTTGAGCAACGATACGGATATTGACACGGGCGATGTCCTGAATGTCACCCAGGTGAATGGTGTGGCGATCGCTGCGGGCGCAACGGTGACCCTCACCTCCGGGGCAAAACTAACGCTCAATGCCAACGGCACCTTCACCTACAACCCTAACGGCAAGTTCGCCGCACTCAACCTGGGCAATACAGGCAACGACAGCTTCACCTACACCATCAGTGATGGCAAAGGGGGTACCAGTACAGCAACGGTTTCGCTGTCCATTACTGGACTCACCTTCCGCGAGCGCACAGGCACAGCCAATCCGTTCAATGGCTTAGATGTGGGCAATCAGGCGACCCCCGCCTTTGCCGACATCGATAAGGATGGTGATCTGGATGCTTTTGTGGGTGCCGCCGATGGCACTATCCGCTACTATCGCAACACTAACGGCACCTATGCCCAAGTCACGGGCGCAGCCAATCCCTTTAACGGCGTGGATTGGGGTGATAACAGCAGCATCTCCTTTGCGGATATCGATCGCGACGGTGACCTCGATGCCTTTATTGGCGGATCGAAGGGCACGATCGGTTACTACCGCAATACCAACGGCAGTTTTGCCCAAGTCACCGATGCGGCTAATCCCTTTAATGCGGTGACCCTGGCGACCATGGCTCCGACCTTTGCCGATATTGATAACGATGGCGATTTGGATGCCTTCATTACCACCGTCAGCGCTGCGGGTAATACCAGTGGCTCCATTGCCTTCTATCGCAATACCAATGCTAGCTTTGCCCAAGTGACTGGGACTGCTAACCCATTTAATGGGATGACAGTCAGTAGCAGTCTACGACCCAGCTTTGCCGACATCGACAAGGATGGCGATTTGGATATCTTTATCGGTGATGGTAAAGGCGGCATGGCTTACTATCGCAATAATGGCGGTAGCTTTAGTCGCCAGACCGGCAACACGAATCCCATGAACAATATCAGTGGCTTAGATGCAAACAGCAACGTCACCTTTGCTGATATTGATGGCGATGGCGATTTGGATGCGATCGTCGGTCAGCAAGACGGTACCTTGAAATACTTGGAAAACAAGTAAAATCGCGCGATTGCCCAAAAACCAGCTAACTTAACCACCAACTAGAACCAACACCAAACCCTTTCGGATACAGCACCGGGAGGGTTTTGGTTTGATGGGCAACGTCCCCTGACTACTAACCCAAACCTCGATCGCCGGATAGACCGACCGGGCATAGGCGTCCGGGAGGTGTTTGCCCACTTGTTTGATCCAGGTGATCACCGTAGTGTGGTGAACCCCAGTCACTCGTTCGATGGCTCGTAAACCCAGATCCCAACCCTAACATGTAGGACTGAGATCTGGCAGAATGCGATCGCCCCCTCTACTGAACATTCACCTCACCATTCAGTAAGATATCCTGCCCAGGACCACCCACAAGCACATCATCCCCCGCCCCACCATCTAGGACATCATTACCCTCGCCACCATTGAGAACATCGTCCCCAGCATCACCCTGAAACACCACCGAGATTTTATTCGGTAGCAATGTAGTGGCCACCAGCACATCATCCCCAGCCAAACCACTGACGACGAGCGTATCCGTAGGGTCGGCCCCGGAGATCGCCACCGTTGCAAATAATCCCAAAATATCAACACCATTCGTCGCATTAGCAACCTGGATCACATCATCGCCATTTGTACCATTAATGATTACGCGATCGCCTTGACCATCACTCCCTAAATTCAGATTGAGTTGCTTCAGGGCAGTCCCGGTTAGATCATTGATGGTGATGGTATCGATTCCCCCTAAGGCATTCAGATCGAGCTGCTCTATCCCATCCATATCCATCGTGATATTCGCGACATTTCGGAAGAAGCGGACACGCTGGCCATTGGCTGAAACATCAAACACTTCACTGACATTGGCCCCATTAAACAGCATCGTATCCAGTCCGGCACCCCCTTCCACCAGATCACTGCCATCGCCAGGGTCCCACTGAAAGATATCATTGCCTTCACCTAGAAAGGCCGTATCATCGCCGCGATTGCCATCAATCAAATCCTTGCCAATTCCACCGAACAAAATATCATTCCCCAGACCACCGAAAATCTTATCATCCCCAGCACCTCCATCGGCCGTGAACTGCACAGTCACCGCTGGCAATGTGCTGGCTTGGATAACATCATCACCCCCCAAGGCATTCAGGGTCAATCGATCGATCGATTCAGATCCCGTGACTGTAATCCCTGTGAACAATCCCGCGATCGAGAAGCTACTCCCAGTTCCCGTAACATCGATCGTCTCTGCATTATCAGTCCCATTCACAATCAAAGAATCCTGTTTCCCATCAGCCCCTAAATTGAGTCGAAAATCCTTGACGTCAGTGGCCGCAAGATTATTGAATGTAATCGTGTCAGAACCACCCAGGGCATTGAGATCGACCCGTTCTATATCATTCGTATCCATGACAATATTGCCAAGATTACGGAAAAAGCGAAGGCGATCGCCATTGGCAGACAGGTCAAAACTTTCGTCCCCAGCGGAACCGTTAAAAATCATTAGATCAAGGCCCGCTTCTCCCTCGACGCGATCGCTACCATCGCCGGGATCCCACTGAAACGTATCATCACCGGCCCCAAGGAAGGCCGTATCATTGCCGCCATTCCCATCGACAAAGTCATTGCCCTCACCTCCAGCAAAATAGTCTGCCCCCGCTCCACCCTTCAAAATATCGTTCCCCAGCCCCCCAAACATCTGCACAGCCTGGACAGGACCATTGGTTTCATCCACCGAAATCGTATCGTTACCCGCAAATCCAAAGACTTGAATCTTGCTGCTGCTAGAGAAAGAGCGTCTGTTCCCGAAGATTTGCACCGCTCCGTTATTGACCAGCAGGTCACCGGAGGCCGTGCGTCCAATGGCGATCGTATTATCGCTCTGGTCCCCCAGCACAACCAAAGAACCGTTATTCAGAGGTGAAAAAATGCAAAAATTCCCATGATATCTCCGTGCGTCAAGCATGTAGGACTCACTGCGATGGCTGGCCTAGGCCGCCTTGCGATATAGAGACTCCACGATCGGGTCTGGGAATTTATGCAACGAGGTCTGGACTACTTCTTACAGGTCTGGCTCACCTCCGACCAGTCCTTAGAAATAGCAGGCTCCCCCGTCAACTCTTTCATCATCTGCTTGTAGAAATCTTGAACGGGATATTTTGCTTGCAGCCCTTCAATTTTGCAGGTGCAAACCGTGAGCCGCTGTTTTGATTTGGTGTGGTTTTGGTCCAGTTGCTGGAGCGAGGATTTCTGGCTATTGCGGATCTCCTGAAAGGCTCTATCTCGGCTTTCCTGGGCTTTTACTTTGACCATCTTAGGATCGCGTTGAATGTCTTCAAGATCCTTTAGGAGAACCTTCAAACTCGCAAGCTGTCCATCCGGTGTATTTTTTTTAGCGATCGCCTCTTTTACTTTTTGCAACTGCTGATTAAACTTCTCCGGATCGCGCACCAAGGCCTCAAGCTGTGATTGGCGATCCTTCACTTCCACCTCAACTTGCTTGTAGGCATTTTGAGCTTCCTGTTCAAGCGTGTCTTTACTTTCCTTAAGGCGTTTATCCAGGTTGGCTATTTTTTTATCAGTGGCCGATCGAATGGAAATTGAATTATTGCGATCGAGGGGCACAATCAGGGTTAAGGATTTCGTGTCATCCAGGCAATTGCTCAGGAGTTCGGCCAAGATGACGTCGGGATAGGGATTGAGTTTAGCAGATTGGGCTAAGGCCTGTTCGGGAATGAACAACGCAGACATCAAAAGGCTGATCATTCCCAAGCGAGCGATCTGACAAATTCCCATAATAAATCCCTACTTTCTTACTTACAACAGTTAGGAAGTATAGGCCATTTCTCCACCCACTGGCTTACCTAAGACGATCGCCCCGACGATCGCCCCCCTGCACTTCGTCGCCCCCTCGCCTGACTCCCCGGACGCTGCTGCCGCGCCGAAGCCGGCTGTGGATGCCCCCCAGACGATCGCCTAGGTTCCACACCCGACGCCCGCTGCTCCGCCGTCACCGGAGGCTGCTGGGACGCCCGCGAATTGGGTTCAAACCCCTCCACCACTTCCTGGGGCAACGATCGCGCAATCAATCGCTCGATCGCCTTCAACAGTTTCACCTCATCTTCACAGACCAGGGACAGAGCCCCCCCCCGTAGAGCCCGCTCGGCCCGTCCGCCCAATCCGATGGACATAGTCCTCGGGCACATCGGGCAAATCAAAATTCACCACCTGGGGCAAATCACTAATATCAATCCCCCGCGCCGCAATATCCGTGGCCACCAAAACCTGAATATTCCCTTCCTTAAACCGCGCCAGGGTCTTCGTCCGCACCGACTGGCTCTTGTTGCCATGAATAGCCATCGCCGAAATCTGGTTTTGGCCCAGGTGTTTGGCTAGGCGATCGGCCCCATGCTTAGTGCGCGTAAACACCAGTACTTGATACCAGTTGTGGTGATTGATCAGGTGGGTCAGGAGGGCGGCCTTTTGGGTGCGGGCCACGCGGTAGACCTGCTGGAAAATCTTCTCGGCGCTCGCATTCCGCCGGGCTACTTCAACCACCGCCGGATTATGCAGGAGCGTCCCTGCTAGGGCCTTGATCTCGTTGGAAAATGTGGCGGAAAAGAGCAAATTTTGACGTTGCTTAGGCAGAAGCGACAGGATACGGCGAATGTCCTTGATGAACCCCATGTCCAACATGCGATCGGCTTCATCCAATACCAAAATCTCCACCTGGGACAGATCCACCGTCCGCTGCTGCACATGATCCAGCAGGCGCCCCGGTGTCGCTACCAAAATATCCACGCCGCTGCGCAGACGCCGGATCTGCGGGGTAATGTTCACGCCGCCAAAGACTGCCAAGGAAACCAGATCGAGGTGGCTGCCATAGGCCTGCACACTATCTTCAACCTGGGCCGCTAGTTCCCGCGTCGGTGCCAAAATCAAGGCCCGCACGGGCTGTCTACGACCCGTGGCCTGGACCGCCGATCGCAAAATCGGTCCCTTGGATGGGGCCTTCACCGGAA
The DNA here is from genome assembly GCA_012031975.1 of Alkalinema sp. RU_4_3. Lineage (GTDB taxonomy): Bacteria > Cyanobacteriota > Cyanobacteriia > Leptolyngbyales > Leptolyngbyaceae > JAAUSA01. The sequence continues at coordinate 19,100 of JAAUSA010000004.1, read as the reverse complement.
CAGGCCGAGGTTCACCCTGGGTCGTGGATTTGGGCGCCAGCCGTTGCAAAATGGGCAGCGTGAAGCCCGCCGTCTTGCCCGTGCCCGTTTGAGCCGCTGCCAAAAGATCCCGACCCTCCAGGATCACCGGGATCGCTTGCTCTTGAATCGGGGTCGGTGCCGTATAGCCCTTTGCCGTAACCGCCTGAACGATTTCAGCTGACAAACCAAGTTTAGAAAAAGACATGTAACTCCCAAAACAGGTATCGATCGCCCTAGGACCTCACATTGTACAGCTACTCGGGTTCCACGCCGCCATCAATCCAGGCGTCAATGCCCGCCTTGGCGAGGGTCAGTGTGGCTGCCGACCAGGGCTTTTCGTTGATTTCGGTGGTGAAGGTGACACGTTTACCATGGCCCACGCGCTCAATGTTATGTCCACGGTAGAGGGTGGCGGTGTTTTTCATGGGGTATGGGGGAAAGTACGTCTTTTCTATAATACCGTCCTAACACAGCTAAACCCGGTCATTTGAGCAAGACCTCCGGTTCAAAGCAGGAAAAGGCCATCACGCTTGCCGGGGTCTGCCGCGCTGGGTTGAGTTGGTCGTCGATGGCCCCTGCTAGCTGCAAAGCACAGGTGACCAGTTCTGAGCAGAAATAGGCGCGATCGTCCTGCTGATTATAGCGCTTCAGTCCGAGGGATTCGAGGCCCACACCGATGGCCTGGAGGAAGTCGTAGGGGATGTTTTGGCTCTCGATTTCCTGGCTCCATTGGCGCAGTTTGGCGAGGCCTGCTTCGTCTAGGGGTGTTTTCAGCGCGGCCCACCAGGTGGGGGATTGTTGTTGGGCGAGCCGATCGTCGAGCCATTGGAGCTGGACCCCCAGGGCTTTTTTGCCTGTGCCGACGCTGGGCAGGCTCAGATCGATGTGGGATTCGGCGATGAGTATGTTGTTGGCATCGCGCCAGATGACGATCGCTACATGGACATACTCAGATTGCGTCGCGAGTTTGACCACCTCCGACGGCAGATCTTTCCCGGAGAAGGCGATCACATCACCGGGTTTAATCAGGGATCGAATGCTTTGATAGTCACGTTCCATAAAAGGCTTCGGCGGTCGATCGATGTTTAACTAGGGTTTCCTTCGGCAGGGGGCCTTGCAGGTGATCCCAGGGGAGGATTTGATCGGTGCTCCAATTCTCGTAGACGTAAAACTCCAAGGGTGGAATTTGGCCCTTAAGTTCCTTGAAGGCCCGGCGGTAGCTGCCTAGGGTGTCACCGTAGTGGCGGGTCAGGGTGAGGAGTTTTGCCAGGCGGCGATCGCCCCTCGATAGTAGGGTCTGGATCACCGACCAGTTGTAGCTTTCGGGCCGGAATTCAATGCCCTGGGGGCGCAGTTGTTTTTGCAATTGCTGGAGGCGTTTTTCGGCTTGGGGGTTGATGCCGTACCACTGGAAGGGGGTGTGGGCCTTGGGGACAAAGGTGCTACAGCCCCAGGTAAGCCCCAGGCCGGGGCAGATTTCTTCAGGGATTTTAACAAAACCACGGTGGCATCAACGTCCTCGGAGGTTTCGCTGGGTAGGCCGACCATGCCGTAGAGTTTGAGGCGGCTCAATCCTCCGGCTTTAGCATTGATCGCCGCATTGGTAATTTCGTCCTGGGTGAGTTTTTTATTTACCACATTGCGCATGCGTTCGCTGCCGCTTTCGACGGCAATGGTGATCGATCGACTGTCATGATTGACTAACGTCTTAGCAAGTTTTCCGTCACGGTGTTGGTTCTGACGGAGGAAACACTAACGCGCACATCATCAAACTGGGGTTGGTTAATGTGATCGAGTAGGCTGTCGAACTCCGGATGCTGGGTCACAGAAGCACCGAGTAGTCCCAGGCGGTTTGTGACTTTGAGTCCTTGGTCGATCGCTGGGATCAACGAATCCTCCAAACTGGCTGGACGAAACGGCAGCGTGAGGTAACTCGCCAAACAAAACCGACACATCTCCGGGCAACTCCGCACCACCTCGACCATGAAAATATTTTCCCAGGCAGCCTTGGGTGTCACCACCGTGGAGGCCGATAGGACATTGCCGCGATAGGTTTGTTTCGTCACCGTAGCTGGGGTTTCAGCATCAATTGGTGTGAGGCGGGCGATCGCGCCATCCGGCGCCTCGTATTGCACCTCATACAGACTCGGAATATAAATCCCCGGCACCTGGGCCAACCGCTGGAGTTTTGCCTGGCGGCTCAAACCCCGGACGGTTTTATAGACGTCGATAAATTCGTCAAGTAATAGCTCGCCATCGCCCAGCAAAACAATATCAAAAAACTCAGCAAAGGGCTCTGGATTTGCCGTCAAAACAGGTCCACCGCCAAAAATCAGAGGATCGGAGTCACCCCGCTCCGTCGCCCAAATCGGAATATCAAACTTCTCTAGCAAACTCAAAATATTGCCATAGTCCAACTCCCAGGACAAAGACACCCCGAACAGCTCCAAATCCCTGGGCAGAGGCTCCTGCAAATCCATAAACAGGCGTCGGACATCGAGATCCGATCGCCCCGCCAATTTCGCCCAGACAATCTGAAAGCCCAGACTGGTAATCCCCACCGTATATTCGTTTGGAAACGCAAACACCAGCCCCACCGCATCATTGTCAGGGCTGGCGGGGGTAAAAAGTAACTGTTCTTCCGGAAAGGGCGTTTGCATTAGGATTCTTCGCGTTGCAGGGGAAGGTAAAAACTAGCCACCACCGCCACCATCATCCACCATAGCGTATTCACCTGGGGACGGTACCAAACCGTATCCGTCAGACTCATCACCATCATCGCCGCCATCCCGGCGATCGCCCCCATCAGCCAGAAACCTTGGGCGTCGCCCCCCAAACGCAACCGCCCCAACTGAATCGCCGCCTGGTTAAACGTGACCGTGAGTAACCAAACAAAGCAGGACAGCCCTAGAAGCCCGGTTTCGACCGCAATTTCCAGGGGCACCGAATAGGCACCCAGGGCCGTAAAGCCCGATCGCGAATAGGCGGGATACACCAAATTAAAGGCGTCATTCCCCGGCCCAATCCCCAAAATAGGTTTCGCCTTAATCATTTGCAGCACCGAGGTCCAAACATTAATCCGAAAATTGTTACTGCTATCGCCACGCCCAATAAAAATACTCAGGACCCGCATACGCACCGCAGGCACCAGCACCATACTCAATAGAATAAACCCCACCATGCCACCTAGGGCCGCAGGCAATACCCATTTGCGCTTGTACAGGTTAAACCAATAGCCCAGCAACAGGGCCGCCATGGCTGCGATCACGACCAGTGCAATCCATCCGCCTCTACTGAAGGTAAATACCAGACAGGCGGTGTTGGCGATCGCCATCAGGCCAGCGAGAATCTTTGCCGTGCGATTTTTCCAGGCGAATATTGCCATGATGCTGAAGGCGATCGCTGGGATCAAATACCCGGCCAGCAGGTTCGGGTTACCGAGGAAACTATAGACGCGGGTGAAGTTGCCCATTTCCGAGGTGGGATCGGACCAGGTGGCCAGGGGTTCTGCCCCAAAGAGCCACTGGCGAATCCCGTAGCAGCTAACCAGGAGGGCCACATGCAGGTAGATGCCAATCATCCAGCTACGCACCTTCTCCGACTGAAAGGCCCGCGCCATGAACACAAACATCACCAGGTACAGCGTCAGCTTCAGCAGTCCCTCCAGGGCCGCCATCTTAACCGGGGACAGGGCCGTGGCAATCACCGAAAGCCCCCAGTAAACGATAACCACCAAATGAATGGGCGTCAGACCGATCCGCTGCTCCTGCCGCTGGTCCGCCAGGGTGAGGATGCCCCAGAAGAGACCACAGCCGATCAGCAGCACCGACATCAAGTTGGTCGAGACGAAGGGTGCCAACCCGAAAAACACGGTCATGAACCAGAGCGAAATGGCACTCGATCGCCCCAGAATCCAAGATCCATACTGCCAGCGCGCCAAAGCTCCGGATAGCCGACTGAGATAGCTAGCCCCCTGCCATTGATGGAGGGGCAATTGGGACAGGGTGAGCTGCTGCCAGAGGCCATTCATATTGTTGGGAGGGCTTGAGGACCAAGGCATATTACCCGAAAAGCGTCATGGTAGGGTGGAGATGTTCCCTGAGTATGGCAATGTTGGCTGTATGCTTTCTGCTCCTGTGTTTTGGCCTTGGTTCCTGAGTCGGGTGGTCCTAGCCGTGGCGATGGTCGGCCTGGCACCCTATGGGCTGGATCCACAGAGTCAGGGGGCGATCGTGGATGGGTCAGTCTTTTTGCAGCGGTTTGCGATCGCCGGAGCCTTGGTGAATAGTCTGGTCTTCTTCGGGGCGCTGGGGGTGATTTACCGGATGATGGTGCGGCCCTATGGGGAGGAGGCTGCGCGCTGGACGGTGCAGCTCTTGGCTTGGTGTCCGCTGTCGATCTTTTGTATGGTGACCTATACAGAAGGGTTGTTTTTGCTGGTGACGGCCTTGGCGTTGGAGAATTTTGGGCGGGGGGCCTTTGGGCGGGCGGCGATGTTTGGCATGTTGACGACGGCGATGGGGTTGGGGGGGGTGCCCTTGGTCGTGGGGTTTGTCTCGACGGCGAGTCAGCGGCGCTGGCCGAAGGGTGCCTATTGGGCGGCGGGGCTGAGTTGTTTGGGGCTAATCGCCTATATGGGCTATGGCTGGTTGTACTTTGGCGATCCGATCGCCCTCTATCAAGTCCAGAGGGCCTTGGCGCTGCGATCGGATTGGGGGATGGTGGTGCTCCATACGGTGGTGGGGCAAATCGATGGGGTGACGGGGGCGGTTCAGGATATTGGGCATCCGTTGCAGTTTATGGCGATCGAGCTGTTTACGGTGTTGCTCTGGCGGTTTCGGCGGCTTGTTAGGGCGGAGGTTTTGCCTGGGGTTGGGGGGTTGGGCTGGGGGGGGTGGCTGTGGTGGCTGGCTGGGGATGGGGCGATTCAGTTGGCGGCGGTGGTAGGGGCGGTGGGGCTGCTGTGGGTGGAGCGGCATCGGTTGGGATCGGTGCTGACCCATTATGGGTTTTGGGCGGTGCTGTGGGTGTTGCTGTGGGGGACTGGCGCGGCGCGGGAGCTGTATGCGATCGTGCCCCTTGGCATTGCTGGGGGACTCTGGCTATCGCGGCATCCTTTGGTGGGGGAAGCCGATTTTGTTGGGGTTTGGGATGGTGATGGTGAGTATGGCGCTCAGGTTTGGCCAGGGGTTGTGGATGGGTTAGGGGAGCGATTGCTAGTGATTTCCTGATCGTAGTGCTTCTACTGCCTCAATTGTCAAACCCGTTAAACTGGCGATCGCCGCATTATCCATGGTTGAGAGAAGGTTTATCGCGATCGACTTTTGCATGGACAAAGCGCCTTCCTCTCGGCCTTTCTCTCGGCCCTGTCGATTCGCTAGGGAAATAGCATTCCGCTGATCTTGAATAAAAATTGATTGATGTTCTAATTCCTCTAATTCGTCACGATTTAAGTTAGCCTGATTTGCCACTTCAAAGGCCTGTCGAATTGCCGGAACTTCCCCCATTATTGCTGGGATGGCTTCGAGTTCACGGGTATGTTGCATAAAATACATCCATTTTTCGGTTAAAGTATCAATCTGTTCTAAGGTTTGCTTAAATTTTGGTAGTTCAACAAATACTAGTTCCAAATCACAGCTTGGATAGTCAACTAAATAGTCTTTTTCCTTCAGCACAAATCGTGAAATCACGGCTTCAAATTCACTGAACATGGTAAAATCGGTGATGGTCAGGGCGATGACTGGGTTCAGGAGCTTGTATTGATCGCCCTGGCTCAACTGGATTGAATAGGCTTTTGCGGCATTGTACAGGATGCGCTTCTCAAATCCTTCGATGTTGAGCACTTGCATTTCGATGATGACTGTCTGACCACTGAATAGTTTGGCTTTGACATCTAGGTAGGTGTCTTTTACGCCGCGAATTCGAGGGGCTTGGTAGGGATTGAGAATTTCTAGGTCTTCAATGACTGATTCTCCGGCGTAGAGGATGCCGTTGAGGAAGCTTACTAGGATGTCATGGCTTTGCTCTGAGCCAAATATTTTCTTGAAGGCAAAGTCAGTTTTGGGATTGATGAAGATACTGGCCATGATGAGCTTTGCGCAGTGATTGATGGGTTTATCATAGCGCTAAATTGGGCGATCGGGGTTTGGCTGAGGTTGGCGAGGAGGGATACCCCATGCAGAGACCAACCCGGCACGATCGCCGAGAACGATAAATCCAAAGGAGAATTATTACCTCTGCTGAACATGCAAATCTTTACCGTAGGTTTCGGGAATTCTTCCTAAAGTAGATGTAGCAATCACCATCTCTCAAACTCGATCGCCCTTGAGGTTCCACCATGTCTTTGAAACTGTTGCCCTGCGTTGCCATTGCACTCCTGTCCCTAACCAGTTGCAGCGGCTCGAATTACCAATCCACGGCCCCAGTCTCGCCGACCCCCACGCCCGAGCTGGCAAAACCCTCTGTGGCAGCTTCTCCTGTGGCTAAAGCTGAAGTGGAGGCCAAAGTTGATGTGGAGCCCAACGCTGAAGTTGAGACCAAAGTGGAGGCGCCACCGGAACCTCAGGCCAAGGATCGCACTCCTGCCCAACCCCTGAATGCGCCGAAAGAGATCCGCGACACCCCTGAGGATCGCAACCGCCGCCTTGAAATAGCTCGCAAAATGGACGAGGATGTCCTGGTGCTAAAAAACCAAAATCGCACCATTACCGTGCGGGGCATGCAGGCTTGGTCAGGTAAAAACGGCAGTGGCGATCTCGGCTATGAAAGCTGCGACATCGACGGCAAATGCTTGAAGCTCCAAGGCGGCACCGTAACCTGTAGTCGCGGCACCTGTGGCCTGAGCTGGAGTAACGGAGACTATGGCTATGGTTTGACTGCGGCCATGAACAATCCCGACCGACCCACGCCCAATGCTGGCTATACTTTAACCGTGGTCCATGGGGGCAAGGTCATTCTGGAGGAAGAGGGATTGAAGAGCGAATAATTATGGAAACCCACGAGCAAATCACGATCGCCGAATACCAAACCACCGCCGAAAGCTTCAGATCCGGCACCTGGGACCATGACGTCTCCCAAAATCGATCGGCCCTGATCAACGCCATGCCCCAAAACCCAGGCCGTATCCTAGATCTCGGCTGCGGCCCCGGACGCGATATCGTCGCCTTTCAAGCCGAAGGGCACAAAGTCATCGGCCTAGATGCCACCCCCGCCTTTGTAGAAATGGCAAAACAAGTCAGCAATAGTGAAGTATGGCAGCAAAATTTTCTAGATCTCGATTTACCCGAACAATACTTTGACGGTATTTTTGCCAACGCCTCATTAATTCATGTACCCCAGGCCGAAATGCTGCGGGTATTAAAAGACCTACACCGATCGCTCCTCCCCGGCGGCGCCATCGTCATGAGCATCATACGCGGCGAGGGCGAAGGCTTCATCGATCGCCCCACGGGCCAACGCTACACCTCCTTCTGGGAATACAGTGCGATCGCCCCTCTCCTCGAACAAGCCGGCTTCGCGATCGCCCATCACTACTACCGTCCCCCCGGTCTGCCCCAAGCCCTACAGTCCTGGCTCGCTCTAGTCGCCAACCGCCCCAACCCCGCGCCACTCCCTGGGTGATTTTGTAGAGGCATTTTTCTGTGCTACTAATACGCCGAAGCGCTAGGCTTGTGTGGCCAGCCATTGGGTCAAATCATCAACAGATGTGAAGTCGAAAATCTCATCCCCAAGCGCTTCGATTTGCGGGCTGGAGAGGTGATTGATTGATTCGATTGTGCTGTCGGTCAGAGGACCAAACCTCCGGGTGAGCAAGCTCAGAAGCATCATGACCTTGCCTTCTTTTTGTCCTCGCTCGTAGCCAATTCGTTCGACACTGGTGATGTAAGGCATCTTGCGGCTCTCCTCATAAACTTGTAACTCTTGCCAGAATGCTGTCTCCAAACCCTTGGGCAGCTTTAAAGTCCAGTCGATGAACCTGAACAGATCCACAACCTTCTCTCGATCATAACCTGTCTCATACAGTCTTCGCACTAGGCGCATCTTCCACTCCTTGCGACTAGGCTTATCTCGCTTAGTTTCCTGCATCTTCAGGTGCGCCATGGTCACCCAGGCAAAGGGATTAGTGCTGGCTTCTAGGGCCGACCACTGGTGCTGATAGTCCAGCAGCTTCACCGTGCCAAACTCGAAGCGCATTTTGGTGTGAGGCAAAGAATATTCGTAGTGATCCGGTCGCCATCTAGGATCGCCATCGCAAAGGATCGCCACGCTGATCACTGGGATCCGAAAGAGATCGAAGATGCGGAAGGAATAGACATAGACCCGTTCGGGGAAGATCGCCTCGGGAGATGCCTGAACTTCGGCATGGAGCAAGAGAACAAGCTCTTTACCCTGTTTGCGTTTTAGCTTAACCAACTGGTCGGCATGGCGCTTTCCAACTTTCGCATTCGGTGCAATCTGAACCAGTTCCTTGTCGAGAAATACGGGTGGCTCGGTCCAGTCTACGATCGCTGCGATCGCCGGGAAATAGAACTCCAAAGCCTCTTGCAAATATTGCCGCAGTATTTTCTTCCATGGGGAATCCATCTCGTCTGGTTGCGGTTTGGCACTATTCATTGGCGATCGATTGAAGACTTTCCCTAGCGTAGATGCCATGGTCTCTAATCCGCATCCATCGCACGAGATAGGCCCATAGTTATAGAAACCCACGAACAAATCACAGCCACCGATCGCAACGATCGCCCCTACCCCCGCGCCACCATCGTCACCCCCAAGGCACCCCACACCTCAAAAAACTGTCGAAACAGGTCCACGCTCGCTGCCGATAGATCGCCATCTTCGCCCACGAGGCCCCCTTCGATGACTGTGCCGCGATCGCTGACAAAACAAAGCCGTTGTGCCCCTGTCTCATCCACACTGAGCCTCAAAGTACCATTAGACAACACTTGACCCGCACTGCTAGACACTGAAAAACGCATTTTCTACCACGCTTAATGTTTTGTTTTGCCAGCTACAGACTGGCTTTGCTCATTATACTATGGTGGAGGGGTGCGATCGAATTAATTATTGGTTTTTCTCCTCTAATTTTTTTTGCTCATCGCATTGTATGCGATCATGATTCGGCTTCCTTTTTGCACTCGCTTTTTAGATAAAGTTCCGTTTAAATTTCTCGTGGTTTTGAATATTACTTTGAACGTCCTGTGCATCCCAAATTTGCAGCTCCCAAGGGAAGTAAAAGTTGATTTTATTTTTAAAGTAAACGTGCAAGCCTTTATAGCCTTCTTTATTGCGCAAGTACCAGTTTTTCAGGCTTAGTTCATCTTGCCAGTCATCGAGCAAATCCATGACGGTTTTTATTTCTTCGGCTGTTAAAATAATACGCGCGCCAAAAATGTCATTGAGCCAGTTATTAACAGGGTATTGATTTTCACGACCTGAATAACGATCGATCTTGTCGTCAATGCTTTCACGGGTTTTGACTCGGTAAAAATATTTGATGTCGATGTCTGCCGTCATTAGGTAATCGTTTATGCTCTCGTGCAGGGTGAGGCGATACTTGTAGATATGCGGGGCAGGTACATGGGCGATCGTTCTAGAAAGGTTGATTTTTTCTACCCGCCCTGTTTCAAAGTAATCCTTTGAAAAATCACAATGCAAACGATTAATCTCGCTAACAAGCTGTTTTGTTTGGGTGATCTTATCCATGTAATTTCTCCACGGTAGTGAGGTTGGCTTTCAGTAAAACTTCGATCGCGATCCCATGCAGGACTGCTAAATTTTGAAACCGTTCTTCACCCAATTTCACTCAAGGTCTTGATTGTGACGCGACCACCTTCCACAGCTTGAATTTGCATCGGATTCACTATGCCTTGCATCATACGGATTTCTTGAGGCTGCGTGAACCAAAACGGTGGACGGCTCGATGACCAATGCGGACGATCCAAGGTTGAGCGTCGGGGAGCCGATCGAATAGCCGATCGGTGGCTGGTAAGATATCGTCTGCAACTTCAAAGGCTCCTGTTTCGATGTCGATCGCGACGATCTTTCCGTGGTTGCCTTCTTCGACTTGCGATCGCACCTCGGACTCATACAGAGCGTCGCCGCGTTGGGCAAATTCTTCTTTGCTATATCGGGGTTGTCGGACTGCCATAGGGTTGACCTCGCTTCGGCTTCATGACCTCATTATAGCTTGGAGGCACGATGATTAGCTTCCGTGTAGAAGGCGGTAGTTGTTGGGTGTTGGCGCTGAAAGGTCAAGAGTGATTGAAGTTATGGCGATCGCCCCTCCTATAATATCCCTGACTCAAGTTTAGCATCTGTCTTCGATCGATCGCCTGGTCGTTCAGCCCTAGTGCGATCGCCCTCGTCACAAGAGTCGATCGCTTTGGGGTGTCCGGCATGTGCTTGGCTAGGTGTCTGCGATCGAGGGTTAGTTTGCGATCGATCGCACTCATACAGATCTCCGTGACTGGCCAAGCTGATGAACTATTACTTAACGATTGACACGATTGGCACAACAGGGATTGCTTTCGATAGGCGATCGCTGGATGAAAGTTCAGAATCCAGTGAGGGCAACTCTCATACCGATTCGGTGTCTCTTGGGATATTGGTTTGAGTTCTTAATATTTTACGATTTCAAAATATCGGTGTTGTGGTAGTCTACGTATGTACCTTCTATCCTATGATATCTGTTGATACGAAGTTGATTAATATCAATAGATATCACGCCATAGTCGAGTAATACGTGGTGGTATGGACAGACGCAGATCAAATTCCCCTTTACATCAGGGCCAAAATGTGGCCGACCTATGGGGCGAATATGATGGGCTTCGGCGTAAAACTTGCCGCTACCTAAATCTATTGTTTCACCACAGATTTGGCATTTATAATCGTGCAACTGTTTAACTTCCCTCGCAATATCTGTATCGCGCAGAATTCTATATACTTCACCATATTTGTGGCCGTTTCCGTCTATTTCTTCAATATCTGATGCCGTTGGTGTCTTTGCGGCTTCCTGTAATTTTCTTCCCATTTTACTGAGTGGTAAGGCTTTTATTTTTAATTCGTCTATAAATTTGTTATGTTCGTTACTTATCGGTCTGTAGATGTAGGATGCTTTGGGCTTATCGCGCTCAATGTAAGTAGGCCATTCAGTTTCCTCGAACATCCGACTGAAGTGCCGAATATATTCAGGCGGAATACTAGACAGTTTTGGCTTTGGATTTTTTAAGTGCGTGTATTCTATACACTTCTTGCCTTCAGCATCAGCCAAAATTCGCGTCCCAATTTCCCTTCCTGTTACCCATGTCTTCGTTTCGTCAAAAATTTCACAGATAAGCCGAGCAACGAGAGAATTTGTCACCTTCGTATCATATGATTTTTTACTCATTGCGGCACGCTTCCCTAGAAATATTAAGTATATCGCAGCAGCAGCCCTACAAGTTCTAGAGCAACTGGCTGCTGAACGGCCTTGAGTAGAGGCTCCAAGTTTAGCTTTCCCCTAAAAACAGGTGAATATACATTGAGGGAGTGTGATGCAAACTTAATTAAGAGTTACCTTATCGGGTTTATCCACACCAATTGCCCCAAATTTCCACAAAACATCCGCCCATCCCCCACACATTGGATCCACTCCTACAAACAAATCACCGCCCCCAACTTGTTAAGATAGAAAACCTGCAATCCCAGCAAAAAGAGGCATCATCCCCGTGGTCGTCAAGCCAGATTGGTTAAGAGTCAAAGCCCCCCAGTGGGAGCGCGTCGGCAACGTCAAAGACATCCTGCGCGACCTCTCCCTCAACACCGTCTGCGAAGAAGCCTCCTGCCCAAACATCGGCGAATGCTTCCAAGCCGGGACCGCCACCTTCTTGATCATGGGACCCGCCTGCACCCGCGCCTGCCCCTACTGCGACATCGACTTCGAGAAAAAACCCCAGCCCCTAGACCCCACCGAACCCGATCGCCTAGCCGAAGCCGTCCGCCGCATGAACCTAAACCATGTGGTGATCACCTCCGTCAATCGAGACGACCTGCCCGACGGCGGCGCCAGCCAATTCGTCAAATGCATCGAAGGCGTCCGCCGCCTCTCCCCAAGACCACGATCGAAGTCCTCATCCCCGACCTCTGCGGCAACTGGCAGGCCCTAGAAACCATCCTCACCGCCCGCCCCGAGGTGATGAACCACAACACCGAAACCGTCCCCCGCCTCTACCGTCGCACCCGTCCCCAGGGCGACTACCAGCGCAGTCTCGAACTCCTCCAACGCAGCCGTGCCCTCGCCCCCTGGGTCTACACCAAAACAGGCATCATGGTGGGCCTCGGTGAAACCGACGACGAAGTGCGCCAGGCCATGCGGGATCTGCGCGCCGTAGACTGCGACATCCTCACCCTTGGCCAGTACCTCCAGCCCACCCAAAAACACCTTGGCGTCGCGGAGTTCGTCACCCCAGAGCAGTTTGAGGCTTGGCGGCTCTATGGCGAAGAGATTGGTTTCCTACAGGTTGTTTCCTCGCCCCTGACGCGCAGTTCCTACCATGCTGAGCAAGTGCGGGAACTGATGGTCAAGTATCCTCGGTCCAGGGAGGCCATAGCGTGAAGGTCGTCGTCTTAGGTGCCGGAGCCTGGGGATCGACCCTGGCGGATCTGCTGGTGGAAAATGGCCATGATGTTCAGGTTTGGTCCCGGCGATCGAACCTCGATCTTTCGACAATTGCAGGCAGCGCCGACGTCCTACTCTCCGCCGTCTCCATGAAAGGCGTCCGCGCCCTCTCTGAGCAAATCCCGATGCTCAAACCCACCTGCATCATCCTCTCGGCCACCAAGGGACTCGACGCCCCAGATTCCCCCACCGCGCTCCCCTGCCTCCCCTCCCAAATCTGGCAAGCCGCCTTCCCACAAAACCCCGTCACCGTCCTCTCCGGCCCCAACCTCTCCCAGGAAATCGCCGATCGCCAACCCGCCGCCAGTGTAATCGGTGGAGCGGATCCGGCGGTGGATATCGTGCAGCAATTGTTTGCTTCGAGGCGGTTTCGAGTTTATACCAATGGCGATCGGTTGGGGGTGGAATTGGGTGGCACCCTGAAGAATGTGATGGCGATCGCCGTCGGGGCCTGCGATGGTCTGAACCTCGGAACCAATGCCAAGTCCGCTCTTGTAACGCGGGGGCTGGCCGAAATGATTCGGTTGGGGATCCACTGGGGCGCAAAGCCTGAGACCTTTTATGGTTTGTCGGGTCTAGGGGACCTGATGGCCACCTGTAGTAGTGCCCTGAGCCGGAACTACCAAGTAGGCTACGGTCTTGCCCAGGGGCGTACGCTAGCCGAAGTCATGGCCGCCCTCAAAGGGACCGCAGAAGGGGTGAATACCACCGAAGTTTTGCTGACCGTGGCCGATCGCCAGGGCATCGAGCTGCCGATCGCCACCCAAGTGTCCCGCCTACTTCGGGGCCAAGTCACGCCCCAGATGGCCCTGGAAGAACTGATGCGGCGCGATAGTAAGGCAGAGATCTAAATCGTTGCTTGAGGCGTAACCTCTGCATAACTACCCCTACTTCAAACTTATCTAACAACTAGGAACATTTCTTTTAGGAATACGCCTCTTGGGGGATGTAGATCCTTCTATCCGCCAGTTGGCCGAATCAGGCCCTCGGTTTACGGGGAACTATCCTGATAGGGCCATCGTATTGGTGGAGAAACCATTAGTTATCTTGCTCTTAGATTCGTTTTTATGAGCTGATTCCGCCTCGTGTGTTGTTGCTTAGCTTAGTAATTCGGGGTTTCTGTTCAGCAGACAGCAAATCTGGGCACACTAAACTAGCAGCAGGAAAACTTGGTCTACCTGCGAAACGGTTGCGTGCTCGCAGACTACGAGATTTTTTTCCCTATGGATGACCTTCGTTTTGACGCTCAACAATTTGATGCCCCGGCCTTCGAGTCGCCTGGCTTTGATCCGATCGGTTCGGTACCTGACTTCGATCTGACGGCGGATTTCGCCGAATTAGAAGCTGAAGTCGGCAATGGCCGTAACCAAGCTAAGCGTACGACTGATTTGGTGCGAATCTACCTCCAGGAAATTGGCCGTGTCCAACTCTTGGGTCGGGATGAGGAGGTGACGGAAGCTCAGCGTGTGCAGCGCTATATGCGCCTCCAGGAGGAGCGGGATCGGGCGGCCATTGCGGGCGACCCGATTATTCAACGCTACGTGGAGGTGATGGTCGCTCGCGATCGTCTCACTTCAATTCTGGGCCACCGTCCTTCCCTAGAACGCTGGGCCGAGGAAGCTAAGGTCGAAGTGGCGCTCCTGAAGCCGAGTTTGGCAGCGGGCCGTCAGCAATGGGCCAAGCTGGTTAATTTGCCGATCGAAGAACTAGAAACCACTGAGCAACTGGGTCTTCGGGCGAAGGAACATATGATCAAGGCCAACCTGCGCCTTGTGGTTTCTGTCGCCAAGAAGTACCAAAACCGAGGGCTGGAACTCCTGGATCTGATCCAAGAGGGCACGCTCGGTCTGGAGCGGGCGGTGGAGAAATTCGATCCGACGAAGGGCTATCGATTTAGTACCTATGCCTACTGGTGGATTCGCCAGGGTATTACGCGGGCGATCGCCACCCAAAGCCGGACCATCCGTCTCCCGGTCCATGTGACAGAAAAGCTCAACAAAATCAAGAAGGCCCAGCGCAAGATTTCCCAGGAGAAGGGCCGTACGGCTTCGATCGAAGATATCGGGTTGGAGCTGGATATGACCCCGGCCCAGGTGCGGGAAGTCCTGCTGAAGGTGCCGAGAGCTGTGTCCCTGGAGACGAAGGTTGGCCAGGAGAAGGATACGGAGCTGGGCGATCTTTTGGAAACGGAAGACATTACCCCAGAGGAGCTGCTGACACGGGAATCTTTGCGCAAGGATTTGATGTCCTTGATGGCGGAGCTGACCGATCGCGAACGGGATGTGATTCAGATGCGGTTTGGTCTGGGTTTTGGTCAGCCTTACTCCTTGGCGGAAATTGGCAGGGCGCTCGATCTTTCCCGTGAGCGGGTGCGCCAGATTGAAGCGAAGGCGCTCCAGAAGTTGCGCCAGCCGAAGCGACGGAATCGGGTTCGGGATTACCTAGAAGCTCTGTAGAGTTTCTTCATCGATAAAAAGCCTTCCAAATCTATTTGGGAGGCTTTTTGTTGTGATTGGGTGCTAATACCAAATCAAACTTTGCTTGCAACAACGAACCCTCTCTCAAGAACTAGATCATTTCTTTCAGTTTGTTACAAAATTAACCGCGCCCGATCGATTGCGGTATCACAGTAAGAGTAATGACAACTATAGAAGCTGCTAGTTGAGTCCTTGTTAAAAATGAGATCTACTGGTTCTTCTTAGATTATGGCAACCATCAGCCCTAATCACAGATCGTTTCGCGATCAAATTCATGCCCTCCGCTTCACACTATATATATATGCATCAGCTCTATGATTCGCGATCTCAGTCAAACCCTCCAGGCACTGTTGACGCAGCCCGGTCTACCGCCTGATCTGGCAGCCGCCCAAATCCTATTCGATCGCCCCACAGGCCAATTTAATCCCCAACAAACCGCGATCGATCTATTCCTCTACGACATTCGCGAAAACCTCGAACTGCGCAATAGCGAATTCGACCTCGATCGCCTCAATACCCAGGCGAATCTTCGGCCTGCCCCCATGCGTTTGGCCTGCACCTATTTGGTGACCGCTTGGCCCGTGGGCGGAGCGGAAGTGATTCTCCAGGAGCATCGGCTGCTGAGTCAGGTGTTGCAGGTGTTTGGGCGCTATGGGGTGATTCCGGAGGCGTTTTGTCAGGGGAGTCTGCGGGAGCAAAAGCCAGCGGTACCTCTATTGGTTACGGCGATCGATGGGTTGAAAAATCCAGCGGAATTCTGGTCGGCCCTCGGTACGCCCCTGCGGGCCTCCCTGACCGTGAGCGCTACTATTAGTCTTGAAACGATCGCACCGCTCACCTTTCCCCTTACGACCAGCCACAAAATTGGGTTGGATGGGGAGAGCTTCCAAATTGGCGGCAAGATTACGAACGCGGCTAATGAACCTGTTTTGAATGCAGCGATCGCCATTCCCGAACGCAACCTCACCACCACCACAAATGGTGAGGGTCGCTATCGCTTAGGGGCGATCCCGTCTGGGTCCTATACCCTGCAAATCCGACCGCCCAATGCCCCTAGCCGTAATGTGGCGATCACGGTGCCGGGAATTCGCAATGACAGCTACAACATTCGTCTTTAAGGAGACCTCTACAAGATGCCGACCTATCTTTCCCCCGGCGTATACGTCGAAGAAATTCCCCCAGCGGCTAGGCCCATATCCGGTGTGGGTACTAGTATTGCAGGCTTTATTGGGGTGGTGGCCAATACCGTGGACATGCCGCCAAAACCTGGAAAGCCCAATGAAAAACTCACAGTTGCAGCGGCGAGTGTTCCCCAGCTCATCACAAGCTGGGAGGAATTCAAGAGTCAATTCGGAGATATTCAAGCTGGGAATAAAACTCTGGCATTGGCTGTCTATGGGTTCTTCAATAATGGTGGAACGCGCAGTTGGGTGTTGCGGGTGGCAGAGGAAACTGATCTGACCACACCAGCGGAAGAGTTGGAGAAGTTCGAGGCGATCGATGAGATCACCCTTGTCGCTGTGCCCGGCGCAATTACTAACGTTCAACATACGGCCCTGATTAACCACTGTGCCAAAATGCAGGATCGCTTCGCGATTCTCGATGGCGTAGAAAGTGCAGGCCCTGGGGAAATCTCCACCATTCGCCCCGTGGGACGCAGCAAGGAAGCCAGCTATGCGGCCCTTTACTATCCTTGGATTAAGGTGTTCGATCCCGTGACTCAGGCGGCGATCGTCCTACCCCCCAGTGGCCATATTGCCGGGATGTATTCCAGAAGCGATGGGGCCAGAGGTGTGTTTAAAGCACCCGCTAACGAAGTTCTATTGGGAGCGCTCGACACCAGTAAACCAATTAGTAAAGCCATGCAGGATGGCCTCAACCCTGAAAGCATTAATGCTATTCGGAGTTTCAACGGGGCCGTGAAGGTTTGGGGAGGGCGTACGATGGCCGATGATGGCGCGGCGGAGTTTCGCTATATTAGTACGAGGCGGCTGATGAATTTCCTGCGGGAATCCATTGATGACGGCACCCAATGGGTAGTGTTTGAACCCAACAGTCCCGCTCTCTGGCAGCGGATTTCCCGGACGATCGACGATTTCCTCCTAACCCAATGGCAAGCCGGAGCATTGTTTGGTGAAACGGCAAAACAGGCCTATTTTGTCAAATGCGATAAGGACACAAACCCGCCGCAACTGCGGGAACTGGGTCAAGTTGTCACGGAGATCGGGGTGGCGATCGTCAAACCCGCCGAATTCGTGATCTTCCGCATCCAACAAACCACAGGCAGCTAACACCATCCCACCCAGTTCATAGCCCCCAGTATATAGCCTTTCAGGCATTCAAGAAAGGGGGTTGGGGGCCTCTTCCGCCAACTAAACCACTACCCACGAAACTCCTATGCCACGTCAAGATCCCTACAAAAACTATCGCTTCCTCGTCGAAATAGATGGCCTCGTCCAAGCCGGATTCTCCGAATGCAGCGGCTTCGGCTCCGAAGTCCAAGTCATCGAATACCGCGAAGGGGGCGATCCCACCAGCGCTCGCAAACTCCCCGGCATGGCCAAATACCCCGACATCACCCTCAAATGGGGCGTCACCGATTCCCGCGAACTCTACGACTGGCACCTCGCCGCCCTCAATGGCGAACTCCAACGTAAAAACGGCTCCGTCGTCATCCTCGACGACAAAGGCCAGGAAAAAGTGCGCTGGAACTTCTTCGGGGCCTGGCCCAGTAAATACACAGCCCCTAGTTTTAACGCTAAGGGCAACGACATCGCCATAGATACCCTCACCGTTAGCTGCGAACGAATGCAACGCGCTTGATTTATGCTCCAGATCGAACACCCCTTTACATTACCCATGGGCTTCGTGGATAGCGAAGGCAACCTCCACCGCGAGGGCACCATGCGTTTGGCCACCGCCGCCGACGAAATCCTGCCCCTCAAGGATCCCCGAGTCCAAGGCAATCCCGCCTATTTAATCGTGATTTTACTATCGCGAGTGGTCGTGCAATTGGGTGCCATCGAAGCCATTAATCCCAAAACCATCGAGGGACTATTTGCCGCCGATCTGGCCTATTTACAGGACCTGTACAATCGGATTAACGGTGGACTGGGCCGATCGCTGCAAGTCCAATGCCCCCACTGCGAGAAAGCCTTTGAAATGATGCTCGATCCACCGGGGGAATAATTGGCTACCCGATCGATCGGCTCTACGAGGAGGTAGCCTACCTTGCCTATTACATGCATTGGGGCCACGGAGATCTAATGAATCTGCCCCATGGCGAACGCCAGCAATGGGTGGCCGAAACCGCCCAAATTAATCAGCGACTCAATCATCCGGAGGGACAATCCCCATGGGAATAGAAGATCTCCAAAATCCACCACCCTCTGGCGTGATCAACCGTACGCCGCTGCATCGCCATGAGCCCGGCATTACGCAGATGGCGAACCTGGGCAATCGACTTAATCTGCCAAGTGTGATCGCCGCCAAATACCAACGCACAACGCAAACCACTTCCCTACAGACGCTTGGCCATCGTTTGCAGCGGAAGGAAGCGATCGGCCCAGCGGATGGTGAATTGGTAAAGGCGTTTGGGCGTCGATCGTCCTCTCCGATTCCAGAGCCCTCTGTCCAAACCCCACAGATATCGCGCCAAGGCGAAGTCGCGGTTCCCTCTCCAGTGCAGGAAACCACAACCCAGACCTTTCGGATTCGTCGGAGTCCGCAGGGGGCGATCGTAAGTCAGCCGATCGCAATGGCAGTAGCTGGCCCCCCTAAATCCCCCCAAGTTTGGGGGACTTTGAACCAGGCTCTACGGCTCGGCTCCCCCCAACTTGGGGGGCTAGGGGGCGATCCCCCCCCCGACCCAAACCGTCCATTCAGAAACCCCGATCGCCCGCCAACCTGAAACCCCAAACCCTCAAACCCTCGAATCTCCAACACTT
>JAAUSA010000306.1 GCA_012031975.1 Alkalinema sp. RU_4_3 | reverse complement strand
TCCCACCCGCCTGACATGCCACCCATACCCCACCAAAACCTCACCTACCGCATCATCGGAGCCGCCATGCGCGTCCACAACAACACCCCACGGGGCCTCCGCGAAAAACACTACCAACGCGCCCTCACCCACCAACTCCGCCAAGACGGCCTCACCGTCATCCAAGAACACCACATCGAACTCCACAGCGGCGAAACCTGGCTAGGCCGACTCTACCTAGACCACTGGGTCAACGACACCATCGTCATCGAAGACAAAGCCCTCACCCGCCCCATGGGAGACAAAGAACTCGCCCAAATCCTCGCCTACCTCGCCGCCACCCAAGCCCCCGTCGGCCTACTGATCAACTTTGGCCGTCGCCGCCTCGAATATAAACGCATCCTCGCCACCCAAACAATGCAGAATTGGGAAAACGCGATCGAACCCTACCTCTGGAAACCCCCATCTGTCATGCTTTAATTTCCTTGGAAAACACCCCTTCCAACCGATCGCTATCCTCAGACAAAACCTCCGATGTAAAATAAATGCAACCCGATCCTTGAGCCTCTCGCCCCAAAACCTCCATTAATCGCTCTAGCTTATCCGGCTCGACCTGTGCTCTCATACAATCACCAACAGCTCCACTCTAGTTATTTACTATTATCTATTTCAGTTTAACATATTCGGCAGGAAGTCTCGCGTTGTAACGGTACTCCGTTTAACGTCGGGATGAAAGCTAGGACGTTTATTCAACAGCATACTCGCCATACTGTCTAGTCAGCATTGAATGAAATCCTAAAACAATATCTGATGAGGCAATTCCGTTTTCTACAAAATTTTTAGCAAAATCTTTAT
Organism: Alkalinema sp. RU_4_3; assembly: GCA_012031975.1. Classification (GTDB taxonomy): domain Bacteria; phylum Cyanobacteriota; class Cyanobacteriia; order Leptolyngbyales; family Leptolyngbyaceae; genus JAAUSA01. Next base: position 3,773 of record JAAUSA010000306.1, on the reverse strand, counting down.
CGGTCATATTTTCCTGAATCCAGACTTTCCCTTGAATTAAATCAACATGCACCACAGGCTGAAAAATACGTCGTCCATTCTCATCCCAACCTAAATCTAAAATCTGATAATGATCACCTTCTAGATCAGCAATAAAAACCGTCTGCACCTTCCCATTAACAGGTGCCTTAGAAGATTCTTTTAATATTTTTAGAACTATTTGACGGTACGAATCTAGTTTATTCTCTGATGTCGTGAAAACCATCGAATCTACTAGACCTACTCTGGTTTGGGCATCCATGTGACAATCTCCTGCGATAAAGCATCAACTAAGATAAGGTTAACACGATGTTCCTCAAGGCTATCCCGAAAGAAATCTGACTTAAAAGCGCGTTCATACACCTCAACGGACAGACTCAGATAGGGAATTCGTTCCGGCTGGACTCGCCTCAATACCATACGATAATTGACGTATTGGCCAATTGCCTGATGAAACTCATACACCACACTGGGCGCTCCAAAGCTCTTAACCTCAACAGCAATCTGCGTATTTGCTTTTTGTGCAGCGAAAAAGCGATCTGCGGCTAGATCAATTTCTAGCTTAGTAAGATCATACCGAAGCGTCATTGGCTCAATGTTTCTCCAGCCATCTTTAATCAGGGCCTGTTTAACGGCTTCATGGAAAACATCTCTGGCAGACATATCGGTGGCTTCCTCTCTATAGGTTCCAAAAGACAAACACCCTTGTTCTTATCTTAACCGATCGCCCCCCTCTTCTATCTTCCCTCTTCCCTCTTTTGGAAGAAACCCCTTCCACCCCCCAAGTCCCTTCGAGAAACAAGAAAGCAACACCGCTTTCAAGCTCACAAGTTTCTCAACCGTACAAATCATGAAAATTGCACAACTCGCCGCCAGCCTCGCATCCACCGCCCTGATCAGCACAGCCGGACTCGCTCCCGTAGCCCTCCAAACCCTCCTCACCCCACCACCCGCCAGCGCCCAAGCCACAGGCCAACCCACCAATACCCTACGCGGCTGCTTCCTCAACACCAACTTCAACGGCACGATCGCCTACAACCCCACCAATATTCGTCAACAGCCTACTCGTAATTCTGCGATCGTCGGCACCTTCACCCAAATCGGCCAAGTCATCAACTTTAACGGCTTTACCCTCGGCGAAGCCGTACCCGACAGCTGGGACGGCCAACCCGACAACATGTGGTATCGTACCCCCGACGGTCGCGGATGGGTCGCCAGCGCCGTCACCAAAGGCTATCCCCCCCGCGCCACCTGCAACAGCAAAGCCGAGAAATTCTTCACCTGGGCACCCGGCCAACAGGGCATCTCCCGCTACGACCTAGGCCCCGCCTACAACGGCCAATGCGTCACCCTTGTCGTCCGCTACCTGCAAGATGTCTATTTCGGCGGCGATCGCAGCTTCCGCGCCTACGGCAACGGCAAAGACGTGGCCCGAGGTGTCGCCAACCAGCATTCCAACCTCTTCGCATTCAAAACCTCCGGCACCCCCAAGCGAGGCGCGATCATCTCCTTCCTGGGTTCCGGCTACGACAGCACCTATGGCCATGTGGCGATCGTCCTAGAAACCAACGGCACCTCCATCAAAATCCTCGAATCCAACCATGATGGCCGCGCCACCCAAAGCGTCGTCCGCATCAGCGACTGGAAATCCCGCGCCGGGGTCATTGGCTGGGCCGATCCGATTAACGCTCTCCCCTAAACATCCTCTCGCCGATGGGCAACCCCTCCACCCATCGGCCCGCCCTTAAATTAACCCAAACAACAAAATCCATGAAACGCCTATCACACTTCAGTACCGCCTGCCTGTTCACCTTTACCCTCTACCTCACCCCCGCCCAAGCAGGCACCCCTGAACCCTCTAATCCCCAAACAACCGAAAATCTGCCTGCCTGCTACCTCAAGACCCAGGACGGCAAGACGATCGATCTGAGCCAAAAATGCGGTTTCATCAAACCCGCTGCCTGTGGTACCTCCCTCGGTTCCGCCAGCCGCGACGCCATCCTCGCCGACTTCTGCCGCCAAAACCAACGCTGTGCCCTGACTAATACCTGCAACACCATGCCCCGAGGTGTCAATACTCCACCTCCCGGTACTCCCATGGGCAATCTACCACTGCCCAGGCTCTGGGCCTAGATGATCAAACGCCATCGATCATCCATTTTAGAATCCCTAAAATCCGATCGACCGGCGTAATTTGATATTCATTCACATCGATCGTCACATTCTTCCCTTCTAGCATAAGAAACTGCCACAACTTCCCACTAGTAACACACCCATAAATCACCGGAATTGCTTTACCAGCCGTCTCATTAAATATCTGCGCCGCCACCATCTCTGCCACACACTGACCTAAACCCGCATCCAATTCACCTTTTTTTGCCTCAACCAGCATCACGACAGGAGCCTCTACAATGTAAGGTGCATGGGATCGACTCAGCAGAAAATCACAAAATCCATTGAGACCACGATCTCGATCGACACTAAATTCCTCCCCAGAAAATAGCTCAACAGCATTATCCGTAAGCTTACGAACCTCCAGCAACACCGGACTCACCAAAAGCTCAGACTTAGCCTTCTCCGATCGCGCCTGCTGCGCCAGAGGAAACCACTCTTCAAAAATGGCAGTAAATGTCGCACTCGGACGTACGCTAGCCAAGTTTTGACAGAAAGGCGACAATGAAAAATTTAATCCAAACTGCTGCTTAACCGTTTCAAGGGTGAAATTGTTATAGGCCATAACTGAACCTCAGAACTCAATCTAATACCCATGATACCTCAACCTGAACAAGGCTGAGAAGCTGTCCCATCTCACCCCTGATAGAAAATCGGATCAACATCCAACACCACAGGCAATCCCCCCGCCATATCCACATACTGCATCCGCCGCTTCGGAGCCACACAAGCCATCGCGATCGCCACACTCATCATCTTCGTCCCCCCCGTAATATCAGCAATCATCACCTCCTCCTTGTAATTCGACTGTCGAAAATCTGATCGCAAGTTTGAAACACCTGCTCATAGTCATACTCCGCCACCGGAGGCTTAGAATTCACCTCGATCGCATTCCCATACTTCCATTCCACATAGCGCTGTAGCAATTTCAGCGTCAGCTCCGAATCCGGACTACAGAGCAACCAAACCTCCCGCAAACTCCCCGCATTATGGTGATACTCGATCGCCTGTAATTGCGGCGTTTGGTTAGAACTGAAAAAATTAATCGCTTCAAAATCCTCGCTTTGCAACTCACCCTTAGCCAAAATCTGCTGAATACCCGCCACCGCCTGATCCGCCGAAACCCGCTGCGTCCGGGGACTGTAGGTACTCACCAGCAAAATCAAACTTTTAGCCGGCTGAGGCAGCTTCTTCATCAACGAAACCCCCTGTAGCCTTAGACCCTGCCGCTTCCGACGGCGATCGTACAGCCACCAACCCCCCGCAATCAAAGGCACAGCCACCAACCCGATCGGATTCGCATTAGACACCAACCCAATCAACGCATTAATCGCCGCAAACCCCAAAAACTCCAGCGGAGAAGTCGGCGAAATAATTCCCGGCGATTCCGGGCGCTGCGTGGCAGAAGAATTCATCAAACTGGTCCTCATCGCGATTTATATCTCCCTAGCATACTCCCTCCCGGAAGCAGCCCCTTCCCATATCCCCAGCACAAAGCAAACATTCTGTACAAATCCTATCAAAACACATGCCAGCAAGCTTCCTGCCCTACAATACCCCCAGACATACTCCACTTTCCATCC
>JAAUSA010000305.1 GCA_012031975.1 Alkalinema sp. RU_4_3 | reverse complement strand
GTGAGTACCAGGACGCCAATGCCCGTCCCAATGGGCAACGACAATGAATAACCTGGCAAATGCCTACTTTGAGCGCATCCAAGGCGATCGGGCGGAGAATATTGAACAGGCGATCGCGTGCCATGGGCAAGCCCTGACTGTGAGGATTCAGGACGCTATGCCTGTCGAATGGGCGACAACGATGATGAACCTGGCAAATGCTTACTATGCCCGCATCCGAGGAAGTCGGGCGGAGAACATCGAACAGGCGATCGCACGGTATGGGCAAGCCCTGACCGTGATGACTAGGGACGCAATGCCCATCGAATGGGCAACGACGATGAATAACCTGGCAGCCGCCTACAATAACCGCATCCGAGGCGGGCGGGCGGAGAATATCGAGCAGGCGATCGAATGCTACAAAGACTGCATGACAATTTTCACCCCAGAATTACTGCCTGATGACTGTCGAAGAACCGCGCGTAGTTTAGGGAATCTCTATATGGAACAACAGCGCTGGACAGAAGCCGAGACGAGCTATCGGCAAGCCCTTAAAGCCGCCGAAATTCTCTACCAAAACGCCAACCTCCTCGATAGCAAAGCCGCTGAACTTGCGGCAACTGCCGATTTACCTCGGCGGGCAGCCTATGCCATGGCTCGAACAGGCAATTTCCAAGCCGCCGTAGAAACCCTAGAGCAAGGCCGTGCCCGTGGGTTGAGCGAAAGTCTCGATCGCGACAGAACCGACCTCGATCAACTCCAGCAACTCAATCCCGATCTGTATAAACAATACAAAGAAATCACCCAACAACTTCGCAATTTGGAAAGTCAACAGCGCGATCGTTCCACCTCTAACGACCGCCACAACCTCACCCCTGAAAGCTTGAGAGAAAGCGCGATCGCCCTTCGCCAGCAACTCAACAAGCTAATCGAAAACATCCGCCAAGTCCCCGATTACGAGCAATTCCTCGCTTTACCAACCTTTGAAGATGTTCGTCGATCGGCGAAGCCTGAGAAACCACTGGTTTACCTTGCGCCCACCCCTGCTGGAAGCCTCGCTCTAATCGTCACTCCAGAAAACATTCAAGCTATTTGGTTAGACACTTTAACCGAAACCAACGTGAGCGATTTATTGAATAACACCTGGTTTGCGGCCTATAAACAATCCCAGAAAGATCACCAATCCTGGTTAAGTGCGATCGACTCAGTCACCCGCCAACTCTGGGAACCCCTCATGCAGCCCCTCATCCACCACCTCAAAACCCACAACCTCCACCAAGCAATCCTCATCCCCACAGGACTTCTGAGCTTCCTACCCATTCACGCCGCTTGGACTGAAGCCCCCGATCGCCCTACCGGACGCCACTACGCCCTCGACGACATCCACTTCACCTACGCCCCCAACGCCAAATCCCTCACCGCCGCCCAGGCAATTGCTCAGCGGGTTCAACCTGACTCAATTCTGGCGATCGACAATCCCAGAAACGACCTGCCCAACTCAGAACGGGAAGTCAATGCAGCGATCGCTACTTTCCCCCAATCCACCGTACTCAGACATGGGGAAGCGACGATGGAAAGGGTGCGATTGAAACTTCCAGGGGCGGCGATCGTTCACTTCTCCTGCCACGGCAAAGCCCATACAACCGAGACAAAAATTATTGACCCAGAAACTAAAGAAGTTTTGCAGATTTTAACCCCTCTAGATAGCTGCCTTCAGATGAGCGATGGCAATCTCACGCTCAAAGACATCTTTGCCCTGAACTTGGCAGAACGCAGCGGCATCCGTCTCGCCATCCTCTCCGCCTGCGAAACCAGCCTCTCCGGCATCAAAAACGCAGACGAAGCCATCAGCCTCCCCACCGGACTCTTACAAGCTGGCGTAGCGGGTGCGATCGCCTCCCTCTGGTCCGTCTCCGACCTCAGCACCATGTTCCTACTGACCAAATTCTACGACCTCTGGCGCACCCAGCACCTTCCCCCTGACCAAGCCCTCCGCCAAGCCCAACTCTGGATGAGCCGCACCACCGACGGCGAAAAAGCAGACTACGGCAAGCTTACGCTTCCAACAGCGCTGCGCGATCGGTACACCTACGCCCACCCCTTCCACTGGGCCGCCTTCAGCTACCTCGGAGTCTAACTCATGAGGTAGACTAAAACAGTTGAGCTGGAACCCAAACCCATGATCAATAATCAAGCATCTCAATTTCATAGTCTTGTGCTCAACCTTACGCGGGTTCAGACTCTTATCCAAGAGGAACCAGACGGCACGATCGCAAAACATCTAATTCGTGAGAGTCAATTTTTCATCGAATGGACCGTCCCCACGATGGATCTAGCAACCGAAATTGATTTCGCCGCAGACCTCGTCGATCTCCAACGTCTCCTCGGTAAATGGAAACTACATTGGGAAGAGCACTGGGAAAACGAGCAAAAACGCCTCGCCATCATTGAAGCACTAAAACAATGGTGCGATCGCCTCCAGCAATACAGTCAAACCCAGAGCAAACGCATCACTATCCAAGCCAGTTGACCTTAAACCATTAACTTCTCAATCAATCCAAACTCAATCATGTTTACACCCGGACAAATTCTCAAAGTCGCTAAAGACATCAAGCCCCAGCTCTTCCAGCTTCTACCCGCCGATCGCGCCGAAATAATCGATCGACAACTCACCCAACTCATCACCAGACAAGAAGCCGGAGAAAACCTAGCCCAGGAAATTATCGATCTAATAGACAGCCAACCCGAACTCTCTACCATCCTCCGACCGCTAGACACAAGAGGTGGCTCACAGCCCCCCGCTGGCGACCCTGCCCCAACTCCCGCCAGCGAAGATACCCCCTTCAAAGGAATACCACCTTCCCCCAGCCCTGACAACTCCAAGCAAAAATAGTCATCCTTAATTCCCACAATGTCTGCAAAATTCCTAGAAGGATTCGGTGGCAAACTCGCCGAACAATGGATCGCCAACCTCTTCACCCCCGCCTTCGTCTTCTGGAGCGGCGGACTCCTGGCCTACATCCATCGCCACGGCTGGGAACCGATCGCCAAACAATTCCCCGAGGCCAAAACTCGAACCCCTCCAAATTGGCATCCTGGCGATCGTCTTCATCCTCATCCTGATCTCATCTCTCTTTGTCCAACGCTTCGAGACAGAGGTCTTACGAGGTTTAGAAGGCTATTGGTACAGCCTCTTCCGCCGCCTAGGAAAACCAATTCTAAAACGAGCAACCCAACGCCAAATCAAACAACGCAATGATTGTTTAACACAATGGAGATCTCTCCGCGAGAAATCCAAAACCCAATCCCTCTCCGCCCACGATCGCACCGAATTCGTCCGCTGCGATCGCACAATTCGCCAATTCCCAGCTCTCGAAACAGACTTCCTCCCCACCCGCCTCGGCAATATTCTCCGTGCCGCAGAACGTCGTCCATTAGATCGCTACGGCCTCGACAGCATCATCTGCTGGCCCAGACTCTGGCTCCTGCTCCCCCGACAACGCCCCAAAAGAATCTCCAAGAATCCCGCGCCGAACTCAATAACGGCGTTCGATTATTCAGTTGGAGCATACTATTTCTAATCTGGAGCATCTGGAGTCCCTGGGCAATTCTCTGCGGACTCATCTCGGCCTGCTTTGCCTACAGCTGGATGCTCGACAGTGCCACCAACTATGGAGACCTAATTGAGTCCGCCTTTGACCTCTACCGTTTTTCCCTCTATCAAGCACTTCGATTTCCGCTACCCAAGACGATCGCAGAAGAAGAAGCCCTAGGTCTCAAAATCACTGAATACCTCTATCGCGGCACCTATCCCCCCGGCCTGGACTTTATTCCTGATTGCTAGGGCGATCGCCCTGTGCCTTAGGCAACCAGCCAATCCTTGCTGAAGAGGGGAGATCTGTTGGAGCTAGAGTAATTTCAGCGTATAAAGGAACGATCGCGCCGTCATCCCCAAACCAAACACCGCCAATCCCACCAGACCCACACCCCACCATTGCCACACACTGAGCAGCATCAACCCAACCACCCCATTGAGAAAAGCAGCACCATAAATCACGATCGTCCGCACAATTCCCAGACCCACCTGCACCCAAGCCGCTCGGATAAAACTCAAACCCCCAGCCATTAAAGCAGCAATAACCGTGCCAGCGATCGCCCAAGGCACCTGCTGCTCCAGGGGCAGCTCGATCGCCCGCCCCCCATAATAAAACCCCACCACAGCGGCGGCAGCACCCATGGCAATCATCTGAGCGATCCGGGGACTGAATCTCTGCAGGGCAAAGGCGAACATCGTCACCATCATCACCCCATAGAGCACCAGACTATAGCGCCCAGCAGGGCTATCTAGGGATTGACCTAGGGCCGAGTAGATCAATATTCCCACGGCATTGAAGGTCACAACGGCAGCCCCAGCGGCAATGGCAAGATGGATAAATCGCGCGGCCTTAGAATGGCGTTCAAGCGTTTGTAATAGGTTTTGCATGGCATTGTCACAGGATGGCGTTAAAGTGGGTTTACCGGGTGGCGCTGATGTTCCTATTATCCTAGGGGTACCAACTTAAGACGGAATATAACCTTGCAGTCAATGTAGTAATAAGCACATAAGACGGGCCAAAAAATAGCTCCGTGGCATTGCCCAGAGCTAAATATCGTACCCTAAGGTATTCAACAACC
>JAAUSA010000304.1 GCA_012031975.1 Alkalinema sp. RU_4_3 | reverse complement strand
CCCACCCATCCCCTCCAACAAACTCTTACACATACTGATCCGAAACCCCGGCGACAACATCAGCCCCCCACCCGACGCCTCCGACCCCAACACTAAAGGCTCACACCAAAGCCCCGGCACCGGATCAGCCACAATCCCCACATAGGCCCGATCGCCCACCCCCTCCACCACCACCTCAATCCTTCCCTCATCCATCAGCCCCACCGTCCCATCAATCAACCCCATCAACCCCTGCCGCAACACATTCATATCCGCGATCACCTCGATCTCCTCCTCCAGCATCGGCACCACCAGCCGAATATTGCGATTCTCCGCCTGCATCCGCGTCAGGAAAAAGACCTCCTGCAACAAAATATCCAAATCCACCGCAGCCATCTTCAGACTCTGCCCCCCAATCTCCACCCGCGACACCATAATCACCTGATCCATCAGCTCCACCAGCTTCAGCGCCGAATCATGGGCAATCTTCACATACTCCCGCTCTTCGTCCGCATCATCACAAAGATCCGACAAAATCAACTGCAACCCACTAATCATCCCATTCAGGGGCGATCGCAACTCATGGGACGTCCGCGCCAAAAACCCCGCCTTAAACTGCGCCAGCTCCACCGCCCGCCAATAGTTCAGATCCCCAGGTTCCATACATCACACTCCCAATAACTCACCCAGCATCGTACCCCCAAAACCCCCTTGACAGTTCCCCAAACCTTCGCTAGATTAAACGTAGTCGAAATGACTTCGAGTTAGGAGCACCCCATGAGACAGACCCTACAGAACCTCTACACCAGCATCAAAACCGCCAAAGCCCGCTCCGACGAGGCCGTCGCCGAAGGTCGGCGCCTTACAGGCTGGCATTAAGGGCTTCCCACACTAAGCCTTGTTGCGATCGGCCAAGCCGTCATGACCGATCGCGTACAATCAATGCACTCCTCACAGAAGTATCTATGCCTGCCACGCTCCAGCAAATCCAAGAACCCCAGGAATGGGATCTCACTGACCTCTACAAGAACTTCAGCGATCCCGTACTCCAAAGCGACCTGGCTAGGCTACAAGAGCAGGCAGAAGCCTTCCGTAAGCATTATCGGGGGAGGGTTAGTGCGATCGCCCCCCCTGAAATGCTCAGTTGCCTCCAGCAGCTCGAAACCCTCAGCGAACGCATCGGCTACATCTACGCCTTCCCCAACCTGATCTTCAGCGCCGACACCCAAAACAGCGAAGCCAAACAATACGTCGATAAAGTCATGGAAGCCATCACCGGCATCCAGAACAACCTCCTCTTCTTCGACCTAGAACTCCAAGCCCTCAGCCTCGAAACCTTCGCTCTTCTACAAAACGCCCCCGAACTGCAAAGCTACCGCCATTACCTCAGCAACATCGCCAAATACCGACCCCACGCCCTCTCCGAGGATATTGAGCAGACCCGCAACCAAGCCAACCTCACAGGCCGCGAAGCCTTCATCCAACTGCGCGCCGTCCACCTCGGCGAACAGACCTATCCCCCCGTCACCAGCACCGACGGCATCACCGTAGACACCGACGCCGAACTCAGCGCCCTACTGTTCAACCCCGAACGCGCCACCCGGACAGCAGCCTACCAGTCCGTCCGCAGCGTCATGCAGCAGCATAACAGCCTCTACGCTTATATTTTAAACACCGTCGCCCAAGACCACAAACTGGAAAACCTCCAACGCAACCACCCCTCGACGCTGCAAAAGCAGCTCCTGGCCGACGAAGTTTCAGAACCCGTATTCCGCGCCATCATGAAGGGGACGGGCGATCGCTTCGACCTCTACCAGCGTTACTACCGCATGAAAGGCAAGGCCCTCGGCGAGAAAATTCGCACCGCCGACACCTATGCGCCCTGGTCCCGCAAGACAGACACCCCCACCATGCCGTACGCCCGAGGGATTGAAACCCTACTGAAGGCCTTGGAGCAGTTTGATGTAAACTACGCCCGGCGCGCCGAAGAATTCTTCCTCAAATCCTGGGTCGATGCCAAAAACCGCCATGGCAAACGCGGCGGCGCATTCTGCTGGTACGTCCATGGCAAACATAGCTACCTACTCCAGTCCTACACCGACGACTACAACTCCCTCTTCACCCTAGCCCACGAAATGGGTCACGGATTGCACTTTGCCTGGATCGGCGATCGCCAAACCTATTTCAACAGCAATCCCCCGATGGTTTCCGCCGAGATTGCTTCGACGTTTAATGAACTGTTGCTGTTGGATTACTTGCTTCAGCAGGCAGAGGGCGATAAGGCATTGACGAAATCGCTGATTACGCGTCAGCTGGAAGATCAATTGAATCTATTGTTTCGCCAAAGTACGATCAGTCGTTTGGAATTGGCGGTGCACGATCGCGCAGCCGTTGGCAGTTTCGATGCGGAGTTTGTCAACACCCAATGGTTGGAGCTTTACCAGAACCTCTGCGGGATGCCGTGGAGATCATGCCAGAGCATCAATACGACTGGGCACGCATCGGCCATATTTATTTCAAACCGTTTTACTGCTACCAATATACGGCGTCAAATATTGTTAGTCTGGCCTGCTATCAGAAATACCTGGACGTGGGCAAAGACTTCATTCCGGGCTACATGGAATTGCTTTCTGTCGGTGGCAGCATGGACCAAGTCACCGCCCTCAAAAAATACGTCGGCGTCGATCTGGAAAACCCCGATACGATTCGTGGTGCGCTTACGTATGTGGAGAAATTACTCGATCGTTTGGAGTCTAGTCTTTAACATCACAACTCCTGGGACAACAGGAAATTGTTGGTTGTGGCATAGGCTGAGACCTCAGCCTATGCCAAAGTCGATCGCCATCCAAACACCCCAATCATTTAATCCCCTTCTTCCCATAAATCCACTTCCACAGCGGATGACTATCGCCCTGCTGCTGAATTTGCAACACCCGCCGCCGTAACATATCCCGCTCCTCCTGCGGCAAACCCCACAGAATATTCCGACTCTGCCACACCAACACACTCACCAACATCCCCACACAAAGCGCCAACCCGATCGCCGCAATCGGATGCCCAAACAAACCAAACCGCACCCCCGACCAAGTAAAAACCTTCCGCAATCGCCCGATCGGCTGCCGCAACCCCCAAAGACTCGCCGCCCCCACCGTCAACCAAAGCCCCAACACAAACGCCCAACGTCCCCAAACCGTCAGCTCATGCATCCGATCGATCGATCGCTGCAACTCAGGGTCCAGGGGCGCTTTACCATCAGAATCCGTCATGTCCAAAGATCCTTAAGCTGCGGTTTCGGTAGAGGCTTTCATGGCAGGGGGATTGCCTCGCTTCGATCGCCACAGCGCCAGCAACGTACTGGCAATGAAGATACTGGAGTAGGCCCCCATCGTAAAGCCGACAATCAAGGCCAGGGCGAAGTTCTTCAACGTCTCGCCGCCGAACAGGAAGATCGACACCAGGGTGAGTAGCACCGTTAATGTCGTGTTGATCGATCGCGTCAAGGTCTGATTCACCGCATCATTGACGGCATCATCGATCGGCTGCTCGGGATTCTCGGCCACCACCTCCCGGACGCGATCGTAAATCACCACCGTATCGTTGACGGAGAAACCGACGATCGTCAGCAGCGCCACCACGAACAAACTATCCACCTCCACCCCGGCCACCAAACCAAGAATCGAGAAGACGCCGATCGTAATCATCACGTCATGGACCAGGGCCACGATCGCAAAGAACGCATAGTCCTTTTCAAACCGCACGGCCATGTACAGCATAATCCCGGCGAAGGACACCAGCAACGCAGTCAAGCCGGAGGAAAACAACTGTTTCCCTAGGGTCGGCCCCACGGTGTCAATTTGGGTCGCCTTAGGATCGAAGGCCCCGACCTTTTCCACCAGGGCCTTTTGGAGCTTGTCCTGTTGTTCGGCATTCAGGTTGGAGGTGCGGATGGCCAGTCCGGGGGCCTTTTGACCCTGGGCATCGATCGCCTGCACGCTACTTCCCGTCAAACCCTGGGCATCCAAGAGTTTCCGAACGCCGTCAAGGTCGATGGGTTTCTTGCAGTCGGCCTTGGTGCAGTCGAGGCCAATTTGGAAGCGGGTTCCACCCACGAAGTCAAGGCTGGGCCGCAGGGGGGCACCGATTTGTTTCCAGGAGATCGCCATGGCCAGCAGGCCGATGATCGTGACGGCGATCGAGACGGTCCACCAGAGTTTGCGTTGTTTGATCACATCCAGTTTCATAGATTATGCCGCCTCGGAGCTTGGGTTGGTCGTGGAGAGTTTGGAAATGCCGGGGCAGAACCATTCGGGTTTGCGCAGGCTGGGGATCGTCAGGGCATACAGCAGCAGGGTGCGGCTACAGGTCAGGGCCGTGAACATACTCACCCCCACCCCCAAAGCCAAGGTCAGGGCAAAACCTCGAACTAGGCCCGCGCCCAGCCAGAAGAGTGCGCCGCAGGCGATCAAGGTGGTCAGGTTGCTGTCGAAGATACTGGAGAATGCTTGGCGGAAGCCAGATTCCACGGCGCGATAGAGGGTTTTGCCGTCGCGGAGTTCCTCTCGGGTGCGCTCGAAGATCAGCACGTTGGCATCCACGGCCATCCCGATACTCAGGATGAAGCCCGCAATCCCTGGCAGGGTCAAGGTGACGCCCAGGGCACTGAAGGCGGCTAGGGT
>JAAUSA010000303.1 GCA_012031975.1 Alkalinema sp. RU_4_3 | reverse complement strand
ATATCTCCAAAAAATGGACTATGCCGATTCGGGATTGGAAGAAAGCTCTTGGTCGGTTTGCGATCGAGTTTGAAGGCCGCGTCCCTGTATAGCTTTCAGCCCCTGACACAAAAACATTTACAAACTCTATAAGCAATTTTTAGGTTAAATGGCACCATTTTTATTTTCTAACTTGATTATCTAACTTGAGTCCGATAGATCGGCTATTTCACCGCAATTTTCCTCTTAAAAGAGCCACCAGCAACCCCGCAATCTCCCCTTCCGTCGGCTTCGGCTCCTCATACTCCACCTTCCGCGCCCACCCCGGAGTCGCCCACAGCCCCACCACCAGCAACCCCACCAGTGCCCAAGCCACCATCCGCCGCCACCACTTCGCCTGCCGCATCTGCCCACACCCACAACAAGGAACTTATCTCCCATTATGGTAGAAAATTCCGTAGAAGTACGCAGATTACTCATTCATTCCCCAATCATCTCATTGGCGCGATCGCCCACATCCTCGGCGCAGATTCACATCACCTGACACCGCATAACGCGCGGGCGAAGCATTCGGGAGGTAGGTTGTCTGCGAGTCCCTACAACCCTAGCCGAATGCTCTACAACCCTAGCCGAATGCTTCGCCCCTACGATGCGGGGGGATTTTGTGCGATCGCACACCCCCTACAAATACTGAACCCGGCCCACCATCTCCTCCGGCCCCAAAACCTCATACACCAACACCAACTGCTCCACAATCTCCCCAATCGATCACCGATCTTTCCGACAAAACGCAATCCCCGGATGATCATCCCGAGCACTCGCGATCGTCAGAAAATCATCATCATGCGTCACCAAAACCCGCCCCTCACCCTGCACAAACGCCAACTGCTCCAAATCACTCCGCCCAATCAATCCCGCACTCGCCGCCCCGTCGAAACATCCGCCCCCACCCGCCGCAGTGCAGCCGCAATAGCAGAATTGACATTCTCATCCAAATGAAACCGAATCCGCTCAGCCATCGCCCTAACCTTGCTCCTTCAAGCGCGCCAGCTTCTCCTCCAATGGCGAACTCGCCGCCTGCTGCATCTTCTCCACCAAAGCATCCGACTCAGTCATCTGGCGATCGATCTCCGCCTGATGATCATAGTAATAAGCCATCGCCCCATAGACCTCTGCCAGGGACAACTCATACTCTTGAGCCACCATAGCCAACGGCTCACTCATCCTCAGATGCATCACCACCACATCTGCCACCTTAATTCTTCGCCCCGCTAGTCTCGGCTTTCCACCACAGACCCCCGGCGTCAATTCGACATAAGCATTGAGGGTAGCAACCATAGCCCAAGTATCCCCACCAAACTACATGCCTAGTTATAACTAGACCTCGACGCGATCGCATCCCTCTGCACCCGACGCACATCTGACCCACCCGCGATCGCATAACGTGCGGGCGAAGCATTCGGGAGGAAGGTTGTTTGCGATCGCCCACATCCCTCTGCGATCGCCCTACCTCAAGACGCCAACAGCGCGCGATCGCCTACTCCACCGAAAACTCACCTTGAAACAGCACCTCTAAATCCCTTGCTCCGTGAACAATGCGGAGAACTTCGATCGTCAACGACTGATCGTCACTCTGTCCATCCGCCAAGAGTCGATAGAAAATCAGATACTCCGCAAACCCCTTGACCTGCCACCGTCGAACCTCGATCGATATATTTGAGAACTCGCGCACCTTGCCGATTTTGGGATATGTCAACAACTGATTAAATGTCGTTTCACAGGCATCATAGAACTGAACACCTCGTTCAATGCCAAACTTCTCCGCAATGAACGAGGCTTCTGCATCAATATCAAGATCAGCCTTAACATTAATCCGTAATTGATTCACGAGTTGCGTCCCTGGAAACGTGATTGAAGCGCTTGGCGTTTGGTTTGCCAGTACTGGGGCGTAATCTCGATCGACTCTTCACTCTCTAGTGCCTCCACAAGCATTGTCTCAAGCTTTTCCTCCTCATGACGTCTCTGTTCTTCCCGCACTACCGCATAGAAATAATCACTGGCGGTACTAAAATGACCATCCTGCACACGGGACTCAATATAGTCACTCAGCGATTGTGGGATCGAAATATTGAGAGAAGTCATTGCCATGATGGAAACCTGCCAAAGCAGTTAATGACGATTACCCCCATTATGCCAAACTTTCCGATCGATCGAGTATCCCATCTGATGGCGATCACTAGCGCCCAATCCCAAACCGATGCACCGCCAGATGCCCCACCCGGACCCGCCAGATCACCGCCTCCGGCAACCGATCCAACAGCCGATCGCAAGCCACCATCGTATCTTCACCCAGCTCGAACTCACCCGAATCCACATCTATAGCCACAATCTTGTCCTGATTCTCCGCCTCAACCAGCGATCGAATCTTCCCTTCATAGAGGGCTAGACCACGCGATCGAATTTCTTCCTTCGAGTAGGGAGGAGAATAGAGTGCCATAACTCAAACCTCTCGACAGCCGGGACTTGCTCTATGTCAATATACAACTCGATCGCCTCTCTCACCCTCTCCATCAGAACAATCCCACAGATCCAATCCCTAAAGCGATCGTTCCGCCAATCGTTTCATAATGCGCAAAACCATTTCCAAATCATGGTCAGTTTCTAACACGAACTCACGCGATCGATCAAAGGTCGGCACATCCTGCTGTTCCAGCTTCAAAAATACAAAGTTACTCCCATTCGTCACCAATCCATAGACCGGACGCTCCGGCTGCGGTGCCCCTAACATATATGCCAACACCTGTGGAATGCCGACCTTAAGCGACAATTCCGCCCGCTTCGACTCAATCACCAATACCCAAAACTGCTCCTTCAAAACCAACACATCCATCCGTCCCCGCACCACCAAATCGTGGCTATCCACGATCACTTCCACCTCTTCCTCGGTACTCACATAAAAAGGCGGAAAAAATAGTCCCGATAAATCCAACAGCGGCGATACGACGGCTAATTTCACCGTACTCTCTAGGAGCGATCGCCGAGCTAAATTACTGTAAGCCGTCCGAACGCGGACCAATCGATCGAGTTCCTCTATCGTCAACGTCGGCAGGTCTGTCTGCCACTCCTCAAAAAAACCTGGCTCATCAGACTCAATCAATCCAAACCGCTGTTCCAGATCGTAGAGGGTGATCTTGTCTGCCGAGATCGTTTGAAGCATTCGATCGTCCTCAGTGAAGTGATAGTCCTATTCTATCGCACCCCAAATTGTTCGGCGATCGCCCCATCTCCCCCATCGGTACGGGCGCCAGCACTCCAGCCCTCCAGCCCACAGACACTACCGCTGGAACAACTGCCCCGATCGCTGCAAACTCAATCGCAACCGCAAATCCTCCAACTGCCGCGACAAAAACAATTCCTCATCCTTCGCCCCAATCCGCTGCGCCACCAGCACACCCTGGCCATACAGCTTCTCCGTCTGCAACAAATCCTGATTCCGTCTGTAATAGGACGCCAACGATCGCAAGGCCCGCAATTCCAAACGCCCATCGCCTGCCTTCTGCGCCACCGCTAGGCGATCGCTCAAATACCGCAGCGCACTGCCACTCTGACCCTGGCCCTCATAGCTCAGTGCCAAACCCTCCAGGGCATGATCCACAGTCGCATTGTCCTTCACCCGCTCCGCCAGCAGCAGCCCAATTTGGTAAGCCCCAGCAGCCTCTTTGTAATTGCGCACCCCCCGCCAAGCATCGCCCCAATAATTCTGCGATCGCGCCTGCCCGACAAAATCCTGGGCCTCCCGCTGGGACTGTACTGCCCGCTCGAAATAGTCTAGGGCGCGATCGTATTCCCTGATCCCATTCGCTGCCCGACCCATATTGCTCAGCGATAGCCCAATCCCCTTGGCATTCTTCACATCCTGGGCGATCAGCAACCCATCCGCCGCGATCTGCCCCGCTTCCGCTGGTTTATTACGGCGCAGCAGCATTTCTGCTAGGGCGTTACTCGCAAAAATCTGACCCTGGAAATCATCAATCTCCCGCGCAATCCCAAGCCGACGACGCATTGCCTCTTCGGACTCGTTAAACATCTCTAGATCCGCATACAGATCCCCCAGGGCCTCGTAGATTTCCCCCTGGGCCTGCATATCCTTAATCTGACGGTAGATCGCCAGGGCCGCCTGCCAGGACTCCGCCGCCGCCTTCAGTTCCCCAGCCTTTACCTGGGCCTGCCCCTCGGATACATACTGATCCGCCTGACGTCGCTGGGCATTCAGTGTCCCATTGTTAATCGGAATCGCCAACTGACGATTCAAATCCGACGCCTTCCCGGACAGCGATAGCGGCATCCCCCAACAAGCGATCGCCACGGCACTCGCCAAAAGCGTGTACTTAATTTGCTGCGGACGGCTCATGTGGATCATATTCGGTAGGCTCCGGGGGCGGTAAAAGGGGGCTATACAAAACTATTGATGGAACTCACGCTCTAGGGTTCCCCGTTAGATAGAGAGAGCGGATATCTTCCGGCAGACGTTTTTCCAAAGCCTGGTAACCCTCACTCAGACGCTTCTTCACCTCCAGGGGGGCGACAATCTCACCCTCGGCCTGAAGGTAGGCCGAAATCCTGGTCTCACTCCAGTTGTAGGTCTGGGCCATGACTATCATCAGGCGCAGGTCCGGGGG
>JAAUSA010000302.1 GCA_012031975.1 Alkalinema sp. RU_4_3 | reverse complement strand
TATTTCAGGAATCATCGCGCCGCTACTAGCCAGGAACCGCGCCTGGTCAGCACCGCCGCTGGTCTCGCTGGTGATGAGTAGCGATTTGTGGCCCGCCGTTGACAGCATCGCCGCCAGGGAATCGGCGGCGACTTTACTGTCACTGTTGATGTAGAGTATTTTTTCGGTTTCGAGTGCGTCGATCCGCTGCCGCAATCCCGCGATCGCTCCATCCTGGGATCGTGGTTCAAGCACTCCCACCGATCGCACTCGATAGTAACCTTTTGGTATCCAAAGCACTCCTTATGTATTAATCGAGACACGCGCTATACTGCGATCGTGACTCCAGAAACCGGACACATGAAATCGGACAAATCTATTGCCCAAAGCCGCTCTAATCCTTGTTTTGCACACTATACAGCGATCGGACAACTTCAACAAAACCGGACATGCCTAAGAAGTTAAAAAAATCACTCAGTATCATCGAGCGCCGCCGTCATGTAGTGGAGTTGAGACGTTCTGGGGCAACCCTAGAATCGATCGCCAGAGTCGTATCGAACAAGTTTGGATTGCCAAACTACGATCGCCGCCGCTGTCATGAGGACTTGCAGTTTGCGCTGGCTGAATTGGGTAGAGAATATCATCTCAGCTCGGAGGCCCTTCGCCAAGAGCAACTACAGGTCATCGATCGCCTTCAATTTGCCCTCTGGGAGAAGGCTCTTGCAGGGGATGTAAAGGCGATCGATGCAGTCAATCGCCTATTAGAGCGTAAAGCCAAGCTCTGTGGGCTTGATGCTCCGGTACAATTGTTGGTAACTCAATGTGTGGAGAAAGAGTTAAGGACTTTTATGGATATCATTTCAACCTCACTGCCTATGGAAACCTACAAGCGCCTGCTAGAAATAGTTTCAACTTTCACCCCTGGGGATAAGACATGACTGAATTAGAACGTCAGCTCCGCATCGCTGCAGAAATTGACACCCTGAACGACTGTGCCAAAGCGCTCGAACCCGCGCTGCAAAGGGGCAGTCGTAAAGCCATGGCCAATATGCAGAGGCTCGTAAAACTGCGATCGAAATTTGAATCAGCGCTGGTTTTGGCCGCAAGAAAAAGCCCTAATCCCTAAGCTGGACAGGGCGATTAACTTCCCAACGCATAACTAATGTTAGTGCAAAAACCAATTGCGGCCCCGAAGCTCACGATCGGCCAGCAGCCGTAAAACCGCCGCCTGCCGCTCAATCGACATCTTGCTAAATTCACTCGCCTCATCGGACCGCAATGACAGCCGAATGATTTGGAGCGGTTCATGCTTCCAGCCCCAGCCCTGGTCCATCTCGGTATTGACGCAATCCTGCTCCTTTTTACTCCTGGCCATCACAAAAAGAAACGTCATCATCTTCAGGTTAAAGTAGCCATGGTCCAGCGCTGCGCCACGTTCCTGCAAACGCTTGCAAGTGCGATCGGGCAAGGGAACTAGGAATTCGCTGTATGTGGTAACTGTGGGTTTTGGTGCTGGGGAAGCAGGTGTTGTTGAGATCCCGCGATCGGCCAGAATCTCCTGGGCTTTGAGCTTCCCAAGCTTGCGAGCGAGAAGTCTGTCTCGCTGTGGAATATTTTGAAACATTGAATTGCTCCGTTGTAAGTTGCGTTTGATATGGTTAAACGTTTAAGGATGGCAATGAGTTTATTCGGCTTGAAGACTGGTAGGATTGGGTTCTACGAGTTTACAGCCATGGGACAGTACAATTAAATTATCGGTCTTTTTCTTGGATTTGGCTTTTATCGATCGCTTCTTCGGAGAAGTTGCAGAGCAAGGGGCCACGGCATGCTTTACTACCCAATGCACTTCACCAGAATCGAACCGGATTAGATGGTGATGGGGCATATTGAACGTGCTTTGCTGCAAAACACCAGTTCGCCCGCTCGGGGTCACAATGCGATCGCCTGGAACCATCACGCCACCTCCCAAGCCTGAAGTGCTACAACCTCACCAGGCCCAGGCAATAGCTCGACAACCGCAACCTTTGCCCCAAGCTCCTGCACCTTTGCCGTGATGCGATCGATCGTCCGCTGGTCAAGGCTTTGAACTGGGTTTTTGAGTCTGAAAAAAACTGATTCCATGGTACTGGATAGACCGATCGCCTTAGGTGTAGGGTGTTTGGCGTTTCAAATGTCATTCTAAGTATAACAAATGTCTCAGGGGATGCGCCTATAAAGGGTTTGCGGAAATGGCAGGATTGGGCGATCGCCCTTCTATAGTACTGATGAATTAAATCTATGGAGTCCAGTCCTTTGGACTAAACAAACTGGCACAACCCCGTCATTGTTGGGTTTGAGCTTGGCATTCTGTCGGATAGGCAATTAACCAAGGCTCTAGAGTGTCGGCAAATATTAGCTTTCACGGTCAGTCCAGATTTTTGGACTAAATTTGGACTGTCACCCCGTTTTGTGACGGTTAGAATCAGGGTGCTAGATGTGCCAGTTGTCTACAGGTCTACACCGTCTACAGCCATGAAGAAAATCTCAATCTCTGCCCGAATTCTACCGCAATGGGACCATGAATTAACCCAAGTGATGGAGGCAACCGGACAAACCCGATCGCAAGTCCTAGAAGATGCGATCGGCCAATACCTCAAGAAAACCCGCCGCGCTAAACCCATCACCCGAATCGAAGCCCTAGAGCGCCGAGTGGAAGCGATCGCCGCCTTAGTGGTTAAGGGATAACCACCAAACACCCATGGATAACGGCTTTCTGCGATCGTCCTGGCGTTCAAAAGTTGGGGCCGTTTCTGGGATACCTGATGGGCCGGAGTTTGGGGCTATTGTGAAGCGCCAGGACGCGCCCATTCATGACAAGACCCCATCAACCAATTCATAGCGGGTATCCGTGCCGTCGTCATAGGTCAGGTACTCCTCAAGGCTCATTCTTCTGGCAGTGGCGATCGTCATGGGGCAAGGTCTCCCTTAGTCACCTGAATAGGCTCATTCTATCGAACCTAGGGGGACGGTGACCACGCAAGTTCTAGGAGGCGATCGCCCGTTTGTAGATTTGTAGATTCTGTTGTAGATTCCAAAATCTACATTTGAGTGCCTACTCTGATGGGGTTGTAGACTTTGTAGACTTTGTAGATAGTTTTTCTAAAAAGTCAGATTATCTCGGGAAGTTGTAGACCTTGATCGATGTCAGCGGCGTAGTGGTCAAAGAGGACTTCTGGGTCGTGACCTGCCATCTTGGCGATCGACATCGGGTTAAGACCCTTAGCCAGGGCATGACTGATGAAGCTGTGCCGAGTATTGGAAGGCTTACGATAGCTCACCCCCACTTCCTTCAAGACCTTGACCCAAGCCCGGTTTCTGAAGTTGTGATCGTCGATCGCGCCGCCGCCGATCGCTGGAAACACCAGGTCACTGGGTCGCCATTGCTCCGGCCTCCGGTCTAGTAGCATGGCTTGCAGGTTGTGAGATAGGCGAAATTCCCTTGCCCGGTTGGTTTTGGTGGCCTTCCTCACCCCACGGCTAAGGGACTCACCGATCCAGACTTTGCCGCAGTCCTCCGATAGATGACTCCACTGCAGGCCGATCGCTTCACTGATTCGACAGCCAGCCCCAAACAGGAAGCGCACAAAGTCGTAGTAGTAGGCAAAGTACTCGCTCTCTCCAAAGCCCTTCAGGATGGCTTTAATCTCTACCTCACTAAAAGGCCGTGCCTGTTGCTTCGGGGGGACTTTGATTCGTTTGGTGACATCTCCCCAGGGATTGGTGCTGACTAGATTCTTCCTGGCTCCCCATTCCCAGCATGAACCCATCAGTCGCAGGTATTCCCGCGTTGTAGCTGGGGACAGGGTTTCACTCAGCCAAAGCCTAAAGTCATCGGCGCGATCGTCATCTAGCTCAGCACCTTGGTTCCCGAAGTGCTTCAAGACCTTCTTACTCAGGGCCTCATACTTCACCATGGTCCGCTGAGTGGCTGCCTTCCCACGGTAAGCAATGAAATGTTGAAACAGCTCTACCACTCCGATTTGAACCTGTTTGATGGGCTCTTCTTCCGCTTCAAACTTGTACTTCTTCAGGGTTGGGTCAAAGTTGCCCGTGACCATATCCCCCTCGATAGTGTTCGCTTTGCTCTCTCCCATAGCCCTGGCCGCTGGGGAGTCGTAGAAACCCAGGGCCAGATAGTATCTCTCCCCACGGTACGACCATCTTAGAGAAAGCCGATCGCCCCGCTCCGTAACCTTTACAGCTCTTTTTCCCATGGCCCTTTGTACCGATTTTGCACCAATCTTAAGGGCACGATCGCTCTAGGGTTGGGATCTTGTGACTCCAGTTGTCCAAATTAACCAACTTCGGTTGTAGGTACAGGCATATGCCTAGATATAACAAAACCCCCAGCCAGTGGAGGTTTAATGAGATCGGGATGAAAGGATTTGAACCTTCGACCCCTTCGTCCCGAAGGATTCAATAAAACTTGAAACCCTCACTAATCAAGGGTTTTCACCGTTGTTAGAATTGGTATACCAAAATCATACCACTAAGGCAGAGTGCCAAGGTCTTGCCCTCTTCAAGAGCAGCAATTCCAAATTCAAATATTACAATTAGTTAACAATTTGGGCAGATAATTGACCTGAAATTACGAGGAGTTCATAGTCTGGACAGGTAGCTGACCTGAAATCATAAAGTCAATCAGTGCCTGCC
>JAAUSA010000301.1 GCA_012031975.1 Alkalinema sp. RU_4_3 | reverse complement strand
CGGTCGCGCAAAATGACCTCCGCGCACAGGGTTTCACGGTCACAGAACACAATGCTACAGCTCATCTACCAGAGGAAAAGCACGATCGCATCATCTGTAATCCGCCCTTCGGTGTCGTCAAACAAGCCAATGGCCGCACCCAACATTTTGATTTATCTAACAATCGGCGTGGTACCAGTCAAGTGGATCAAGTCATTGCCCTGAAGGCATTATACCAAATCAAATAATTAACGCATCAGATAAAGCGTTCATAATGTAGGGGTATTGAGTCATTGAAGCAATCCATTCCGGTGTCATGTAACTAAGAATCTCGCGGACGGCGAGCCGTAATTGATCCAGGTTAGCAAAATTCGCCCCGCGCAAATCGATTTTCAAATCCAGCCACAAGCGCTCAATGGGATTTAATTCTGGACTATGAGGGGGTTGAAACAGCAGGACGATATTGTCTGGAATCTGAATGGCCTGGGCAATATGGGCCGGGGCACCATCGACTTGGATCACATTCAGGAACTGGGGGAACTGTGCGGCCACCATCTGGAGAAAATGCTCAAAGCAAATGCTATCCAGGTGGGAATACTCGAAAAAGAAGCTGTCGCCCGTAGCGGGTGCGACGATGCCATAGAGCCAGATCGCTTGGCGCGGCCATTGCACCATGGCAATGGGTTTGACAGCGGCAGCGGTTAAGCGACGACCCAACAGCGTCTTCAAGCCAATCCGGGTTTCATCTTGCGCCCACAAGCGCAGCGGTAAAGTTGGATGGTCGGCTTGAATATCGGCTAATTCAGCGGCAAGGGTTTTTAAAAAGTTCCACCCGTACCGGGTCTTGGGCTTGACTGCGGGGCCGAGGCACCTTCAAACTCGCACCCAAACCGTGATAGACATAATGATGCACCCCAGCGTAGGTCATGTTCACATCACGCTCGGCCAACCAGTCTTGCACCTCACCATAACTGCCAAACCCGGTTGTGGTTTCGAGTTGGGCCACCAGTTCCGTCGCGACCCCAGCGGGCACCTTCGATTTGCGCCCTTGACCCGTTGGCGGGGCCAGCAGTTGGGCGATGCCCCCAAGTTGATACTTTTTCAGCCAGCGTTGCAGGGTGACGCGACTGCGGCAGAGGATCTGGGCCGCGTGACCCACATCCCGTGCTTCCTGACTTTTGAGTAAATACAAACAGTGCATCCGTTCGCGGCCCTGGATCGTCACTTGCTCACGCATCAACGCCTTCAGCGTCTCACGACTCTCACGGATCTCAATCTGACTGACGCCGACCATTTTGTTGCCCTACGAATTGACTCATACCTAACCTATTTGTAACACAAATTGTTTGATTTGATATAACACCGAAGCCTGGAATCATGCCCTTCAGCAACTCCAAACACCCGCCCCACCCCAAGCCCTCGCCAATCTCCTCCAATCCTGGGAAGACGAAGGCGACACCCAAGACCAGCAAGAAACCTGGGCATTCCTCCAGCAAACCCTCGACCAAGACAGACTGAGCCACAGACCCCTCTTCCCATGAATCAACTAAACCTGCTCGACGCAGGTTACCCTACAGCCTCACCAGACGCCATTGACGGAGACGTGATATTAGCTGCTCAAGCAGTGATTTTGCGATCGCAAGGCTACGACACCATCATCGTTACCACTAATGTTGGACATCTCAGCCGATTTACCATCGCAAAAACTTGGCAGGAAATTTAATTAAATCAAAAAAGAAACGCGATCGCCCCATCACTACATAGTTATCACGATCGCCCCCCAATTCACGATATCGTTAAACGCGAATACCTCCTCCCCAACCCCCATGACCGCGATCGTCCTCGGCAGCCTCAACATGGACCTTGTCACCCAAGTTCCCCGCCTCCCCGAAAAAGGCGAAACCCTCATGGGCACCAGCTTCCACACCACCCCCGGCGGCAAAGGCGCCAACCAAGCCGTCGCCCTACAACGCCTGGCCGTCCCCACCACCCTAATCGGCAACATCGGCCCCGACGACTTCGGCACCCAGCTCCTCGCCCACCTCACCACCTTCGGCCTCAGCACAGAAGCGATCCACCGCACTGAAACCTCCACAGGTGTGGCCCTCATCACCACCGCCGCCACCGGAGACAACCAAATCATCGGCATCTACGGCGCCAACCATAGCCTCACAGAACGCGATCTCGAAACCCGCCTGCTTCCCCACCTAAAACAGGCCCAATTCCTCCTGCTCCAACTCGAAATCCCCCATGAAGTCGCCCGCCGCGCCGCCCAACTCGCCAAAACCCACGGCCTGACCGTCCTCCTCGATCCCGCCCCCATAGAAGGTCCAGTCATCGCCGACTTCTACCCCCACATCGACTTCCTCCTGCCCAACGAAGTCGAAGCCAGCCGCCTAGTCGAATTCCCCGTCACCGACGAAAGATCCGCTAGACTCGCCGCCGCAAAACTCCAAGCCCAGGGCGTCAAAACCGTGATCATCAAACTTGGATCGCAAGGCTGCCTCACCGCCACCCCCACCGAAACCTTCTTCACCCCAGCCTTCAGCGTCGAATCCATCGACAGCGTCGCCTGCGGAGACGCCTTCGCCGCCGGACTGACCGCCGCCCTCACAGAAGGCCATGACCTCAAAACTGCGGTACGCTGGGGCAATGCCGCCGGAGCCCTCACGGCCACCCAACCCGGCGCCATGACGGCCCTGCCCGATCGCACCACATTCAACAACTTCCTAGCCCAGCACCCATGACTACCTATCGCAACCCCGCCCCCACCGTCGATATCATCATCGAAATGATCGACAGGCCCGATCGCCCCATTATCCTAATCGAACGCCTCAACGAGCCCCTGGGCTGGGCCTTACCGGGGGGCTTTGTAGACTACGGCGAAGCGGTGCCTCAGGCCGCAAAACGGGAGGCCCTGGAGGAGATTGGCCTGGAGATTGAACTGGTGGATCTCCTGGGCGTCTACTCGGACCCAGGGCGCGATCCGCGTCAGCATACCCTGAGCCTCACCTACATCGCCACCGCCACAGGCACCCCCACCGCCGGAGACGACGCCAAAACCTTCAAACTCTTCAATCCCTGGGAGCTCCCCGCCAATCTCTGCTTCGACCATGGCACCATTCTCAAGGACTATTTGCGCTATCGGTATCATCATCAACGCCCAGTCGTACAATAGAGAGCATTACTCCCTTGAAGGTATCCTATGGCCCGCACCGTCGTCCGCACCCAAAGCGCCCCAGCCCCCGTCGGTCCCTACAATCAAGCGATCGTAGCGGGTGGCCAGATGGTTTTCCTGGCGGGTCAGATTGCCCTGAGTCCTGAGACGGGTGCGATCGTCGGAGAAGGCGATGTGGCCGCACAGACCGAGCAGGTGATGGTCAATCTCCAGGCCGTCCTGAAGGCCGCAGGCAGTGGCCTCCAGCAGGTGGTCAAGACCAATGTCTACCTCAAGGACATGAACGACTTCGCCGCCATGAATACCGTCTACGGCAAATTTTTCGACGAAGAAACCGCCCCGGCCCGCGCCTGCGTAGAGGTGGCCCGTCTGCCGAAGGATGTGCTGGTGGAAATTGACTGTATTGCAGTGGTGAACAACTAACAGACTTGCAGCGCCTGGGCGATCGATCGCCCCGCCGCCTTCTCTATCCTAGGGTAGATATTTGGCCAACTTTAGAAATTTCGTTGCTAGAGTTGGGCTACGCACTGAGATATTGTATGTGCGATCGGGTGCATTCACAGTCGTTGTTTTACTTGAATTGACCTAGGTTCATCCATGAAACTTGCTTCCGCCAGCCTTTTGCTTTGCACCCTGACCCTTGTCTCCTGCGGGAGCAAGACCCCCGACATTGCGAGCAAAGATAGTAAGCCCGAGGCCGAGAAGAAAGTGGCATCCCGTGTCACGACCAATGCAGGGAATAAATTCACCAATGAATTTTTCAACGTCAGCGTCGAAAAGCCTGAGGGCTGGTACGCTGCCGACAATAAAGAGGCCGATGCCCAGCGCGAGCGCGGTGGTGAGATGATGGCAGGGGATGACAAGAACATGAAGGCCATGGTCAATGCTGCCCAACAGAAGACTACCCCCCTATTTAGCTTCTTCGAGGTACCACCCGGCACACCCGGAAAACCTAACTCCAATATTATTGCGATCGCCGAAGACATTAAAGGCGCCCCAGGGGTTAAGACAGGCTGTGACTATCTCACCCTAGCCAAGAACCTGAGCGCCAAGAGCCAAGTCAAGATCGAATTTGCCGACAAATGCGAAACCAAATCGATCAACGGCACCGAATTCAATTTCGTCGATGCCCAAATCAGCATGGGCAACCAAACGATCAAGCAGCGCTACTTCGCCATGATTCGCAATGAGCATGCGATCTCGATGGTCCAGACCTTTGCCGACGACAGCGGCAAAGCCAAAGTAGACAAAGTCCTAGAAACCGTAACCGTCAAAAACTAGCCCTGATTATTTGCATCACGCCCGGCACCCACTGTGCAACGTGACATCGATTGTGAGCGATTGTGCCATCGACAATCGCTCACAATCGAGCAGATTGATTTATCAGATCTAAGGAACTTGCGTTTAAATAAAGTACCAATCAGATTGGCACAATGGTCACATCCCATTTCGGTAGAGTCTCCGATCGTTGCCAGAATGGGAGAAACGGTTTAAGTTCGAGCTTGGACAGCTTAACGCCCTTC
>JAAUSA010000076.1 GCA_012031975.1 Alkalinema sp. RU_4_3 | reverse complement strand
GGTAGCCTTCTCGCATTGCTGGGCTCCTCCAACTGGGTGAGGTTAGAATGTCCTCATATTCTACAGCCTTGACGCTAGATTCGCAAAAAGTAGAGCATATGGTCTACTCATACCCATGGAGAACCAGCAATACTGCATCCTTAAGAACCATTATTATTGGGACTGGCCCCGGCCCCGGCTAGACAGAATAAGCCACCGCACTCCTATGCAACCCCAACAACTTCATCATCTGAACCCACTCTCTTTTGGCCCAGTTTTTTGGGAGGACAATCCGCCTTAAAATACGATAAAATTGGGGAGTCCTTTGATGCGATCCTCAACATGTCACCCATCAAACAACAGCTCCTCGAAGCGATCGAAGAAGCCCCCGAAGAAGTCATCGAGCGCATTCTCCGTGATCTTCTGTCCCCAAAGAACCCACTCCAAACCCTGATTCAGAGTGGACGCATCATCGCGCCATCCCATAGCCAAAACCCGATCGATGACACCGAATTTCAAACCTTCACCCAAAGCCTCTCTGGCACCACCCTCTCCGACCTGATCATTGACGATCGTGGACAATGGTAGACCATTTCTAGGTCGATCGGGGCTTTCAAAATACTAGCGATCGACTTCCCCGCTTACTTTGAGCATCAGGTAAGAACAACCATAATCATCTACTTATGGTCAAACATTCTGTATTTGATAATCGGCAAATTCATCTAACGGGGCATCAAAGTCATCAGCGATCGTAACTTTTCCTTTGAGAATACCGAAGCCATTGCGTTGTTTTGGAAGAGCTGGCTGTTCGAGAGTACTGGATTCAGGGCGAGTTACGCTCCGGGATGTGAGGTATTCAACATAGTGCAATGCCTCAACTTGAAGGGTCTCGGGGAGCTTCAAGAGCAGTGAGTTGATACTGTCGATCGCGTTGGTTTGTAACATTGTGGTTTCCTCCTCGTTCCAATTATAGATTGACCCGGCCTCTTCAACAACCCCAATTAATCATGCCTCATTGGGCCAGCCCGATGAGATTACTACCCATTCAGCCCCGCCAAAACCCGATAATCCGGCGGCACCAAACCCCTCACCAAATCCTCCGCATCCACCCCCAAAGCCATCAACTCCGCCTCTACATCCACCTCCGTCTGATTTCTCTGCACCCACACCTTGCCCCCAAAATCCTCCAAATGCACAACAACCACCCAATAGCACCCGCTCCTGCCCCCGCCAACCATAACAAAGCAGCAAATACTGATCCTGTGACTCATCAAAAATCGGCACAGTCACAACATCATCCATGCGTTGAGCATCACTCTGCCCTCGCAAAAACTGCTTAACTTGTTCACGATAGCGATTGACCTTAGCAGTCAAGTTGCCCTCAACAGATATTCCACCATTCTCTGAAATTGCCAAAATCTCTAAAGCCATTTGAGAATCTCCTCTTGAATTGGATCATAAATCACGAGCGAAACATCATTTACTTCAATCATACGACTTGGAAAAGGACGCTGAAGAAAATCATCATAAGTCGCAACGGGAACTGCCAAATAGACTTTACGAATAGGGTCTAGCTCTTCCAAAGCTAATCGATAGGCAATAAACTGACCGATCGCCGCATTTAATTCATGCGTTGGAGAAATCGAAATAAAACTTTTCACCTCAATCGCAATTTTTTCAACCCCTCGCTCCGCTGCAATCAGACCCTCCTGCACCCGTTCAGCCGCCAAATCAACTTCTAGCTTAACACCCCCAATTTCCAACCTCAGCGGATCGGCTGTAATAACCCAGCCCATCTTAATCAGAGCTGATTTGACTTGAGGATAAAAGGTGTCTTTTGCCATAATCCAGGAACAAACTTGAATGAATAGTCACCGAATGAAAAATAATTCTTGGACGAATTGATGTAATTATAGCTCAAACACCAAACAAAAATACTCGACTACACTAACAACCTCACCCCACCCCTCGCCCTCAACCGCCTCAGCTACCAATTCCCCCTCAGCAAAACCCTCCAAATCGCCCTCTTCCCCCAAGGCTACCTCTCCGACCACATCGACCAAAACCCCCACAGCCAAAACCTCTCCACCTACGGCCTCCTCAACAACCAGCTCCTCCTCGCCAACGACACTCCCGGAGCCGGAGCCGCCCTCCACTGGACCCCACCCCCTGGCTCAACCTCAACCTCGCCCACCGCGCCCAACCCGCCAACCTCAACACCGCCGTATTCAGCAAACCCACCGATCGCCCCGGCCTCTTCAACAACCCCAACCTCAGCATCGTCGAACTCGCCCTCACCCCCACAAAACCCCTCACCCTCAAACTCCAATACAGCAACGGCACCCAGGGCGGTGAAAAATACAGCGTCATCGGCGGCAACCTCCAGCTCGCCCTCAGCAAACGCATCGGCATCTTTGGCCGCTTCGGCTACGCCCTCGACTTCCCCAGCAACATCAATCCCATGGGTTGGTCCACAGGCCTCGCCCTCACCGACCTCTTCAAACCCGGAGCCCAAGCCGGACTCTCCATCGGCCAACCCCTCATCTTCAAAGACACCCTCGGCCTCTTCACAGGCACCCAAACCAACTACGAAGCCTTCTACCACTACCCGATCAACAACAACATTGCCATTTCCCCCACCCTGCAGGTTGTGTCGCACCGGGGAACGCGATCGGCGACACCATCGTCACAGGCACCCTCCGCACCACCTTCACCTTCTAATCATGCCTAACTGGGCGATCGCCACATCCGCCACTTGAGTCCGATCGCCCACCCCCAGTTTGCGATAGATGTTGTCAAGATGCTTTTTAACCGTACCTGCCTGACAGTCGATCTGCTGGGCGATCGCCTTATTGGTCAAGCCTTCGACTAAATAGAACAGGACTTGAGATTCGCGTTTGGTGAGGCCAATGGAACGAAAGCTGTCGATCGATAGGCTTGATGTGACATATTCCTCTAGCGTTAAGATGACTTCGGCCTGCGGTGGGTATGAGATCAGCTTCACCATTAAGCGACTGTTGGGTTGAACTTGTTCGAGGATGGGTAAGGTTGCGACATTGAGATCGGGCTGGATTAGTTGGGCAATCGATGCTTGATAATATTGCTGGAGTGATTCCGGGAGATACTGAGGATTGGTCCCTTCGATCGGAAAGTATTGTTCGAGTAACCGTACGGCGCGATCGGTAATCCTTTGAATTTGGGCATCCGGCGACAGGGTGATGATGCCGATGAATTGGTTGAGTTCTGTGAGCTGATCAATTTGAGCCTGGAGGTTGGCCCATTGTTGGAGATTGCGGTAGGCGTAGTAAATGTGGGGCCGGATCAGGTTGAGGAGCATGCGATCGTATTCGGTGAAGTTGCGTTGAGTACGGTTAAGGAGAATGCCTAGGTTGCCGAGCGATCGGTTTTGTTGGCTGAGCTGCTGTACTCTGGCCAAGCTGTCGGATTCGCAAATGATGGATTGCAAAGACCACGATCGAGGATCTGGGGTTACGGCAGCATCGGGAACGGAGAACACAAAGAAATCTTCGATCGACGCCGTGGCATAGACGTATTCATAGAGTGCATCACATCTGTGGTATTCCCGTTCGGTCAAGTAGGGAAAACGCACATACTTCTTCATACTTTGGGCTTCTGCTGAGCCGATTGAGCAAAGATTTTGTGTAAATACTGATCATCCCACCCCGCCCTCATCCGCTTCGTGCGGGTTCCAGCCTTTGTCGATTTCTCCTGCTTAATTAGGTTGACGGCAATATGGCGAATCACCGCTAAATTCGCGGCGGCATTGTCTTGCATCACCCGACATTGATCTTCTCTAAACCCCACATCTAGAACCCAGTGCAACTGATTCTCAATACCCCAATGTCCCCAAACTTTTTCGGCAAATCGGGCTGCATCCAAAGGCAAACTAAGCAAATAATACCGAGTCTCAGTCGAGGTCTTCTCCTACCGTTCGTTGGGACTCCACACAGCCGATCGCCGTCAGCTTGGCCCATTTTTCCAGCCCAGGCAAGGATTCAATCTCTGTTAAAATCCAATGTCGTCGTCGCTCTTGTCGTCCATGGGAAAATTCCTGAGTTTCATGCAAGTCATAGGCGATCCCCGCAAACCGCGTTTCCTGAGCTTGCTCAAACCAGTGAATCACATCATCGTATAGATTTCCCTGATTGCCTTTGAGGGCCAAGATGTAGTCTCCCTTTTGGCTGACAATTTGCTCAGCAATGGCACGCTGACAACCCATGGCATCGATCGTCACAACTGCGTTTTCCACCTCAATCATCTTCAACAGTTCGGGAATCGCTGTGATTTCATTGGATTTCCCATGGACCTTTTGCTGCCCCAAAACCAGTTGAGCATTTGTGGCCCAAGCACTAACCATATAGATCAGACTGGACCGATTGCCCTTCTGTGCGCTGCCTCGCAGTGCTTTTCCATCTAGGCTTACACCCTCTCCAGGCACAATATGGTAGATGGATTGAACCCAGTTGATAAAGCATTCCTGCATTTGCTTAGGCTTTAATCTAGCAAATAAACGCTCAAAGGTATCATGGGAAGGAATTCCATTCGGGAGTTCTAAGAACGTTTCAAGCCAGACCTGTTTAGCTAAACCATACTCTTCAATCTCAGGCCAGCTTTCGGCCCCGCAGATCACTGCACAGATGGTAATCACGACGATGTCAATCAACAAATGCTCGATGCGGTGCTGGGCACGAGGGTCTTTCAGGACTTCAAAATGCTCTTTCAAGCTGCTAATCGGGGATTGCGACATCACAGAACCTCATCATCACAGAGTCTCTGAATTCTAAGCAATCTTTTTCCTTTAGTCAGCTTCTATTAAGAAGTATGTGCGTTTTCCCTACCTCTACCAGATCTTCGCCATCTTGAGCCCAAACCCTGGCAGCTCAGGTCCGCAACTGACCACCTCAGGCTGGTCCAAAACCTCAACAGCCTGACCAGGCCGATAGACGTGAACTGTATGATTTTTACGATCGATTAACAACCCCAATCTCACCCCATTGGCAATATACTCCACCATTTTCTCCTGAAGCCCAACCAACGTATCACTGCTAGATCGCAACTCCACCACAAAATCCGGCACGATCGGCGCAAACGACGCCTGTTGTTTTGCAGATAGGGCGTCCCAGCGATCGGACAGAATCCAAGCCGCATCAGGACCACGGATTGCCCCATTGGGCAAGGTAAAGCCCGCACTAGAATCGAATGCTTCACCCGTCCCATCCCCCTCAGCCCAGACAAACAGTTGTCCAGAAATTCTGCCATTCCGATTTCCAGTATCCGCAAACGCAGGCGGCATCACAATCACCTCTCCCTCAGCCGTTCGTTCAATTCGCAGTTCAGGATTAGCCTGACAAAAGTCATAAAACTGTCGATCGCTCATCTTCAGTCCAGAGTTAAGCGCAGAAAGATCGATCGGCAGTGGCATCGTCGTAGAACTGACCAATAGGCTAGTCATTGTCTTTCTGTCTCCCTGGGGAATCTGTTCGTGCATTATAGCGAACCGACCCCTCAATCTGCTAGATCAGGTTTATCAAAAAACCAAGCCACTTGCCATCCCTCCCAAGACATAGAACTCAGCTCAAATCTCAGCAAATAGAGAGATGGCACCGGACCGATCGCCCCCCTAGACTTGAATCACATCGCGTTTAGAGGCCAGCAAGGTGAGTCAGCAATCGGAGAAAATATCCAACAGAATCGATTGGGTTGACTACGCCAAAGGTCTAGGCATTGTGCTCGTTGTCATGGGTCACAGCCTACGCGGTGAGATGACCTCCGCCAAGGGCTCTGATCTCTTGATCGCCCACCCGATCGACGCCTGGATCTATGCCTTTCATATGCCGCTGTTCTTCTTTCTGTCCGGACTATTCGCGCGATCGCTACGTAACAAAACGCCCCAGGACTTCTGGACCAGCCGTTGGACCATCCTAATCCATCCCTATCTACTTTGGAGTTTGATTATCCATGGCACAAGATCGATCGCCGGACTCACCGATCAATCCTGGCCAGAATTTATCGCTAATTTCTGGCGCGTCAGCTACGAGCCGATCGGCATTTTCTGGTTTCTTTATGTCCTAGGTTTAATTTCCAGTCTGTATTATTTATTATTTTCTAATGTCTGGATCAAAACCCTGAATCGATCCTGGGTCCTGATCATCACGACGATCGCCAGTTATACTGCCTATATTGTCTTTAAAGATGCGATCGCCTGGGAACCCCTGCGCCGCACTCTCGCCTTCTTTCCCTATTTCTGCCTCGGCAGCCTTTGTCAAGAGCTACCCAATATTTTGTCTAGTTTAATAAATAGTCGATCGCGTCGCTGGCAGGTGATCGTGGCTGGCTTTGGGGCCGTCACCCTGGGCATTTTGGCTAACCTCTGGTCGCCCCCATCCGAACCGCATTTGCTCCTCGCAAGCTGTGGAATACTCGCGATCGTTGCCCTTGCCCAGGAAATGGCAGCAGCCCAGCCCTGGGATCTCGTCAAACTGCTGGGGGTGCGATCGCTCCAGATCTATGTCCTCCATACCCTCTTCTCCTCCCTTGCCGTCAAGCTCCTCCATAAGGTAATACCTGGGGATATATTTTGGCTGGATCTGGCCTTTGGTGCCGTTGTTGGCGTCTTTCTGTCCCTGGCGATCGCCGAGGTTTGTCAGAAAATGCATTGGGAGGGCCTATTTTCCCTCCGCCAAATGGCGCGATAACTTCATCACTCTGTAAATTTTAATCAAGTAATTTCTAAATACCTTAAGACTTTGCGAAAAACCGACGACGATCGCTGTTTCATTTGTTAGAAATAAAAAAATAGTCTAGAACAGGTAGAAAACTCCATCGGTTTTGTCAGATTTTCGTTATACACTGCGTCATAGAAATTTTCCCTTGGCCTGCCCGACCGGACAATTCGCTTCCCTATGAAAAACGGCTACCACCAACAGTCTCCCTCGCCCGATCCTTTGCCAAAACTGCTAACGATCGCCGCAATACTCAGCCTTTCCGGCTTTGGCCTGGCGACCCTGGCGCGATCCTACTATCGCCCCAGTGCCCCCGCCGCCTACCAACCGACCCAGCTTCCCCAGACGCCTATTTTCCTGGGGAGCGCTGGCCTGCTGCCCAAATCCAGTGCTGTCACCGTCAGCTATCGCAAGATCTCCGGGGAAGCCCTCTACCTGACGGTGATTGACTTGAGCGATCCCCAGGTCTATTTCGGCATTGGTCTGGCCCACAATGCCCCCCAGGCCAACAGTAGCCGCTCCACCAGTGGCGACGAACACTTTACCCCCATGGTCCGCCGCCACCATGCCGCCGTCACCGCCAGTGGCACCTTCTTCAGCATGGACCACCAAAAGCGCGTCATGGGCAACCTCGTCTCCGGCGGCAAACGCCTCAAATACAGCCCCTGGGAAAACTACGGCACCACCCTCGGACTCAAGGCGGGCAACCGCCCCGAAATGCGGACCGCCCGCCTCGAAGGCCGCCCCAACTGGGACCACCACGGCTTCTCCCTGACCGCCGGACCCCGCCTCCTCAAGGATGGCAAACCCCAAATCCAGCCCAGATCCGAAGGCTTCACCGATCGCGGCATGATGGAAGGCAAGGCCCTGCGGGCCGCCCTCGGCTATCCCAAACATGGGCGTACCATGCTGCTGGTCACCTTCCTCAGCCCCCTGACCCTGGAAAAAGAAGCCAAAATCATGGCCCACCTCGGCTGTAGCGAAGCCATGAACCTAGACGGCGGTACCTCCATTGCCCTGGCCAAGGGCGGCAAAATCCTCCAGCCCGCAGGTCGCGAGCTGACCAATGTGATCACCATCTATGACGCCAAATACCCGGCCCCGGATAGCTTGAAAAATGCCTGGCAGGCCTTCCAAGAGAAGAGTTTGGTCGCCACAAGACCCTAAACCTGGTGTAGAAACGCCAGCAAAATCTTCTGGTGCATCGGCCCGATCGGTCTTTTCTCCTGGGCCTTAGCCGAATAGAGCTCCCCCGCCTCCAGATCCACCTGGGTCACCCAGCCCATATCCCAGCCCTCCGTCAGGGTCAGATGCGCGATCGCCACCGTCAAAGGCACCGCATAGACATGGCGCTTAGCCGTCTCATCCGCAAAGATGCCAAACTTGACATAATCCGGTACCGCATAGCCGATCTCCTCCTGGATCTCCCGTACAAGCGCGATCTCCGGGGTTTCGCCCGCTTCGATATGGCCGCCGAACAGTGCCCAGTGGCCGGGGTAGAGGATGTTAGGGATATTGTCCCGCAGCTGCATGAACAGACGCGATCGATCGATCGGATCATAGAGAATAGCGATCGCCACCTCCACCGCAACCCTACTGCTGCTCGACATACAGCTCACCCTGATCCTGCCGCAGTACACCCCGGATCTTCACCTGGGCCTCCTTGGGCGGAGCCGTCCCCTGGGTAAACACCCAAATCGTCCCCGTCGCATCCGTCACCTCATAGGCCGCCTGCCCAAACATCGGTGCCACGGTCTTTACTTTGCCCTCGATCACCACATTCGAAGCTGTGGCTTCGGGCTTCAAACTATTGATTGGCGCCGCCGCCGCTGGATCAAGAAAGGCGATCGGTCCAGGCAAGGTTTTTCCACAGGCGGTGCAGAGCACAAAAGCAGGCAAAGTCATCAGCATAGGGGGTCTCATAGATATAAAAAACCAAAGAGAAGCATAGCCAGTCGTCTGACAATAGTTTATCCCCCATCACCCCATTGGTTCCATCTGGCCTCTGAGCAAATATTCATTGCACGATCGTCCTTTCTGAGGACCGAATCTGAGACACTATTAGAGGAATTTTCTTATGCCGCCACCAGGCAGCAAGCCCGATCGCCATGCAAGATGCGCAACTTTTAGATGGCAAAGCCCTGGCCCAAAAAATCTACGGCCAGATGGCCGAGCAAATCCAAGCCCTCCAGCCCAGTATGACCGTCCCCCAGGGCTAGCTGTCCTAATGGTGGGCGACAATCCCGCCAGCCGGGCCTACGTGGGCAACAAGGAAAAGGCCTGCACCCAGGTTGGGATCGCCTCCTTTGGCAAACATTTCCCCGAAGGCGTCACTCAGTCAGAACTTGAATCCGTGATCGCCGACCTGAACCAGGACGATCGCGTCGATGGCATCTTGGTTCAGCTTCCCTTACCGGGCGATCACCTCGATGGCAATCAGCTATTGCGATCGATCGATCCCAACAAAGACGCCGACGGCCTCCACCCCACCAACCTCGGCAGCCTTCTGCGGGGCGAACCCGGCCTGCGCAGCTGCACTCCGGCGGGGGTGATGGAAATCATGAAGGCCTACAACCTCCCCATGGCGGGCAAACAAGTGGTTGTGATCGGCCGCAGTATCCTAGTCGGTAAACCCCAGGCCATGATGTTCCTGGAAGAAAACGCCACGGTGACGATCGCCCATTCCCGAACCGCTGACCTGAAGGCGGTCTGCCTAGGGGCAGACATCATCGTCGCCGCCGTGGGCAAACCCAACCTGGTCACCGCCGCCATGGTCAAACCCGGTGCGGTCGTGATCGACGTGGGCATGAACCGCGTCCCCACCACCGAGGGCAAAAGCCGACTGGTGGGGGATGTGGACTTTGACGGCGTCTTAAAGGTCGCTAGTTATATCACGCCTGTACCGGGAGGTGTCGGACAAATGACCGTTGCAATGCTGTTGCAGAATACGGTATTAAGCTATTGCAGGCGTTTTGGCGCATTGTGAGTTTAAGACAACAACATCAATACTTTTATAGGGTTCAGCGAGGTATTAGGTTCCATGGTGATGAGTAGCGAAAAAACCAGCAGTCAGAGAGTGGCAAGCGCCGCCAGTTTTGACCTGAAGGCCTACCTGGCCGAGCGTCAGCCCATGGTCGAATCCTTCCTCGATCTCTCCCTGCCCCACCAATACCCCGAGACGATCTATGGCTCCATGCGCTACTCCCTGCTGGCCGGGGGCAAACGTCTCCGCCCCATCCTCTGCATTGCGGCCTGCGAACTCTTAGGGGGCTCGATCGCCAACGCCATGCCCACGGCCTGCGCCCTAGAGATGTTCCACACCATGTCCCTGATCCATGACGACTTGCCCGCCATGGACAATGACGACGTACGCCGAGGCAAACCCACCAACCACAAGGTCTACGGCGATGCGATCGCAATACTTGCCGGAGATGGACTCCTCGCCTACGCCTTTGAGTATGTCGTCAGCAAAACCCAGGATGTGGCGATCGATCGCATCCTCGAAGTCATTCGGATCCTAGGCCGGGCCATGGGGGATTTGGTGCTCGGCCAGGTCGTGGACCTCGAATCCGAGGGCAACCCCGACATCTCCATGGAAACCCTTACCTACATCCACAACCACAAAACCTCGGCGCTCCTGGAGGCCTCAGTCCTCTCCGGCGGGATTCTGGGCGGTGCGAGTGAAGGCGATCGCGCCCGCCTCCTGACCTATTCCAAAAACATCGGCCTCGCCTTCCAAATCATCGACGACATCCTCGACATCACCGCCACGAGTGAAGAACTGGGCAAGTCCGCTGGCAAGGACCTCACCTCAGAAAAGGCCACCTATCCCAAACTCTGGGGCATTGAGGAATCGAGACGTCAGGCCAATGAGTTGGTCTCTGAGGCGAAGGCCGCCATCGTCAGCTATGGCGATCGGGCTCTGCCCTTGATGGCGATCGCGGACTACATCACCGCCCGCAAAAACTAGTCCCTCCCTAACCCCTTACTGTGCGTACCTCTATGTTGGTTTCGGCAATCCAGGCTGCCCCTGGCAATATTTTCCAAAATCGGGTGCTGATGGTGGCCCTGACCGCCTGCTTCTCCGCCCAGGGTGTCAAACTCCTTGTCGAACTGATCCGTCACCGTAAGCTGAATGTCCGGGTCCTGGTCGAAACGGGCGGCATGCCTAGTTCCCACTCCGCCTTGGTCACTGCCCTCGCCACGGAAGTCGGCCTAGAGCGGGGCTGGAGCAGCTTGGAGTTTGCGATCGCTACAGTGTTTGCCTTTATTGTGATGTATGACGCGGCGGGGGTGCGGCAGGCGGCGGGCAAGCAGGCGCGTATCCTCAACCAGATGATCGAGGAATTGTTCGCAGGCGATCACCAACTGACGGAGACCCGCTTGAAGGAGCTGCTGGGCCATACGCCTGTACAGGTGATTGTGGGGGCGGCCTTTGGGGTGTTTATTTCGCTGTTGGCGCGATCGGGGTTTTAACGGGCGACTTCGCTTTTGACTAAGACGACGCGGCGGCCATCGACGAGGCTGACGCCGTAGCCTTGGTTGCTGAGTTGGCTGAGTAGGGCGGTGGCGGTGTTTTGGTCGGTGGTGTAGGTGACGAGCAGGTAGGGGCGCTGGCCGAAGGAGACGAGGCCCACGGGTTTGCCGAGGGTCTGCTGGAGCTGGGCGGCGACTTCGGGGCGGTTGTAGTAGTTGACGAGTACGGCGTAGCCTTGGCCAAGAACCTGGGGATTGTAGCCGGTAATGTTGGGAATGCTGGGGCTAGCCGGAGCCGTTGGCACGACGGGCGGGGTTACAGGAGCCGTAGGGAAGGGGGTCGCGGGGCCACCGGGGCGGGCGACAAAGGTTTGGACGCCGACCTTGGTGCTGAAGAATTGAGCCCAGGCGTTGGCGGTCTCGAAGGTGGTGAAGCCGTTGACCCGGACGACAGTATCGCCCTGGTAGTTACAGACGGTGGCCACGGATCCCGCTGGCACCGCCGCAATGGTCCTGGCCTGGTCATCGGCGGTGCGCCCGAGCACCAACAGCAGGAACTCCTCGGCCCCCGGCGGCTGGCAATTGGCGAGCGGCTGCGCCATCGCCCTCGGGGCCAGGACCAAACCACCAATACAAACCAGGCCCAGGGCTAAACGTTTCACCACGATCGATTTTCTCCGATTTCTTTAAAGGGCAATTATACCGATTGCAGGCTGGCGATCGCAGCGGTCGCATCGTCGCTCTGGAACTCTCCGGTGATTACGTATTCTAGGCGGAGTTTTAGCCAGGTGATGAATTGCTTGTTGGTGGAGACCATGGCGGCGGCGGGTTGGGGCACCTGGGCTTTGATGCTGGCCAGTTCTGGGCGATCGAGGAAGGCAGGTTGTTCGATCAACCAGAAATCGATCTCTTTCTCCTTGGAATGGTAGTCCCGCAGGCGCTCCTTGATGATTTCATGGGTGGGTTCTTGGTCCACCATAAATTTTTTGCTGGCGGTGACGTAGTAGTAGGTCGTCATGGTCTAAAGAAAGATTAGGTAAGGGTGGTTGTTATGGGGGACTAGACGTGGGCCTAGAAGTCGCCCCGGATGGCTTGCTTCATTTCGCGGACGGCCCGCTCCATGCCCACCAAGCGCGCGGCTGATGATGGTATGGCCAATATTCAATTCTTCCATACCTGGCAACCCGGCGACAGGGTAAACGTTCCAATAGGTCAGTCCATGGCCGGCGTTAATCCGCAAACCTGCTGCCAGGGCGAGCTCACAGCCTTTGGCAAGAATTGATAACGCCTTGGCCTGGGCAATTTCCCCTGGGGCATCGGCATATTGGCCCGTGTGCAGCTCGATGTACTGGGCTCCGGTATCGGCTGAGGCTTTGATCTGCTCCGGATCGGCATCGATGAACAAACTCACGGGGATGCCTGCGGTCTGGAGTTTTTCCACCACCAGGGCACAGGCATTCATCTGGCCTGCGATGTCCAAACCGCCTTCGGTGGTGATTTCTTCGCGTTTTTCGGGGACGAGGGTGACGTAGTCGGGTTTGATGTCCAGGGCGATCGCCACCATTTCGTCGGTGGCGGCCATTTCTAGGTTTAGGTGCGTTCGGACAGTCTGCCGCAGGATGCGGACGTCGCGATCTTGGATGTGACGGCGGTCCTCCCGCAGGTGGACGGTGATGCCATCGGCTCCCGCCAGTTCGGCTAGGGTCGCAGCGGCCACAGGGTCAGGTTCTACCGCGCGGCGGGCCTGACGGATGGTGGCGATATGGTCGATATTGACTCCAAGAGTAGGCAAGGCTTTGTTCCAAATGCAACAGAATCACAATTCTAGCTTGGCTTTTAGTGGACCTACAAGGGGTATTAGAGTTGGATGCCTTTGAGGTGACTGCGGGGATCGCTGCTGCGTTTGGCCCGGAGCTGCTCGTAAGCTTCGCGTTCGGGGGCAGTGATTTCCTTCGGGACGGTGATCTGAACTTTGACCATCAGGTCGCCTCGGTTGCCTTTGGTGTCTTTCCAGCCCTTGCCTCTAAGGCGCAGGGATTGGCCCGATCGAATCCCTGCCGGGACGTTGAGTGTCACGGTGCCGTCGGGGGTGGGGACGTCAAGGGCGGTGCCGAGGGCGGCTTCGTCGGGGGCGATCGGCACTTCGCAGGTCAGGTTGTTGCCATCGAGCTGGAAGAAGCTGTGGGGTTTGAGTTCGACGTTTAGATAGAGGTCGCCGGTGGCGCTGGTGTAGAAGGGGCTGGTTTTGCCTTTGCCGCGCAGGCGGATGCGTTTCGCGCCGGGGGGGATTTTGACGTCGATGTTGGCGGTGCCGATGGTGAGTTTCTTTTCGACGCCGTTGAAGACCTCGGCGAAGGTGAGGGTGATATTAGCTTCGGTGTCCAGGTTGGGTCCGGCGCTGGTGCTGGAGCTATAGCTGGTGCCGGGGCCGGAGCTGTAGGAGGTGCTGGTGCGGTAGCTGGTGCCGCCGAAGGGGTTGCCGCCGGGCGATCGCGCTCCCCCGTTGCGCCCCAGCAGCTCGTTGATAAATTCCTCGAAGTTGCCGTAGCGGCCAAATTCGACATCTTCAAATCCGGCATTGCTGCTCGAACCGCCGAAGGGGTTGCCACCGCCGAAGGGGTTGCCGCCGCCTTGACCTGCCTGCTTCCAATATTGGCCGAACTGGTCGTATTTCTGGCGTTTGTCACTGTCGGAGAGGACTTCGTAGGCTTCGCTGACTTCTTTGAAGCGTTCTTCGGCGGCTTTGTCACCGGGGTTGACATCGGGGTGGTATTTGCGGGCAAGCTGACGGAAGGCCTTTTTGATCTCCTCGGCGGAGGCCGATTTGGTCAGGCCCAAGATGCTGTAGTAGTCTTTGAAGTCCGCTTTTGCCACGGTGAATTCTCGCCCAATATACGCTTCTCTTATGATGGCCTGGAAAGGCGGGTTTCGGGAGGGTGGGCGGAGGCGAAATTGCCGAACATGGGGTTTGAACTGGGAGTTAGTCCAAACTAGCCTTGGCGTTGCGGCGGATCATGTCGAGGCGGATACGGCGGAGGGCCGAGGCGCGGAAGCGATCGTCGTAGCCCGCTTGATCAAGTTCGGCCAGTTCTGTAAGCTTCGGACCAATGTTCTCGGGATAGGGCTGGAAGTCTTCAATGTCGGTGACCTTGGCAAACCGCTGGTTCCAGGGGCAAACATCTTGGCAGATGTCGCAGCCTGCCACCCAGTTGTGGAGTTTTATATCCTTGGGAATCGTTTCGCCTCGGTTTTCGATTGTATGGTAGGCGATGCAGCGGTTGGCGTCGATCTGGTGGGGGGAGACGATCGCGTCAGTCGGGCAGGCGTCGATGCACCTCGTACAGGTGCCGCAGTGGGCGCTGTGGGGTTTGTCGGGGGGGCAGATCGAGGGTTGTGAGGATGCTGCCGAGGAAGACCCAGGAGCCGTATTTCGTGGTGATCAGGTTGCTGTTTTTGGCGACCCAGCCGAGGCCGGAGCGTTCGGCCCAGAGTTTGTCCTGGAGGGGTCCGGTGTCGGCATAGTAGCGGGTTTTGGTCTCTGGGTTTTGCGCTTCGATCCAGCGGCAGGTGGCTTTGAGGCGTTTGTGGAGTACTTTATGGTAATCGCGGCCCCAGCCGTAGCGGGAGATTTTGGCGTATTCGGGGCCGTTGGGGCGTTGCTGATCGGTGTAGTAGTTGAGGGCGACGGTGATGATCGATCGCGCCTCGGGCATGACTTGGGTAATGTCTTGGCGTCTTGGATCTTGCATCCAGGTCATGGTGGCATGGTGGCCTTGCTCTAGCCAGGTTTCGAGGTTGGGACTCTGGGTGGGCCAATCGGCGATGCGGGCGATGCCGATTTTGTGGAAGCCTGTTTTGAGGAGCGATCGCGGATTTGTTGGGCGAGGGGTTGGGTCGATGGGGAGTTGGAGGGTGATCGCACTATAATGAGTCTAGTTCAGCATTGATGGACCAGACCTATGACTCTTACGCTTAATCTTCCTCCTGATATTGAAACCCTTTTGGTGCAAAGGGCGGAACGAACTGGACAAGAACTTTCTAGTCTGGCGATCGCGCTTCTTTCCGTGGGTCTTAGCTCTGAAGGCGATGATTTCTTTGATGCGGTGGCTGGGATTCAACGGGGTTTGGATGATTTTGAGGCAGGTCAGTTTTCTAGCCTTGGGGATTTCGTTGCGGAGCAAAACCAGAAGTATGGACTGAAGCTGGAAGCATGAGTTATCGGATTGATTTTTCCAGATTCTGTTCACCGTTTTGGATGACCAACCGATACCGACGGTCCGCATCTTGCATGTTCGGAATGCGCTTCAGAAGGCGATCGGTGAGATAGAAGATGAGGTGGAATAGAGGGGGCGATCGCTCAGGCGGTGTTTGAAGATCGGATGCGATCGATCGACGGGCAAGTTGAGCAGACACTAATTGGGGCTTAGGGTGGGCGATCGGTGAATCCGGTGACCAACATCGCTTAATTTTATAGAGAATCAGGAGAACGCTATCAATGATTGATTTTAACTTCAATGAAAGAGAAGATATTCTTGATCTAGAATTCGCATTTTCTGATCTGCAAGATCTGTTGCGGGCTGAAGTCTGGAAAGCGGCAGATCAAAAAACTTACAGAATCCTGATGGAGTCAAAAACAAAGAAAAATCTTCAAGTGATTAATCGGCTTTGGCAACAAACCAGTGATGGGCACTTTGGCTTCAGAGTTCAGCAACAAATTTATTTTGAATGCGGAGGCAAGCCAGAGGATTTGATAAATATTCGATCCAAAGGTTTTGCACAAGACTGGTACCACGGCCCTTGGATTAAGTTTGCCAAGACTCTTGGCTGGACTAAAACGCGCATTTAGACTGGATCAATTACGATGATTTGACCTTTGACATTTCCGCACCCCGTGGACACTTACCCTGCTTTGGTGGTGCTTTCATTGATTTTATGGAGTGCAATGATCATTCAGTATGTGGTGGACCAGGGCGTTTCTATCCGATGGCTCTTGAATGCTTTCTAGCAGAGCGCAGA
Source organism: Alkalinema sp. RU_4_3 (assembly GCA_012031975.1). Taxonomy (GTDB): domain Bacteria; phylum Cyanobacteriota; class Cyanobacteriia; order Leptolyngbyales; family Leptolyngbyaceae; genus JAAUSA01. The sequence continues at coordinate 4,626 of JAAUSA010000076.1, read as the reverse complement.
GCATACTAATCAATAATCCCGATGTACCCCTCCAAAGCCTTAGCATCAGATGCGATCGCCCATCCTCAAAGTTCATAGGTCCTGCGATCGCCCTGGGACCAAACTCGATCGACCACAATCACCAGTCAAACCTAATGCTCGGCCATCCAAGACAAAAACGCTAAAATCTGCCCCACAGGCATTAGAGGATAGTCATTGAAATCGAGCGTGACACAACTCCCCTGAAGCTGCATAAAGCGCCACTGGGTCCCACTGCTCAAACAACCATAGATTGTTTCAATAGATCGCCCTTTTCTGTGATTAAACTGCTGCGCAGCAACCATTTCCGCCACGCATTGCCCTAGCCCTGACTTCAGGTCACCCTTCTTCGCCTCAACTAGGACAAACACAGGGGCCTCAATATCGACCTGTTCGATCGATCGGCTCAATAGAAAATCACAGGGGCCATTCAAGCCAGAGGACTCATCGACTGTAAACTCTTCTCCAGAGAAAAAGCTAATCTGCTGCTTGAGGATCTGGCGGACCTCCATCAAAACGGGGGTGATAATCAGCTCCGATCGCGCTTTTTCGCTGCCTGTGGCTATGGCGACGGGCAGGCCATATTCCAAGTAGTTGCTGAGGGTTGGGGAGGGTTCGATCGGCCGGAGATTGGGCAGGAATCTAATGCCTTCTTGGGTGGTGAGCCCGAAGGCTTCTTTGACGCTGGCTAAGGATTTGAACTGACTGTAGGACATAGGAAACCACCGATTTATCTAATCCGTCATAACACTTAGCCTCAGATGCAATCGGCCATATCTCTCCTCAGAATGAATAACCCTGCTCGATCCAATAATGCCAATCAGCGACAGCCTCCTCAGTATCATCATCGGCCTTGACTGGCTTGAGTTGACCCAGCGGTACCGCCAAGCGATCTCCCTCCCATTCAATCTCCACAAGCATGTCACGCTCAGACTCCTCCGCACACATCGACAATACCTTAACCGTCTTACCCAACCCCAAAGGCGAACTACGACGCTTTTCAATACACTTTGCCTGAAACGGGAACTGTATCTTATCGTCTAGATAGTAGTACCACCCCATCACTCGCTCATCTTCGTCATGGGCATCCACCACTACTTCCATATCGATACGGTCTTCACGTTCTGGATTTTTCTGCGGCTTAGACATTTCACTGTTCCACCATTAAAATGTAGTCTACACTCTCACATTAATCCATAATCTCCCCGATCTATACATACACAAAAGCATTACGGATCACCAGTAGGGCAATTCGAGAGAACAAACCCCAAAAACATTCCATACCCCACCTCCCGGCTCGCCCCCCCACAACAAACGATCGCAAACCTTCCCCCGATCATCCTCCCCCCCGCAACCCATACAACCGCCCCACCACCAACCCATAGCGCTCCCCCGTCAGCAGCAACCCCAAACAATCCCCCACCCGGCGATAGAAACTTCCCTCAAGGCCATCCTGCTCCAGGAGGTTGATTAAAACCTCGATCGCCCCCCGATGCCCCGGCACCAGTTGCCCAAGTTTCGCCGCCGCCGCTACCTGCACCGCCGGATTCTGTGCCGTCTGAAGGCGCTTCTCCAAGCTGCCAATCTCCCGAGCCACCTCCCTCGCCGACTTCTCCCGCCCCCGGTGCTGCCGAGCCACAGGCGTCTTCCCCGCCAACTGATCCAAACTCGCGATCGCCATCTTCTTCACACCATCATCCCCAGATGTTGCCAATTCCTGTAGTTTACTAATTGCCGCTCCATCCCCAGAATCCATCATGGCTAAACAATGGGCCGATCGCCGCTGTATTTTCAGATCTGCATGGTCCATTAATTCCCGCAGAATCCCGATCGCCAAAACATCCCCCGGATTGACCTTGACTAAGTTATTCGATAACTGCAATCGCAAATAGGGACTTTCCACGGCTGCCAGCAACTCATGCAAAACTGCGATCGCCCCTGGATTGCCCGGCATATACTGTTTCCCCAGACTATAGGCCGCATTCCACAGCGCAAAAAACGTCGCCTTACGCCCCATCGATTGCCCGCGCAATTCCGTCAAATACCGCTCCAACGCCACCGCCATAATTGATCGATCGCTCAATCCCATCACCGCCTGGGTGGCCGATCGCACCCCCGAAGCCGTTTCCCGCCAGGTCCCACCATCACACCAGCCAAACCGCCAGCGCACAACGCGGGCCGCGATCGCCTTGGCTCGCTTACTTTCAGGAAACTCCGCCAACCCTGTAGCGGCCAGGAAATGGGCACGGTAGCGATAGAATCCCCCAGCGCGATCGTCGAAATTGACCAATTGTTTGAGTAATTCCTCTTTGGCGGGAGATGCAATATCCGATCGCCCTAGCCAAAACCCTACCACCTCTCGCCACTGGGGCTGAATAATTTCCCACAGATAATTGGCTTCAAACATCTCCTCCCAATTCCCTACCACCTGGGCCGCAAAATACTCCTGAAACGTCGGATGATAAAAGGCATAGACCGACTCTCCCGACTGCTCCGCCGTGGTTTTCAGCCAGCCTAACTGCAATGCTAGGGGCAATAGATCAGCAAACGCCTTTCCCCAGACCTGCTGTAAAAACCCCTGGGATAGGCGAAACCTGCCCTCCTTAATTGCGGCGATCGCACCGCCCCTAACCCCTGAGATAACCTGACCCGCTGACCCAAATCCGTCGGCATCACATCCTGCTTCCAATCAAACAATGCGCCGACAAACTGCCGATACAAACTCGATCGCGTCGTCGGCATCCCCTGATTCACTCGCCAAGTCCGACAGAGCAAGGCCAAACACAATGGATTCTGCACAAGATCGCGCATACTCGATCGCCGCTCCAATTGTGCAAGCAACCCCTCTGCCTGTGCCGTATCTGCGCCAAACCACCGCCGCACAAAGGCTTCCTGCTGCCCCTCAAAGGCCACATTACTATAGGCGATAAACCCTTCCAGTCGATTTTGCCCCGTTTCCCAGACATTCGATCGACAGCTTAATAACAGATGGGCCTGCCCTAACCAGCCCCGCAACTGCCGTGCCAAATTCGACAGGGCCAGACTCCCTTCAATTCCCATTTCATCCACCGCATCCAAAATCAGCCAGACATCCCCGGCCTTGCAGCGTGCCGCCAATTCCCCGGAGAGCGATTCTGGAATGCTAAATTCTCCAATCGCCGATCGCAACCATTCCCCCGTTAAATAGGATTCCAACCCCTGCCCCTGCAAATCCGCCCCAGAAACCCACACAGGCAATTTCCCCGCCGCCAACAATCCCCAAGCCATTTTCTGCAATAGCGTGGTTTTGCCTGTCCCTGGTTCCCCGACGATCGCCAAGCGTCCCCCCCGCGCCATTATCTGGGTCAGAAACGTCTCAGGATCAACCTCGATCGCCTCTTCCTCATCCCGCGCCACAATCCCCAAGGGCACATACAAATCCGTCCAATCAAAGGTAATCCCATCACGTAAAGTCAAGGGATTCGAAGTCGATCGCCCAAGATTTTGTGCCACCAAACTATTGCGACAGTAATTGATCCAGCGATCCTCTAATTGTTCAACAGCGACTCCGGTCCCCCCAAACTTGGGGGCCAGGGGGCCTGTCCGTGGGCCTTCTCCCGATCGCCTCTCCTCCCAAACCTCCTCCAATTTCGCCAGATTCTCCGCCTCATCCCACCGCCCAAACCACAGCCGCAACGTAAAATGCCAAGTCTCCGAGCCCGCCCCACTCGATCGATTGTCCTCCAGCACCCCGACAAAATCCCCCAACCGCCGCAATCCCTCCTTCACCTGCTCCCCCGACAATTCCGCCTCCCCCACCTTCCCCAGTGCCACCAAAGCCCTGACCGTCGTGCGGACCACAAGCTGGCGATCGCCCTGCCAATTCACTTGGACCTGCGATCGCAATCGATCCAGCACCCCCGCGTCTCCCTCAATCCCATCATTCGCAAACGCCAAAATCAGCCCCAACAGTTTGGCAGCCCGACGTTTTGATTCCGGTCCATAACTCACTCTCGGCATTGATTCAGTCCATAACCATGAAACAAACCTAGGGGAATCCCCCAGTTAGCATGCAAGATCCCTCGGCGCGATTGCCTACCCTATAAGCATTCTAGACCCAATCATCCCCGATCGCCTAGGGGAACATCAAGCGCCTACCTTGGATTCATCAACCAAGCAACAGGCAACAAACCATGTCCTTCGACCCCAAAATCTTACCCGACCTGATCCAAGACGGCTACATCGTCAGCCAAACCCACCCCACGCTTCCCCTCACCATCTACAACTACAGCGCCAAAACCCAATACGAAAAAGCCTGGAACCCCGCCACCCTCAACTGCCGGGGATTAGTCCTTGATGACCAATACCAGACGATCGCTCGCCCCCTGCAAAAATTCTTCAACCTCAGCGAATACCCTGGAAGCCTGCCCAACGGCACCCCCGAAATCTACGAAAAACTCCTGGTTCTCCATGGGTATGAGTAGACCATATGCTCTACTTTCTGCGAATCTAGCGTCAAGGCTGTAGAATATGAGGACATTCTAACCTCACCCAGTTGGAGGAGCCCAGCAATGCGAGAAGGCTACCAGCAACGTACAACTGCCGGAGATAAGACCATTCACCTACCTG
>JAAUSA010000075.1 GCA_012031975.1 Alkalinema sp. RU_4_3 | reverse complement strand
AATCTGAATGTTGTTGTTCATAAGATCTGATTGGCTGCAGAGACTTCTATCATCACATAATTGCCTGCACCAAGGAACCTATGACACTAGATATGGACAAGACTCACGGGAGATCCGGTAGAGCCAGCATTTTCAGCCTTCCGACTTCCCACTTTCTCTAACCGATCGCCCCGCTTTTGTTCTAGACTATAAGCGGTGCAGTCGTACTTCCGTTCAGTTGTACTTAAATGTCCCTGAAGCTGGATCGCGCTCTGCCCTTTGAATGATTGATGTGCTCTGGCGGTCTGCGCCAGAAGAGTTGGGTTCGAATGATTCCGTTGCAGCTAAAGTTGCGCAACTTCCTGAGCTATCAGGAGGCAGTTCTTGATTTTCGGGGACTGCATACGGCTTGCATCTGTGGGCCGAATGGTGCGGGCAAATCCTCTCTACTTGAAGCCATGTCCTGGGCGATCTGGGGCGAAAGTCGTGCGGCCATCGAAGACGACGTGATTCACAGCGGCCTGATGGAAGCCCGCGTTGATTTTAGTTTCTCGATCCATGACCAAACCTATCGGATTATTCGATCGCGCCAACGCGGCCAGGGCTTGGGTTTGGAGTTTCAGCTTTCGACAGGCGAGGGTCAATGGCGATCGATCTCCGAAAAGGGCGTGCGGGCCACCCAACAGTTGATTTGCGATCGCCTAAAGCTCGACTACGACACCTTTGTCAATTCCGCCTATCTCCGCCAGGGCCGCGCCGATGCCTTCATGCTCAAGCGTCCGGGGGAACGGAAGCAGATTCTGGCGGACCTGCTAAAACTCCATTCCTACGATGACCTCGCCGATAAGGCCCGTGAGCAGTCGCGCCAGTACAAGGGGCAGTTGGATTTGCTCGAACAACAGCTCGCCGCCATTGCCCAGCAGCTCCAGGACCAGTCGGTACTGGATGCCAAACGCCGTGAGATCGAAACCAGTGTTGCCGCCCGTCAGCAGCAGCAAATCGCGGGACGCGATCGCCTCAAAACCTACCAGCAGGAGCAGCAGCAGCGCCAAACCCAGCAGCAGCAACTGCAATGGCACCAGCAGCAACAGCGGCAAAGACTGGGGGATAGCGATCGCCTCACCCAGGAACTCGCCCAGGCGGAACAGCAGATGAAGCAATTGGAACATCGCTTTAGCCAGGAGGGGGACATTCTGGCGGGCTTTATTCAATGGCAGAATATCCAGGCCCAGGAAGAGATGATCGCCAGTCGTTTCCAGTCCTTCCAGCAGATTCAGGAGGAACGCCAGCAGGTCCAGCAGGCTCGCCAAACCGAATGCGGAGCGCTGCGCCAGGAGGAACAAACCCTGCGCCTGCAATGGGCCAATCTCCAGGAACAACTGGCCGAAACCCAGGAAATCCTGGCCAAGCGCGAGGAAATCGAATCGGGTCTGCTCCAATTCCAAAAAGCCAAGGCCCAGCTCCAGCATTTCGATCAGGCCCAATTGCAGGCCCAGCCGCTGCTGCAACGGCGCGAACAATTGCAGCGGGAACTCGATCGCGCCGGGGCCAAAATCAGCGCCCGCCTAGACGAACTCCGCAACAGTGCCAATCACCTCCAAGACAGCCAGACCAAAACCCCGCAACTGCAGCAGGCCGTCAGCGACGTTTCCTCGCGGATTACGGAATTGGAGAAACTGCGGGATTACCAGGAACAGGTGCGGGAGAAGGGTTTGGAACGGCGGAGTTTTATGGAGCGGTTGCAGGCCCACCAGCGCAATTATGAGACGCAGCTAGCGGAGATCGATCAGATCATGCAACTGCTGAGGCAAGGAGGCATTGCGGTGCCGACGACGGCGGATGAGGAATTGATGGCGGAATTGAATGCGGTGCGGGAGATGGCAGAGGACTATGGTGGATCGCCAAACGTCGCACTGATGGAGGCTTTGCCGCCCTGTCCTTTGTGCGATCGCCCCCTCGACGAACACCATTGGGAGGTGGTGATGGTCAAGCATAAGGCGAAGCAGCAGGAGGTGTTGGATCAAATTTGGGTGATTCGGGAGCAGTTGGCGGTGTCGGAGCGGGAGATTCAGGTGCTGCGGCAGGAATACCAGGACATTGAAACCAAGCTGTTGGACTATGGTGAAGTGCGGCAGGTGCGGGGTCAGTTGGAGGCGCAGTTGAAGTCTAGCAGTGAGGCTCAGAATCAGTTTTATATCTTGACACTGGAATTGACCCAGGTGGAGCAGCAGCTATTGTCGCGGAATTTTGGGGCGGATTTGCAGCAGGAGATGCGCTTAATTGACGATCGTCTAATGCAAATCGGCTACGACGAGCGGGACCATGCGCTGGCGAGGGGGATGGTCGATCGCTGGCGCTGGTCGGATATTAAATTACAGGAAATCAAGAAAGCCGAGCAGCGACAGGCTCAGATTAACAGTCGGCAGGCAGAGATTACACCTCGGTTGGAAATGTTGACGTCTCAGATTGAGGCGTTGGAAGCAGCGATCGCTGAACAATTAGCAACCTTTGATCAGCAGTTGGCGGCAACGGGCTACAGTCCAGAACAGCATAATCAACTACGCCAGGCCCTGCGCAATGCCCAGTCCTGGCAATTGCAATACCAGGAATTGCAGCAGTCCCGCCAGCGCTTTCCCCAGCAGCAGCAGCAGTTAGAGGAATTGGCCCAGGCCTTGCAAAACAAGCGGATTGAGCAGCAGGTGACCCAGCAGCAGATCGAGTTTTTGACCCATAGTTTGACGCTTAATTGCGATCGCACAGCGGCTATTGAGCATTTGGAAACGCAGCTAGCGATGGAGCGATCGCTACTGGACGGGGATTTATCTCGCCTAGGTCAACTCCAGCAGCAGCAACAATACCAAGACCAGCTCCGGCAGAGTCATGCAAAACTCCAAACGCAGTACCAGCAGATTCAGCAGCAGTACCGGGTCTACCAGGAATTGGCCCAGGCCTTTGGCAAGAATGGGATTCCGGCCTTGATTATCGAGAACCTACTGCCGCAATTGGAGACGATGACGAATCATGTGTTAGCGCGGTTGAGCGGAGGGCAATTGCATGTGCAGTTTGTTACCCAACGGTGGAGTCGGAAGGCGACAAAAGCCATGGAAACCTTGGATATTCTCATTGCGGATAGCAAAGGAACGCGCCCCTACGAAACCTATTCTGGCGGCGAGGCCTTTCGGATTAACTTTGCGATTCGATTATCGCTAGCGAGATTACTAGCCCAGCGATCGGGGACCGCGTTGCAAATGTTGATCGTTGATGAGGGCTTTGGTACCCAGGATAGTGAGGGTTGCGATCGCCTGATTACGGCGATTAATGCGATCGCCGAGGATTTCTCCTGTATTCTGACGGTTACCCATATGCCCGCGTTTCGGGATGCCTTTCAGTCGCGGATTGAGGTGAGTAAGGGCGATCGGGGTTCGGAATTGGTGTTGTGGCAGTGATGCTGACTGGGTTGGGTTACAGGTGCTGGGAGTTTGGGTGGTGTCTGTTGGGTCAAGGTGATGGGGTGAAGCGATCGATGATTTCTTCTCGCGAGGCGGACAGGAGGACTTGCATGACGTCTTCTTGGGATAATGTCATCAAGGTTGGGATGGTGGCTGTTAGGGCTGCATCGATTGTGGAGAAGCGAATTCTTAGGCCTGCTTCTATCATTTCCTGGAGGGTTTCTTCTCGACCTTCTTGATAAACTCTGGTTTTTTGCGTTCGCTGAGTCCAAACATTGCTTCTAGCTCCTTTGTGGTTAAACGGCTAAACTTGTATACCAGTATAGTCTCGATCATGCCTAGTAGGCGATCGGTTGCCATGCCTCCTTTTGACTCTTAGGTATGGATCTCGGCAAAGAAGCGATGATAGAGTTCATCGTCTTTTTGGAACTGGATTTCGCTGAAGTAGACGGGTGTCTGCTGTTGCGATCGCTTGGGAATTAACAAGCCGTCGATCCGAAAGGCGATTTGTTTGACTTCTATCGATCGAATGTCATGGGCGATCGCTTGTGGGTTTTGCTGTTGGGGGTGATTGGTTTGGTGGTGGATATTGGTTTGTTTGGTTACAGGTGCTGGGAGTTTGAATCGTGTCTGTTGGTGGGAAAGACGATCGGGGGCCTTTCCCCCGCGCCCCCGCTTCTGAGGGGACGTTCCGTCCGTCCCCCCAGACCCCCCTCACAAAAGGGTTGTCTGTTGGTTGGGATCTGTGGGTGGGCAAGGATTGTTGGGTTGTCTTTGGGTGGGGGTTTTTGAAGTTTGGGTGAAGATTGGCAACATTCTGCGGAAAGAGAGGAAATGGTTGGGTAGTGGGAAGGGAGAATTTGATATTCCCTTGGTGCGGTCAACATGGATGGACAACAGGTGTCGGTCAACTGGAACCTCTTGGGGCAGCTTTTGCGCTGTGGGACTGTGGTGGAGGTGGAGCGGTTGTTGCGGGATGAGGGTTGTGAGGTTGGCGATCTGATGGGGCTGGTGCGGGTGGGGCTGGAGCAGGTGAGTGATGCTGGGGTTGTGGGACAGTTGGTGCAGGTAGAGGGATTGTTGCGGAGGATGGTTGAGGAGCAATCGGTGGCAGCACAGGGCAGAGTGGAAGTGGCGAAGATGGCAGCAGCGGAGAAGTTTTTGCGGGAGACGTTGGAGCTGATTGGGAAAACGCAGGGAAATCCGCAGCAGGTTTATCCGGTATGGAGGCAGCAACCAGAGCGATTCAATGAAGAGTTGCTGGCGCTGGTTTGCCTATAGCTGGATGCTCGACAGTGCCACCAACTATGGCGACCTGATTGAATCCGCCTTCGACCTCTACCGCTTTTCCCTCTACCAAGCCCTCCGATTTCCCCTACCCAAAACGATCGCCGAAGAAGAAGCCCTCGGGCTCAAAATCACCGAATATCTCTATCGCGGCACCTACCCACCCGGCCTAGACTTCATTCATGATACCTAATGCGGCTGAAACTTCGATCGCACCCATTCTCAACAAAGTCTGCCGTTGCGATCGCGTCAGTCCCTGAATTTGAGTAATATTGAGGCCTGCATAGGGTTTACCTGGATGAATTTGATGCAGGCGAGATTGGAGATGCTGGTCCCAGAACTGGATCGCGCCATCTTCGCCACAGGTGACGATCGCCCCATCTGCCAGAATGCCCACATTCCACAATGGCTGCGGGTGGGGTGGGTTTGCGCCAGACAGATATGACGGCTGAGATCCCAGAGTCGGGTACAGCCATCATCGCCCGTCGTGACAAGCCGCTGTGGGTTCTGAGGATCGAGCGCGATCGCCCGGATTTCGCGATCGGCGATCGGCCAATGGGCAATTAATTCACCCTTAGGATTCCAGTGATTTAAAACCGCATCATCAGTAACGCCAATTAAATGACCATCTGGCTGGTAAGTCAAATAATGCATCCGATTTCCCACAAAGGGATAGGCTTGCATGGCGTGAGTTTGCCGATCGTAAACAGTCAAAACCTCCTGCGGTGTTGCCACGGCCAGCAGCAGGCGATCAGGACTGACCGCACAACCCAAAATAAAATCAGCCTGATTGTAGGACAAAACGATCGATTCACCCGTACTCAACTGCCATTGACGTATCGTACAGTCATAACTCGTCGTCAGCACCGTCTGCTCATCGATAAAAATAATCTGCGCAACATGGTCACTATGCCCCAACAGGGTGCGCAAACATTCTCCTGTACTGGAATTCCAGATCCTCAACTGGCGATCGTGACTACCGCTAGCCAAAAGCTGACCCGACGGACTATAGGCCAGACTGAGAATCAAACCACGATGGCCCAGTAAATGCTGGGGCGATCGATCGATCCCATCCCAAAGTTGAACACAGCCCTCACTATCACCCGTAGCAAACTGCAATCGCCCCTCCGGATTCACCGCCAGCGCCACCATTTGAGGCGATCGCGCCACCGCACTCATCATGCATTCACCGGAGCTAACATTCCACAGTTTGACCAAACCATTGTCACTGCCCGTCGCGAGCAACTCAGGATGCTGCAAACTCGGCGGACGATAATCCGCCACTCGACTGCCCGATTGGCTCAGATCGATCGTGCGCAAACAAACCCCTGTCTGCGGATTCCACAGCCGAATCTGATCGAGACAAGTACTAATAATCTGACCGCTATCACTAAAATTCATCTCGCTAATTTGGCTAGGATGGCCCGTCAAAGTATGGATTAACCTTCCCGTATCCACCTCCCAACAATGGATCTGACAGTTTAAATCAGCCCCAACTAACATTTTCCCATCAGGGCTAAACACCACTCGGCGCAAATGAGTTGCCTTCTCAGTAATCGATCGCAAATACTGCAATCGCCAAAGCAACCAAAGTTTAATCCCTTCCACACTACAAACCGCCATCACACCATGATTCGGGTCAAACATCACATTGCGCAAGCCTCGATCGCGAATCGTCAGCGACAGCACCGACTTCCCCAGCTTCCAATACCAAACCCTACATTGGCGATCCAACCCAAAGCTGACAATCAACGACTTCCGCGAAGCAAACTGCACCCGCCACACCCAATCTTGGTGCCCATACAACACCTGCAAACAACGTTGACTCGCAATATCCCACAGCCGAATCGTCCCATCACTACTCCCACTCACCAACAACTGACTATCAGCACTAAACCCCACCGATCGCACCCAGCTTCCATGCCCCGTCAGCGTGGCAATTTCCTGCATCGTACTGACTTCCCAAATCTTAATTTGGCTATTGGTATCCCCCGCCGCCAACCATCGCCCATCCGGGCTAAACAACAATTGCAGCGGCATCCCCGCCACCTGGGCAAAGAGACAGCGATCGCAGGTCCCATAACTCAAATTCACATCCTGCAAGCATGCATCCTGGAAATCCACCTCACGGATCACACAATGGCTCAAGTCCAATCCCGTCAATGATTCGCCTGCCACCAGCAGTAAATTAATCACATTGCCAATCTGGTAGCCTGTTGCTGCGGCAAGCAATGGCTTCAGCGTTTGAATCAGCGATCGCGAACCCAGCATCGCCAGCAACGGCTGAAGGATTAAGCGTTGCTGTACCTGCCGCACGTATGCTGGGGAACTTGCTGGATAGAGGGCTAAGCAGTCAAAAAAAAAGCAGCGCGATCGCCTCGAATCTCCGCTGACAAGACCTGGAGCACCGAGGTCGTCATAAATTCCATCACGACATTCTGCAAAGTAAACCCTTCATTTTGGGTGGTTTCCAATAGCGATCGACTTTGCAGGGAATTGATCGTCTGATCTAGATCTCGGACAAGGTCGAGGGGCTGTAGATGTTGCTCCAGTTGGCTGCGAGTTTGGGGTTCTCGCTTGATTGCCAGATGATAAACGATCACCTTTTCGGGTATTGTCAAGCGATCGAGCTGCTGCTGCAAGACCGCTGCGATTTTGCCATAGGTATATTGATCACCTTGCAGGAATTGCGCCACCTTGCCATTAAACGTCTGCACAATGGTATTGGCGACAATGCGGAGATAGAGGGGATTGCCTTGACAGTGATCGCGCAGGCGATCGAGATCCGATGGCACCCCTTGCAGTCCAATCTTTTCGAGCAATTGATTTGCGGCGTGATCCAGACCTGTTAGGGAAATCGATCGCACAGGCAAATCGACTCCGGCCAGTTCCATCAATTCGGGCAATGGTTCCCGACTGGTGAGCAACAGACAACTTTGATGCCTGACTGTGCCGATCGCGCCAAAAAGCAACCCATAGTTCTCATAGCCAGGACGATATTGCCCCGCATAGTCACCCGCCGCCATAATCGCTTCGGCATTGTCAAAAATAATCAGACAGCGCTGTTGCTGAAGGTAGTGCAACAGTCGGCTGATGGCGCGATCGTCCATCGGTGGCAGCTCGATTTCCGTAAACCCTGATAGAAACTGCACCAGGTCCGTCAGCAACTCCCGTAGGGGTGGCGCTTCTCGCAGCGATCGCCACAAGACAAACGCAAAATCCGCGCTGACGTGATCCCCTGCCCTTGCTGCCAATGCCGTTTTGCCAATGCCTCCGGTGCCGAGCAAGCTAATTAGCTTGGCCCGATCGCCTAAAATCCATTGCTGCAATTGCGCCAATTCTACGGTCCGACCACAGAACGGCTGCATATCGATCGGCGCATTCCCCCAATCCACCTGGGTTTCAACTTGACTCGCCAGAGCGAGGACAATCCCCTTACAGTTCTTCTTCGAGACGCGCTGATCGACTGCTTTGCTCAGATCTTGTAGCAGGCGTGAGGCCGCATTTTTAATGGTCGCCACTTCGTAATTGGAGTTTTGGCTGGCATCTTGGTAGGACAGATCTAGCCAAATTGCCTTGAAGGTCAGGGCTTCGATCGCCGTTAGCGATCGCTGACGACTGCCTAGGAGAAGTCGATTGGTATAGTCGATGGCCCGTTCCAGATCCATAAACGCGTAACTTCCGTAATCCTAACGATGTCAAACTTAGTCGGAATTTATCCAATTTAATAAAGCATCTTACTATGGATTAGACCCGAAGTCACGCAAGAAAAGTGACTTTTTTGTGACTTTTTATGATTTTTTTCTTCCGGGCTAGGGGAATAGTAGGTGTAGGTATGACTAAGCTGGCGAATTGAGTCTTGAGATCGTTCGGTTGAAGGACTCAATTCGCGGCTTCTATCATTAGCATCTAACACGAAGCTCTATGAGATTACAGATCCGATTAACAGGGATTTTTAGCCTTTTGCTGCTCCTTGCACCGCTAGCCTTGGTCCCGCGAACCGCGCTAGCCCAGCCAGGACAACTGCCTCACCTACAGGTCAGTGACTCGCAGACGCTCGATCGCTTGCTCCAAGCAGAAGCCACCCTTCTACAGACCAGCAAGCCGATCGATCTGGCCCTTCCCACGCTCGATCGCCTGCAACGGCAAGTCACAGTGCAGGTGATGGCAGCGGTGCCGAATTATGTGCCCTATGCGAGATTCGATCGGCGCGGTCTCTTTCCAGTCGAAGCCCAAAAGCTGCTGACCCAATGGCAACAGCGCTATCCCCAGAGCGGGATCCTGGCAGCGATGCAGTTAGATCGACTGGCGGAAGATGACGTTGATACGAATGCGGTTGTGCGGCAGGCACTTCAGCAGCATCCCGACCATCCGCTGGTGAAACGGGCGGCTCTCCAATGGGCGAATAGCGATTTAGCCCCGCAAATCGCCCTGCCCTGGCTCGATGCCAACCCGCGCAATCTGGCAGTTTATCAAGCGGTGCTGGAGCGGCAAACGATCGAAGCGGAGGTTCTGGCAACGTTCGATCGCGCCATTGCCCAGATGCCTGACCAGCCGGAAACCTATCTATCGCTGATGCAGGCCTTTGTCGATCGAGGCTTACTGACCGCAGAGGTTGATCCACTATTAGAACGATTGGCGATCGGACAACGCAAGTTTCCGCAGAATCCAGAATTCGATCGCTTGGCAGGGGAACTGAATCGTCTGGCAGAACGTTATCCCCAGGCCATGCAGGCCGCCCAGCAAGGTCTGCGCAAACCTGGGAACCCTGGCAAACTCTACCGCCTGATGGGCGATCTGGAAATCGCTCGGCCCAAGGGGCAAACCAAACTTGCCTTGGACTATTACCAAAAGGCTGTGAAAGCAGGGGCTGATTTCTGCGATATTCATCGTCCAGCGGCCCATAATGCCTTGGAGGATAGCGATCGACGAGCCTACTGGCAGCTAAATGTGGATTCGATCGTCCAAGGCAACTCCACAATGGCGGCTCAAAATATCTGCTTTACTAATCTTTGGAGCGTGACTACCTCTGGCTTAGAATTGTCTAGCTCAGAATGGCGATCGCAAGGGATCGCCCTAGGGAGGAGAATGCTGCCAACGTTTGATTCCCTATTGGCCGAAGATATGACCATCGCCAGGAATAATGAACTCCGTTATTCTGCACCTGGTGTGCTGATGGAATGGCTAATGCGAGAGAAGGACTATAGCGGTGTGCTTGAAATTGGCCAAAAACTATTGCCCCAGCGCCAGAATTGGGTAAATCTACATCTGATGATGGGGATCGCCTATGAGAATTTGGGGCAACTGGACCAGGCGGAGAAGGCTTATCTTGCGGCAGAGCAGCGATCGCTAGCACTATCTAGTATGACGCCAGGTGAGGAGTATTTTGCGAAGCCGCGCTGGCATCTGGGCCGACTTCAGCAAAAGCGAGGCAATCTGAGGGCGGCCAAGCAGGAATATCAGCGAGCGATCGCTGGATTTGATGCCACCTATAGGGACTATTTGGCTGGCCAGCCTGAGACCGAGACCTACCATGCCCTTGCCCTCAATGACCTGGGAGAAATTGCTTTAAAAGAAGGCGATCGCACCCAAGCAAAGCAATACTTTGAGCGATCGGTAGCGGTTTCTCCTGGGCTGACTGCGGCTCAAGAAAACTTGGCTAAACTGCGTTAACAAATCACACTAAATTAATTGGAGATTCCTGACATGAAACGTCTATTCCTAGGTCTGTTGTTGGTTGCTGTGAGTTTGCCGATTGTCTCTAAGCCGGCGATCGCTCAGTTGAAGCAAGCGGATATCGATGGCATGGTCGATGCGGCGATTCCGGCGATCAAGCCAGGTGAGTCGGCAGATGAATATGTCAAACGCACTACGGCGAATTCCAACGAACTGGAGGAGCAGAAGGAAGCCTATACGCGCCACTCGATCGAGCCGGATGTGCGGCGGGCATTGCGCGAGGGCAAGCCCCAGAAAGCCTTGGAACGGTTGACAGACTATCGTCAACTTAATCCCAATAGTTACTACGACTTGGGCCTATCGGGGTGGATTAAAGAAGCGTATCTGGGGGATCTTAAAGGCGCGTGGGCGGACTACGATCAGGCGGTGACTAAAGCAAAAGCCGCACTCAAGGCGGAAGAGAGTGCGGGTGCGCGGGCGACCAAGATCGCGAAACATAAAGGCGCGATCGCGGAAAATACGCAAAATCAAGTCAGTCTTTTATTCATCACGGCTAATCCGAAGCAAGCGGATCAGATCTTGAAGCAGACGGCGGAGATGATTCAGTTTGCTGAGTCGAATGAAAAGAATTGGACTGCGCTACTGAATCGTGCAAGGCATCATGAATTGTTGGTAACGTCACGGGCTGTGACCGGAAAATATACCAAAGCGCAGTTTACAAAAACGGCTACGGAAGCGAAGGAGTTGTTTGATACGGCGGTTTCGCTTCAGCCCAAAGTGGCGAGTGGCTATTTCTATCGGGGGCTTTTCCGAGCGCGTGTGCTCGAAGATGCATCCGGTGCCAAGGAAGATATCAAGCAGGCGTACAGACTCGCGAAGGAATCGGGAGACAAACTGATTATCGATCGCAGCACGGAAGCATTGAAATCGATCGGGGAAAAGCCATAGACATGAATTTACTAACCACAAGGTGGCCTGGTGCGCCGTAAGGCCGCCTTGTCAATCCCACAACTTACACGTAATGCCCTTATTTCAGGAGTTTCTGAAGATGAAATTGCAAAAAATGATTGCTCTGAGTGCAATTACCTTGACGCTGGTCGCAGCACCAATGCTCACCTATCAACAATCGGTTCAGGCTGAATCAACTGCGGCGACGCCTCCCGCTGGTGTGGGCGGTAAGCTGCTTTTCCTCTATGCTGATGCTGCAATCAATGAGGGAAATTATGATCAGGCGATCGCGCTGTATACCCAAGCAATGACTTCCTTTCAGCCTGGTTCTGATGATGAATCTGAGGCATTAGGATATCGTGCCGCAGCGTTTTCCAATAAAAAAGACTATGCAAAAGCTGCTGACGACTATACTGCCCTAGCGAAAAACCAGCCTAAAAATGCCAAGGCTTATCGCATGCGGGGTCTGATGTATTCGGTGCTGGAGAAATATGATTTATCCTTGGCCGATGCCACGAAATCCTTAGAACTTGACCCGAAAAATCCCACCTATCTGATCGATCGCGCATTTGCTTATAACTACACCAATGAACGAGAAAAAGCCAAGGCTGATCTAAATGCTGCCCGAGAAATTTTCAAAGAACAAGGCGATAAGGCAGGGCTAAAAGAGGTAAAAGAGATTATGAAATCAATGCGCCTCTAGAAGGTGGTGAACTGTGGCATCGATCGATGCCACAGTTGATTGGTGATCGATGAACTCACTTAATGTTGTGATTTGTGATGAAGATAGCTAAACCAATTGGTAAACTCAAAACTTTTTCAGTGCTTAGTGCAATGACGGTCACGATCGTTGCCAGTAGCCTGATTACATCCACCCCAAATGCCCAAGCACAATCGATCTCGCCGGAGTTGAAAGCCGCTTTGGAGGCAGCCAACTTTAACTATAGGATCGTTAAAGAAGATAGCGTTGAGGTTGATTTGAATCTCAAGACCACGAACAAGGGACTCGCTGTTCGCGGTACAGTCATCATTGGGCCAGTCATATCGGCTGGTAACTTAAAGATGCGCAATATGCAAGTGGGTATCAACAAAGTAGGAAAACTTGATATTCCGAATGATTTTAAGGTGGAGAATTTCTTTCGACTTATCCCCGGATCAGTCATCCTAGTCGAGGAGTCTGGCGGTGCTCAATTGCAAGTGGTAAATCGAATCACCGTCGATCAAATGACGAGAAATCCCAAAGCCTTCCAAAACAAAGTCGAGGGCACACTGCGATCGGCGGCCACTTTAGAGAATTGGCTAAGAAAATAAAGGTTGTAAATTATGACATTCCTACAAGTCTTACAAAAGACTCTGACAAAAACAATGATTGCTGGCGGGCTAGTCGTTTTCACTCAACTAGCTGCCAATCAAGCGGTCCAGGCAAATGAGATTATGGATCCAGTCTTCCAAGTATTCAAGCGATCGGGGATATCTTATACCTATCGCCCAGAAAAGAATCCTAATGTCACTTGTGCTAAAGTTCCGCTTAAATTCCGCAATCGCAGTCAAGTAGTCTGTATTGGTTACGAACTCGGCTCCTATCGGGTCGGGTCGGTCATTTATGAGTATAACTCCCCTAATGACTTTCCACCGGATATGGTGTTCAACATCTTGAGGCTTGCCGCGAAGACTCAATTTGTCGCCTATAATCTCAGTCCTCGTTCACTGAATACTGAACGGCAATGGGTAACCGTTAGCTTGATGCTTGAACGAGATGAATTAGACAAGATGTTAGAAGAGGCTATCTTAATAACGGCGGTCGCAGGTGATATGGCTGAAGAAGGTCTTATTGGAGGTGATACCCAGTAAAAACTATACCAGCACAATTAAATCAATGTTCTTCCCATAGGAGTCTGTAATGAAGAAATCAACCAAAATCACACTGTCTTTTGCATTGTTAACCACAATGATTGGCAGCCAAGTAGTTCTCATGAATTCTGCTCAAGCGAATTCGACTCAAGCGAATCCGACTCAAGCAACTCCCACCCAGGCACAACAGGATGATGCAGCGAAAAAAACAGCTAAGAAGATGGCTGCTAAAAAGGCGCTAGGAGAGACCTTGGATAAGGCGAAGCTTTCCTACCTAACCTCTGACTCAGGAGAGTATCTTGCAGTCGATTTCAAATTCCCCGATCGTAAACGTGTTCAAAGGGTATATATCAGCGTGCTTACCGATACGACTAATAACGGCTCAATCCGTAAAATCTTTTCTGACCCCTCAGAAAATCGTGTTGATGATAAAGCCTTAAGTTATGCTTTAATGCCAGAGTATGAAAAAATCGGTGCTTGGCAAATGCATAGCTACTCTAATGGACTCTTCTTTTGTGCCAAAGTCGATGCTGCCCTTAGTCCTGAAGCGATGCGTGAAGTTACTGAATTTGTGGCTAAGAGTGTTGTTGACTTTGAACGCGAAATGGGAATAGCCGACGCTCAATAGCTCGTTTTAATCGATCCAAGTCATACACACCAAGGAGATTTCATCATGTTTTACCGTTTAATAAGTACAGCTGTTGTGGCAGCTATGACTTTGTCTGCATTAGCTTTCGTGCCGCCGGCACAGGCTGATTCATCAGATAGTCGAAATCTGAAAAATGTAATGGACAAGACTGGAATACCCTATAAACTTATAGAGGGACATGCTGCCATGAAATATGCAATTCCAAATTCCAATGGCCGTTCCCAGTATGTATTGGTCAAATCGGAACCTCATAGTCTTATCCCTTCAGGCTCCAAGCAAGCGAAGACTTTTCGTATTATCACTTCTCCTATTCGATCAGGACAGTTTGAACCGTTGAGCTTGGCGGTTAAACAGCAACTACTGCAAGATTCTAATGTGAGGATAATTGGGAATTGGCAAAATGTTAGAGCGGAGGATGGAACTGACGATGCCTTAGTCTTTGTGGCTAAAGTTGATACCGATCTTAGCCCACAGGATTTGGCTCAGGCGATTCAGTGGACTGCAACTGCTGCCGATGCGATGGAACAGAAATTGTTCGACCAGGATAATGGTAATCCTTAATTGATCTGAGTGCGCCCCCTAAATCCCCCAATTCTGGGGAACTTTGAAAACCGGATTTCAAAGCACTCATATCACCCCAGGATTGGGGGCTAGGGGCACGTCAGCCGGATTATTTGAAACAATTGGAGCTAAAAGTGAAACGTTTGTTTGTCAGTTTATTGCTATTGTCTATGAGTTTGCCGATCGTGACTAGGCCCGCAATTGCCGCACCCCCTGCACCAAAACCCATTCAAGTTATGCAGCAATTGCATTTTAGCCAAGTCTTGCCGGAGGTCAAGGCTAGCTACGATCGTGGCATCAGTAAGTTCAATCAAGGCGATCATCAAGGGGCTATAGCTGAGTTCGATCGGGCACTGAAGGCACAGCCTAACTATCCTGAAGCCTTGAATTGGCGGGGCAATACCTATGGGAAGCTCCAGAATGTGGAGAAAGCGATGGCTGACTATAGTCAGGCAATCCAACTAAAACGCGACTATTCACGTCCATACAATAATCGTGCCCTGTTGAAACGTAGTCAAAAAGACCTCAAAGGCGCGATCGCTGACTTCAATGAAGCCATTCGCCTCGAACCAACATTGCCAATGTTGTATCGCAACCGGGCTAACACCTTTCTGATGTCAGAGCAGTATCAATCTGCCGCAGAAGATTTTAGACAGATTGGCAAAATTGCACCACAGGACCCTATGGCCCAAAATGAACTCTGCAAAGCAGAGCTACTCTTGAGCAACTATCAGGCGGGTCATGATGCCTGTACCAGCGCGATCGCCATCGACAATCAAAATCCAGAGGCCTATACGAATCGAGGCATTGCAGCATTTCAGCTCAAGGCCTATCCTGCCGCGATCGCCGATTTAAACAAAGCGATTGCGATCAACCCAGAGCAAGCAGAAGCCTACTACTATCTCGGACTGATTCTGCGGAGTCCTACAAGTGGTGTAGCAGATCCAAGTGGTGCCATTCGCAACTTTGAAGCGGCCTTACGTCTTTACAAAAAACAACCACAACAGTATGCCCAAACGCCCGATCGCGCGATTAAGGAACTAGAGGGGTGGTTGGCTGAGTTGAAATCATCCAATCGCAAGTGACTTTTCAGTGACTTTTAGGGTTTGGGATTTTTTCCCTGGAGTGGGTAGGTTAGAGATAGAGAGATCTCTCATCTTTGACTTGCCCCATACTCCTCCATTCAAACTGTGTGACTAGCTAAAAATTATGAAACTCAAACATCTACTTTCTGCTTCCCTTGGGTTGGCAATCGCCGCCACCCCTAATCTTGCGATCGCAGCCAACACAACCCAGTTCTCCGCCCCAGGGCTAATCAAACCCGAGCGTTCTTCCCAGAACAAAACAATCGAAGCACTGGTGCAGGAAGAAGCGACATGGATGGCTCGTGCCCAAGCTGAGAAAAGATCGCAAGCAATCGGGTCGATTTTCCTATCGTTGCAGGCATTGGTACTAGAAACACAGAAAGAGCCGCTTGTTACCCTGCGCGAACTGTCCCAGAAATTTCCGAATAGCATGGTGATTGCGCTTTATTACAAGCAACTACTAGCAGAAAAAGCATCGGATGAGGCAGAAATCACACGAATTTATCGCGATCTACTCGCAAAATATCCTAGCCATGCCTTGATATTAAACTCCTATACCTATGTGGTAATGAAGCCCTACCAAGAGACGGGCAAAGTGCCTGCTGCGGTGTTTCAGAAGCTAAATGCACTCTATGATCGCGAAATAGCAAAACAACCCCAGAACCTAGAGTTCTACCTTGATTGGGCTGGTACAGCCTACCAAAACCCCGATCACATCTTCATGGTTTGGCAAGCGGCGACAAAGGCCATGCCGAATAATCCGAAAGTAGCGATCGATTTTGCCAAGTTCTTCACGCGATCCCCTGGGTTTAAACCGCAGGTACTAGACAAAGCAATCCAGAACTTAACTGAGGCAGCCAAGCGCTATCCCCAGGAAACAGCCCTGCATCAAATGCTCGGCGATCTGCAGGTTTTTGCAGGCAAGGAAGCGCAAGCGATCGCCACCTATCAGACGATCGTACAAGCAAAAGCCTCTTTGTGCGATCCAGATATTTCCGAACAGTTCGCACAACTTAAGCGACCTGAAAATCAACGCAAACTACTGAATCTAGTGATCCAATCCTTTGCTTTTGACAAAACCCAAAGCTGCCCATTCAGATTGTCTCATCTGGCTTTTGGGTCAAATTCGAGCCGGAAATTCGATCGAGAAATAATTGCCGCGATCGCACCTATGACTCAGCCGAATTCCAGCATTACACTCCGTAGCCTACAGATCGGTCTCATGAACCGACAGAAGCAATATACCCAAATTGTTAAACTTGGGCCAACCTATCTGCCCTTCGCCAATGATCAGTTCGATATGATTGACCTATCAACTGCTGCAACCCTACCTTTCAGCATAGCCCGTGCCCATGAAGAACTGGGGAATCGCGATCAAGCTCTGGCATTCTATGAATTATTGGGTGAATATCAAAAACAAACCCAAGAGGAGTATGAATCCAACTGGCATTTAGGTCGAATGGCTTGGCAGCAAAAAGATGCACCCAAGGCGATCGCCCTACTGCAAAGTGTCACGCAGCATAAATGGTCTGTAATGACTCAGAAACAAGCAGATGATAGTGAAGTGAGTTTCCGTGCCTTGGCCCATAACTTACTGGGTGAAATTTTCCAGTCACAAGGCAAGAAAGCAGAAGCCAAGCAACAGTTTGAAGCTGCGATCCAGGCCACAGCTACTTTCCCAGCACCTAAGGCTAATTTGGCCAATTGAAGTAGTGCTCAAGATATCCCGATACTCAGTTTAGTTATGTCTCATCTTGTCCATCCAACACTCAATACCTAATAGCATGAAACCCAAACATCTACTCTCTATTTCTCTTGGTTTAGCGATCGCGCCCTGCCTAATCTTGCGATCGCCCAGCCGCAAAACCCAAGCAAGCCTCAAACCGTAACTCAATCGCCAGCCTTCCAACTGCCAAAACTCAAATCAAACAAACCCAGAAGAATCGCCAGCATTGTTCAAGAGGAAGCGACCTGGCTCAAAAGTGATCGATATGCCGAGCGCTATGAAAAACTCATGATGCTTAAGCGGGAATTAATCGTTGAAGCCATAGCAATTCATAGTAAATCCCATGGTCCCAATGTGGTTGTGCCCTCTAGTGACACAGCCGTCTACTTTGGCGACATAGGGCATGAATCGCCCAAGAGTGTTTTACTAGCGATACTTCTGGCAGAATCGATTACCGATCGCCCCGTCGATGAGGCCCAAACAGAACGGGTCTATGCGCGTCTATTGGCACAGTACCCAGACCATCCCATTGCGCTAGAGTCCTATCGGGATGCCCTGAATCGTAAATATCAGGATAAATTACCCTTGCCAGTTCGCAGTAAGCTCGCCGATCTATATAGCCGCATGATCGCCAAGCAGCCACAAAATCTTCAGCTTCATCTCGATCGATCGGCCATTGTTTCCCAAGAGCTAGTAGATATTCTGCGGGCCTGGGATGATGCATCTCAGGTAATGCCGAATAACCCAACCGTTGCAGTGAAGTTTTTGACCAGATAACGAACGCGAAGCCTGTCAAACCAGTAGATGGGCCGAAGCTTATTGCAGAAGTTTTGCAGCGGTTAGACCTAGCAATTAAACAGCATCCTAGGGAAATTGCTCTCTATCAAGCCATTGCAGAAGTCCGCCAAGCCACAGGAAACCCTCAAAAGGCGATCGAATTCCTAGAAGCTGAGCTGGCCAAAGGTACGGGTCCGGAGCTTCATCAGTTGCTGGGCATGTTTTATCTTGCCAATAAGGCAGAAGATAAGGCCATCATAGAGTATCAAAAATTTGTCCAAGCCAATAGATCTTTGTGTTCGGCTAGGAATTCAGCAGAATCCAATGCTTTAATTCGCCTAGGGCCTAAACGTGAATTCCTCGATCTAATCATTCAATCATTGGCGTTCGATCGCGACGGCTCCTGCATCGAAATGCTTTCAGCCATCGCCTATGCAGTCAATGATGATCAGAAGTTCAGTCAAGATGTGATTGCTCGCCTTACGCCTATTGTTCAATCCACTTCCGACTTGTCGCTGCGCAGTCTATTTCTATCATTCTTGGCAGGACAGAAGCAGTACCGTCAAATCATCGCGATCGCCCCAAAATTCCTGCCTTCCAGCGATGTTGAATTGAACGACGATTTGTTTCGTCAGGCGGGTAGAATGGTGTACATGATTGCTGATGCCCATGAAGAAGTTGGTGACCTCGATCAAGCAATCAGGCTTTATGAGATGTCCAGCGCATATCAGAAGCAGCTTGATGATAACAATGACACCAATCGCTCCAATTCCCTTGTCCTGTCCTGGGATCTAGGACGTGTGAATTGGAAGCAAGGGAAAGTGCCCCAGGCGATCGCGCTGTTGCAATCTGTGACGAAGCATGAGCAAAGTCAACGCACCAGACGATTGGACGATGGTAGCAATGTCAGTTTCCGTGCCTTGGCCCATAACTTACTGGGTGAAATTTTCCAATCCCAAGGCAAAAAGGCAGAAGCCAAGCAGCAGTTTGAAGCTGCGATCAAAGCAACCGATACGTTCCAAACCCCCAAGGATAATTTGGCCCAATTAAGATAGCCAATTAAGATAGCCAGTTAAAATAGCCCTCAAATCATCACATCATGAACCTCAAACTCAGTATTCCATTCATACTCGGCCTGACGATCGCCCTTGCCAGCCCCAGTCCAGCCGCTAAACCTGCTCCAAAAGCCCAATGCCCGATCGATCGCGCCACCTACAGCGCGATCGGCAAGCCGGAATTTGAACTGCAATTTAGCCCGATCGAAAATAGTAAATATGCCACGGAACTGGTGGCATTTACCTTTCAGCATCGCGATCGGGGGATGCTAGCGACCTACCATTTAGGCGGATCGATGGGGTATGGCAGCTATTACCTGCGGGATTTAGCAAAACCGATCGAGGACGATGCCGATGGCAAACTAAAACCTGTGTTCTTTGATACGAATTGGCGGAGTGTCAAGGTTGATGATCAGGGTACAGCCCCGGAATATTTATTTATTTCAGGGCTGGGGGTGACGGACTGGTATGGCGACCGGACAGGGAATCGGAATCAGCCTGTGGGTGAAGTCATGTGGCAGCTCTCAGGTTGTCGCCCCCAACCACATTAAATAGACCTCAAGCCACAACTCTCCAAGCTTCTACCCACCGATCGCGCCGAAACGCTCGATCGACAACTCACCCAACTCATCAAATGTCTGCAAAATTCCTAGAAGGCTTCGGTGGCAAACTCGCCGAACCATGGTTCGCCAACCTCTTCACCCCCGCCTTCGTCTTCTGGAGCGACGGACTTCTAGCATACATCGCCACGCCTCAACGAATGGTGACCCTCAATACCCCAAAAATCTTGCCCCCTGATAAAACACAAAACTCGCCGCCCAAGCCAGCACCAGCGACCAAACCACCGAAAAGCTGGCAAACTTCGCACTCTTACTCTCCGACTTAATCACCGCAACAGTTGAAAGACAAGGCACATACAGCAGCGTAAACAACATAAAACTATAGCCCTGCACCCAATCAATCTGCCCCGCCAAAACCTGCCCCAAGCCCGCATCATCAGAAGTACTATAGATCACCGCCAATCCCCCCAGCACAATCTCCTTTGCAATAAACCCAAACAGCAACGCCACCGCCAACTGTGAATTAATCCCCAAGGGCGCCAAAAACGGCTGCAATCCCTGGCCAATTAGCCCCGAAAGCGTTCCACTGCTCGCCGGAGCCACATTCATCGGCATATTATTACAAAACCAAATTGCGATCACCCCAAAAACAATAAACTTCCTGGCCCAAAACATAAAATGCTTCACCTCCCGCCAAGCCCTCAGCACCATCTGCTTCAGCGTTGGAAACCGATAGGGCGGCAGCTCCAAAATCAAGGGCTCCTGACTTGAAAAGCGCCCCTTGAACATCAAAGCCGTCAAGATCGCCGCCCCAAAACTCACCATATATAAACTAAACAAAACCAACGGCCCTTGACTCGGCGTAAACAACACCATCGTCATAAACAAAAAACATTCAGTCTGGCTGAACAGAGCGAAAACGGAATCACTAGCATCGACAGCATGCGTAAACCCGGCGATCGCATCACCCGCAATCCCATAATCGCCGGAACATTACAGCCAAACCCCATCAGTGACATGACAAACGATCGCCCGTCCAGCCCCAGCCGCTCCATAAAAGCATCCATCAAATAGGCCGATCGCGACAGATAGCCACTGTCCTCCACCACCGCCATACAGATGAAAAACAGAAAAATCACAGGCACAAAAGGCCGCAACGGTCCCAATCCCTTCGTACAGCCCGTCCAGTAAAAACCATGGACAAACTTGCCCCAAACCCCAAACCCGAGTAACAACCCTAGCATCGGCTCCAGT
>JAAUSA010000003.1 GCA_012031975.1 Alkalinema sp. RU_4_3 | reverse complement strand
CCACTAGGGTGTCGCAGGCCGAGAGAATCTGCCGCATCAGGCCCAGGCGATAGAACAGCCAGCCCAGGGCGATCCGATCGCCCCCTGGGGTTTCCTTAAGGGCCAAAATCACTTCGCAGGCCAGATCATAGTCGCCAATCTCAATGAAGTGGTAGTAGGCCTCCATGGCGCGCAGGGCATCGTCGATGGTGGCCACCGACTGGACGCTGGTCTGCCAGATTTCTCCGGCGCGGCGGTTGATGCTGTCCCAGTTGCCCTGATTCTTGAGTTGCTTAATCGATTCGGTGCGAATCATCGGGTGGAGCCAGAAGATTTCGTTGCGGCGCGAATCGATCAGCGATCGCTCCTTCAGGGCATTCAATGCCTTTCTTGCCTGGGGTTCTGGCAATTCCCAGAGCAGGGCCAACACGCCATTGAGGGAGACATTCGGCACATCCTGGTAGCGATAGACCCCTAGGCGACAGAGCAACTGGTGGGCCTCTGGCTGGGTCAGGGCCAGGCGCCGGAACTGCTGCTCGACTAGGGCCTGGAGTTCCCCCTCCATCAAAATGTCCTGGTTGGCGCTGGCCCAGTAGCTGTCGAGGTTTTTGTCGAAGTCCGATCGGGCCGCCCCGGCGAGAATTTTCATGGCCTTGGGGTTGCCGTTGGCGGCGGTCCAGACTTGGTGAAGGGTGGCGGGGCTGGATTGGATTTCCTTGAGATCAAAATAGGCCTGCCAACTCGGTTCATCGAGGCCGTCAATCCGATAGATCTCAGGGTCAATTTGGATTTCGCACAGATCCTCGCGACTGGTGATCAGGGTCAAGGTAGGCAGGCGGGCATTGCTCAACATCCGCAGCAGTTCCACATAGCGGCGGTGCTCGGGGACGATTTGGCCCTTGCCGTTGAGGATGGTTTCCAAATTGTCGATCATCACGCCGACGGGCTGGGATTGCTGGCTGAGGCGAAGTTTTAACCGTTCTAAATTAATCCCAAAATCGGTCCCCACCTCGGCATTAAACACCCCCCTGAGCCATTCCTCGACCCAAAACTCCGCCGAGGTGACCTGGCCCTCTATCGGTATCCAAATTTCCAGCACCGTGGTGATGCCCTGACTGTCGAAATACTTCCGGGCGAGGGTGGTTTTGCCCGCCCCGCCGAGGCCCTGGATCAGGATGATTTTGGTACCGGAGCCCTCTAATTGTCTGAGGGCCTGGATCTCGCGATCGCGGCCCAGGAATCGGGGGTCCTGTTGCGGTTCCGGTTTGTTCGGGGTGAGGCGATGGAGGATGCGGGGTTTGAAATTGCTTTTGCTGATGGTTTCGCCCAGGAGTCGGCCCAGGCGTTTGAACAGCTCGGATCCCAGTGCCCGCAGGTGATCGGCGCTATAGCCCATCCCCCTTGCCATTTCCTCGTAGGTTTCCTGCGCCCAGGCACGACGAAACACCTCAATGGTGATCTCATCGAAGCTGCCCTGACCGATCGCCTGCAATTCCCGCTGCACCCAAGCCCAAACCTGATCGCAATCCATAGACCGTTCTAGGGGTTTCACTGTCTCTAATGTAGCGGATTTAGCTAAAAACATTGTCATTCCCCCGATTTCCTCCCGCAGTTGCTCCGGCCCGTAACCCCCAAACTGTCCATCCCACAAAACATCCCACAATGTCCCACAGCCATCCCACAGAGCCTTTAGCCATGATGAAGGCAATCGAGAGTTCTCGCTCGTTGCCCCCGTAATCGCTCTTGGAGTGCATGTATGAATAAGCAACTAAACCACGAGTTCCGCCTGCCCGATCCGGTCCTGGTTGAACCGATGATCGATCCTCGCCTCGAACGCGAACTGATGCGCCGCCGGATAGACCAACTGACGGAAGCCAACCGAGCCCTCCAGACCCAGGTCCCATTGCTTCCAACCGCTTCCCCGCTCCGCCGCAATCGATATTGGGCCGTGCGGCAATATCCCTGGAGCTTTCGGGCCGCAGGCAGGCTGACCTGGGCGATCGCCCTGCTGTTACTCGGCCTGGTGATGGCTCTGCTGGTGGAGGGTACCCTTGGCATGACGGAGGCCTTTGAGGGCACCCTGGCCCTGACCCAAGATGTGATGAAACCAGTCCTGTTGGTGTTGCTGGGCACGGGCTTGATAATCACCCTGCGCGACCAGCTGACGACGAACAAGCGACAGGACCAACGGTCTAACTGATCCGAGTTTTTCATAATCTCCCGCCAGGTCAGTGATCCCCTGGCGTTTCTCAAAAGAAACGCTAGGGATTCCCATCTGGCCCAGGGGAATCGGGTTATGGAAGTGGGTGGGCGATCGCCGCTGCTTTGTAACGAAAGGTATCGACCGTCTCAGAAAGACCCCAGGATTCCCTTACGATGATTTCTTGGAATGCTTTCAATGCTTTGCTAAACACTTGTTAACAAACTTGGGTTCCAAGGCCGAATCGTTCTACTCTTTTAAATACAGATCGTAGATGGGAGCTTTAGGAAACCAATGAGTGTTAAGGCAAGTGGTGGAAGCTCAGTTGCGCGCCCGCAACTCTATCAGACGGCCGCGCTGACTGTAATCTCGCAGGCGGAGCAGCAGGATCGATATTTGGGTCGTTCTGAATTATCCGACCTAAAAACTTATTTTCAATCGGGTCAGCGGCGGATTGCCATCGCTGCAATTTTGACTCAAAATTCTGAATTAATTGTCTCCCGCGCCGCTAACCGGATTTTTACGGGCGGTTCGGCCATGGCTTTCCTAGAGCGTCCGTTCATGGATAAGCTGTCTGCGGAAATGACGGCGTTACCCGCCTCGTCAGGCGGTGCATCGGTTTCGGCCACCGTGAAGACCCCGCCGAGCTTCCGCCCCATCAGCATCTCGCGCTACGGCCCGAGCAACATGGCCAAGTCCCTGCGGGACATGAGCTGGTTCCTACGCTATACGACCTATGCGATCGTGGCCGGGGATCCCAGCATCATTGCGGTCAACACCCGTGGATTGAAGGAAATTATTGAAAATGCCTGCTCCGTGGTAGCCACCACGGTGGCCCTGCAGGAAATGCGGGCGGCGGCGATCGGTTACTTCCGGAATGATTCGGCTTCGGCGGAAATTGTCAAGGAATATTTTGATGTCCTAGTCAAGGAGTTCGAGGCGGGCACCCCCTCGGACAAACTACGCCAGCGCCCCTCCACGGATTTGCAGGGCTTAAAATTGCCCCAAATCTACGCCAATGCGGCGGAGCGTCGTCAGAAGTATGTGATGAAGCCCGGTCTGTCGGGGGTCGAGAAGAACGAGACGATCAAGGCCCTCTACCGTCAGCTCTTCGAGCGTGACATTACCCGTGCCTATTCCCAGGGCGTCTCGGACCTAGAGTCCAAGGTAAAGAACACCGAAATTTCCGTCAAGGAATTCGTGCGGCGCATGTGCAAATCGCCGCTCTACCGCAGCCAGTTTGTGGAGCCCTTCATTAATAGTCGGGCCATGGAATTGGCCTTCCGCCATATTCTGGGTCGGGGTCCGTCTTCCCGCGAAGAAGTGCAAAACTACTTCTCGATTATGTCGGCGGGCGGTTGGAACAAGCTGGTGGACGCCCTGGTGGACTCCAAGGAATATTCCGACTACTTCGGCGAAGAAACCGTGCCCTACCTCCGGGGCTTGGGTCAAGAGGCCCAGGAATGCCGCAACTGGGGTCCCCAGCAGGATCTGTTCCGCTATAGCGCCCCCTTCCGCAAGGTGCCGCAGTTCCTCACCACCTTTGCCCAGTACGATCAGCCCCTGCCCGAGCAGCATGTCTACGGGCGTGGGAATGACCCCCTTGAGAACCAGTTCGGCGCGATTTTCCCCAAGGAAACCCGCATCCCCAACAGCAACCCGGCCCCCTTCGGCAAGGACACCCGTCGCCTGCTGATCACCGCTGGCCCCGGCATCAATAACCAGATCAGCAACCCCGCCGCGCGCGGTGTCGCCCCTGGTTCCCTCGGACCTAAGGTGTTCAAGCTCGACCAGATTCCCAACCGCAAGAGCAGCGCCAGCATCAAGTTCGCTGAAAGCTCTACCCAAAAGGTGATTACGGCCTGTTACCTGCAGGTGTTTGGTCGCGACCTCTACGAAGGTCAGCGCCTTAAGTCCACGGAAATTAAGCTGGAAAACGGTGACATCACCGTGCGGGAGTTTATCCGCATGCTGGCCAAATCCGAGGTCTATCGCAAGATGTACTGGACGCCGCTGTACGTGATGAAGGCCGTGGAATACCTGCACCGCCGTCTGTTGGGTCGCCCCACCTATGGTCGCCAGGAAACCAACAAGTACTTCGATATTGCCTCCAAGAAAGGATTCTATGCCTTGGTGGATGCCATTATGGACACCGCTGAGTACTACGAATGCTTCGCTGAGGACACCGTCCCCTACGAACGCTATCTCACCGCTGCGGGCTATTCCTCCCGGATGAACAAGGTGGGTGGTACGGGCGATCGGATGATGAAGCCCGCCAAGGTCGAGCCGACCCCACGCTTTGTGGAATTGGGCGCCGTCACCGAGGCCCGCGCCGACATCGATGTGGCCAACCGGATTCTCCAAGGTGTTACCAAGAAGCGCGAACAAACCAAGGTGTTCAAGCTCACCAACCTGTCTGACAAGCCAAATATCGAAGTGTTGATTGGGGCGGTCTATCGTCAGCTGTTCGAACGGGATATCGCGCCCTACGTGATCCAGAACGAATTCGTTGGGCTGGAGAGCCGTCTGCGCAATGGCGAAATTTCGGTCAAGGAATTCGTCCAAGCTGTGGGTGCTAGCAAGCTCTACATTAAGGAGTTCTATACCCCCTACCCGAACACTAAGGTGATCGAACTGGGGACCAAGCACTTCCTGGGTCGGGCGCCCTGGACCAGTTGGAAATTCGCAAGTACAATGCGATTCTGTCGAGTCAGGGTCTGAAGGCCTTCATCATTGCCATGGTCGGCAGTGCGGAATACAACGAAGCCTTTGGTGAAGATGTGGTGCCCTACAACCGCTATCTCACCCTTCCGGCGGCCAACTACCCCAATACTCAGCGTCTGTACAACAAGCTGACGAAGCAGGATGCCAAGCTGGAAGTGCCTAGCTTTGTCTCCAGCAGCAACGGCATTGATATGGCGGCCTTGCCCCTCACCCAACAGGGGATTGCCCTGGGTAAGGAGGCGGCCCTGGCGGGTCTGAGCCGCACTTCATCCCTGGTGGAATCGACGGCGAAAACCGTACGAGTCTGCCGTCTGGCCGCTGACGGTCCGGCCACCACGATCGCGGCGATCTACGCCCAGGTGATGGATGTGGCCATGGTGCCTGATGCATTCCGTATGCCCACCTGTGAAGTCCAGCTCGGTCAAACGCTCTCGGTGCGTGACTTTGTGCGGACCTTGGCCAGTTCTGAGGCCTACGGCGATCGCTACGTGAAACCCTTCCCGACGAATAAAACCGTCGATCTGCTGTTCCGCCATCTGTTGGGCCGCGAGGTCGCAACGGACCTTGAGCGTTTGCAGTATGGTCAGTTGCTCCAGGAGGATGGCCTGGCTGCCACCGTGGAAGCGATTGTCATGGGGTCGGAATATGCACGCTACTTTGGTGAGGACATGGTGCCCTACCATCGCGGTGTTTAGGACGATCGTTTGATGGCCTAATGTCTGCAATTGGGTTTGTTCCCCGTTCCCCTTGGCTCAATGTTTCATATTGGGCCAAGGGGTTTATTTTTTGGGGCTGATTTTGGGGTGGGGCGGGGGCGATCGGCCTGGAGAAAAAGCTGAAATAAGTTCTCTAAAAAAGCCTTGACAGAAAGGGATCGATCCGCCTGTATGCCGTAGGTTTAAGAATCTGAGGAGCTTTATTACAAAATATTGCAAACCCTCGGGAAAGTCCTCCTCGATACCGCAGAATGAATGACGGAAGGCCACGGGACCTTAGGTTTATCGATTTAAGAATCCTTGCTTCCCGCTATTAAATAATTGGTTACATCCTTTTGGAGGAATACATACCATGAGTATTGTCACGAAGTCCATCGTGAACGCAGATGCTGAGGCCCGCTACCTTAGCCCCGGCGAACTAGACCGCATTAAGAGCTTCGTCACCAGCGGCTCCGCTCGCCTACGCATCGCTGAAACCTTGACCGGTGCCCGTGAGCGCATCATCAAGCAAGCTGGCGATTCCCTTTTCCAAAAGCGCCCTGACGTGGTCTCCCCCGGTGGTAATGCCTTCGGTGAAGAAATGACCGCAACTTGCCTGCGTGACTTGGACTACTACCTGCGTTTGGTGACCTACGGAGTGGTTTCCGGCGATGTCACACCGATCGAAGAAATCGGGATTGTGGGCGTGAAGGAAATGTACAAGTCCTTGGGTACCCCCATTGACGCCGTTGTGGAAGGTGTGCGCGCCATGAAGGCCGCTGCTGCTTCCCTCCTGTCTGGCGAAGATGCAGCTGAAGCTTCTGCATATTTCGACTACGTGATCGGCGCAATGAGCTAAGCCTCGGGTTCAAACCGTTGGTTCGTTCATCTTCCCGTTTCGTAAACCCTGATTAAAGGAATCTAGAATCATGCAAGACGCTATTACCGCAGTCATTAACTCCTCCGACGTCCAAGGTAAGTACCTGGACAGCGCCGCCCTCGACAAGCTCAAGGGCTACTTCGCAACCGGCGAACTCCGCGTTCGTGCCGCCTCCACCATTTCGGCTAACGCAGCTGCGATCGTCAAGGAAGCTGTTGCGAAATCCCTGCTGTACTCCGATGTCACCCGTCCCGGCGGCAACATGTACACGACCCGTCGCTATGCGGCCTGTATCCGTGACTTGGACTACTACCTGCGCTATGCCACCTACGCCATGCTGGCCGGCGACCCTTCGATCATCGATGAGCGCGTGCTCAACGGTCTGAAGGAAACCTACAACAGCCTAGGCGTGCCCGTGGGTTCCACCACTCAGGCAATCCAAGCCATGAAAGAAGTCACCGCTTCCTTGGTGGGTTCCGATGCTGGTAAGGAAATGGCTGTGTACTTCGACTACACCTGCTCTGGCTTGAGCTAGGTTTAAATCGCTTCGGTGGTTTAGACATCCCTGGAAGTCAGGTATTGAGGTTAGCTCGTCAAAGGCTTTTGTTGGTTTTAGCGATCTAGGTTTAATGCTTGACTTCCAAATTTGATATCGATGGCGCGATCGTATCCGTTGGCTGGGATCGCCTCGGCAGCAGCATTCGAAACCCCCCATGTGGGCTCAGACCACAGGTAGGCTGGGGGAATGCATAAGAAAATCAATTTGCTACTTGGTTTGAATTAGGAGAGACGGACCCATGAGAATGTTTAAGGTCACGGCTTGCGTTCCCAGCCAGACGAGAATTCGTACCCAGCGGGAATTGCAAAATACCTTCTTTACGAAGTTGGTGCCCTATGACAATTGGTTTAAAGAGCAGCAGCGCATCCAAAAGATGGGTGGCCGGATTGTCAAGGTTGAATTGGCAACGGGTAAGCCCGGTGCGAATACAGGCTTAGCCTAAACGATTGCTGATCGTCAAACCGGAGGGGTTTAGCCATGGTGGCTAGACCCCTCCGGTTTTTTGTGGGTTTTGTTGGTCTAAACCAACGATCGGCCCGTGACGCTATCAAACAGATGCACCTTCTCCGCTTCAATGCTGAGCCAGAGGGGTTCGCCTAGGCGGACGGGCACCTCGGGGTTGATGCGGGCCTGGAGGGCGCGATCGCCAAACTGTCCGTTGACGAGGGTTTCGCTCCCTAAGGCTTCGAGCAGATCGACCTTGATGGCGAAGTTTTTGGGGGAGCGATCGCGGGGGTGAGGTGTTCGGGGCGGATGCCGAGAGTGATGGTTTCGCCTTCGCGGGGTTCGAGCGGGGTTGCGTAGCGGTTGGGTAGGGTGATGCGAAACTCAGGATGCACTAGGGTCAGTGGCCCTTGCACCTGGACGGGGATGAAGTTCATGGGGGGCGAGCCGATGAATTCGGCGACGAAGCGGTTGGCTGGGTGGTTATATAGGTCCAGGGGCGTGGCCACCTGCTGGATTTCGCCTTCGCTGAGGACGACGATCCGATCGCCCATGGTCATGGCTTCGACTTGATCGTGGGTGACGTAGATCGTGGTGGTGCCGAGCTGGCGCTGGAGCTTGACGATTTGGGAGCGGGTTTCGGCCCGCAGTTTTGCATCGAGGTTTGACAAAGGCTCGTCCATTAGGAAGACCTGGGGAGCGCGGCCATGGGCCCGCCCGAGCGCAACCCGCTGTTTCTGTCCGCCCGAGAGCTGTTTGGGCAATCGATCGAGCAGGTGATCGATCTGGAGAATCTGGGCGATGGTTTGTACCTGGGTAGAGATTGCTTTTTCGCGATCGTTGCTGTAGCGCAGGGGTTTGGGCAGGTTACGGCTAGTTTCGACCAGGAGGGTTTGCCAAGCGGGGGATTTGCTTTTGGTGCGGCGCAATCCAAAGGCCAGGTTGTCGTAGACGGTCATATGGGGATAGAGGGCGTAGCTCTGGAACACCATGGCGATGTCGCGATCCTTGGGGGGAAGGTCGTTGACGGGGCGATCGCCAATTCTGATGGTGCCACCTGTGATGGTTTCGAGGCCGGCGATGGTGCGCAGTAGAGTGGATTTGCCGCAGCCGGAGGGGCCGACTAGGACTAGAAATTCGCCGTCCCCAATGGTCAGGTCGATGTCACGCAGAACCGGGTTGGCGGGGCTGCCCTTGCGAGGGGGATAGGTTTTGTAGAGGGATTCTAGGCTGACAGAGGCCACGGCTTCCATTCCAACGAAATTTGCTTGACCCAACATACCAGGTCAAGCGGTCCGTTGGGGAATAGCCTAGGCGGACATTTCGGCGTTCATCTCGGCCACGTTGGGTAGCTCCAAACAATAGCCCGCGCCGTAGACGGTTTTGATATAGCGGGGATGCCTCGGTTCTGGTTCTAGTTTGGTGCGCAGGTGACGGACATGGACCCGGATCGTCTCAATGTCATCGTTAGGATCGTAGCCCCAGACTTCCTTGAGAATCTCGCTCGGAGACACCGTCTGGCCATGGCGCTGCAACAGACAATGCAGCAGCTCAAACTCCAGGTGGGTCAGCTTCACCGTGCGATTGAACCAGATCGCTTCAAACCGCTCCGGCACCAGCGTCAGCGGCCCATGGTTGAGGATCTCACTGTGCTTGGCGGCCTGGGGAATGCGATCGGTGCGTCTCAGCAAGGCCCTCACCCGCGCCAGCATCTCTTCAACCTCGAAGGGCTTGGTCAAATAGTCATCGGCCCCGGAATTGAAGCCTTCGACCTTATC
Source organism: Alkalinema sp. RU_4_3 (assembly GCA_012031975.1). Lineage (GTDB taxonomy): Bacteria > Cyanobacteriota > Cyanobacteriia > Leptolyngbyales > Leptolyngbyaceae > JAAUSA01. The sequence continues at coordinate 54,425 of JAAUSA010000003.1, read as the reverse complement.
CTGGGTCTGGCCCAGGGCCGTCAGCATTAGGACGGGGATATCGGCGGTGCGATCGTCGCGGCGCAGGCGCTGGCAGACCGTGAAGCCATCCACCTTGGGCAGCATCAAGTCTAGCATTATCAAATCGGGCTGCATCTGGAGGGCCAGGGCCTGACCCTTGATGCCATCGGCACCCTGAATCACTTCGTAGCCAGCCATTTCCAGGTTGACCGATACCAGTTCGGCTATAGCCGCATCATCATCAATGACTAAAATTCGAGGCATTTTAAGGTTCCATGCTAAATGGGTGGTTCACTAAAAAACAGATGTGGGAGATCTGCGGGGCCGCTCGGGGGGCCTTTAGCGTAGGGGGCCGCAGATGGTCCAGGCGGGGGGTCAATCTGCGATTGCTTTATCCGAGTGATGCGATCGACGGCGATGGGCTAGCGTCATCCGGGTAAACCTGGTCGATGCAAAATCACTGATAGAAGATTGGTGTTGAATTGTGGGCCTACTGTGATGATCTGAATTCTATCTAAATATATGTGGAAAGAATCTAAATCATATCTATAGAATCCCTTAAGAAGGATAATGCTGATCCCTGGGCATTCCCGAAAAATCGCTGTGCCAGCCCCTTTATTCTATGGGGAAAGCCAAGGGTGTGTAACTTTTATTTACGTTGTATGTTGGTGTTTCGTTACAACCGTTTGGATTTGGGGTATGGCTGTGGATGTTTTTTGGGGACTCGGGGTGGGGGCGATGGCGCTAGGATCGCTCTGCCTGGTGGTGATGCTTCTGTTCTCTCAAAAGTTACAGGAAGCGGGTCAAGCTGCCATCCGCTTTAGGGTAGAGACGCCAGGGGGATTTTCTCTGTCGGAAGGAGTACAGAGTCTGGCCGTGGTGATTCCGGTCTATAACGAATCGGTGAATATTGTGGACTGTGTGACGGCGGTGCTGGATAGCACCAGTTGGTCCGGCCTGCAGGTGTGGGCCGTGGACGATCGCTCCAGGGATGACACCCTGGCCCTGTTGCAGCAGTTGGGTCGGGATCGCGGGGACGATCGTCTGCGGATCGTCGCCGGGGCAGAACGCCCGGAAAATGAACTCTGGATGGGCAAAAACTGGGCCTGTGCCCAGGTGATGGACCAGGTGCAGACCGACTATGTTCTGTTTTTGGATGCCGATGTGCGGTTACAGCCGGGGGGCCTAGAAAAGGCCCTGGCCTTTGCGGTGGAACAAAACACCGACTTGCTCACCTGCTGGCCGACCATCCACTGTGGCTGCTGGGGGGAATGGCTGGTGCAGCCGATCATTGTGGCGATGTTTGCGGTGGGGTTGGAATTTGGGCGGGTGAATGATCCTGCTGACGAGACGGTGATGGCGATCGGGCCATTCATGCTGTTTCGGCGATCGGCCTACGAAACAATCGGCGGCCACCGGGCCTTGGCCGCAGAGATTGTCGAGGATGTGGCGCTGGCCCGGCGGATTAAAACCCAGGGATTCAAACTTTGGTACGGGTTGGGCCATGATCTGGCCTCGGTGCAGATGTATCGATCGCTCCCCCAACTCTGGGAGGGCTGGACCAAGAACTGGCACCTGGGGGCCAGGCGCGACACCCAAGCGACGCTGTTTGGGGCCTTGGTCATGGCGATTCTCTACCCGCTGCCCTGGGTCGTGGGGGGGTTGGCGCTGGTGGTGTTGCCTCGCCATCTGGGGTTGGGAGCGATCGCCCTGTCCTTGGCGATCGGCCTGATCCTTGGCAGATTTGGGTAAGGCGACGAGTGACGATCCTGGGCAATATTCCGGGCCGCTATTGGTGGCTATCGGGGCTGGGGGGCGTGATTGCTGCGGCTATTCCGGTGGCCTCCTGGATTAAGACCGAGACGGGCTGGGGCTGGACCTGGCGGGGGCGATCGCTGAAATTGAACTAGGCCGCTTAAATTGTTGTTGCGAAAACCTTAGCCGAAGCCGATTTGTTCGCTACCCTCCTAAAAGTGCGAAGATGATTTGCCGGAATAGGTTTGGGCTATGCATATCAGTGGAATCGTTCAGGTTTTGATCCAGGTGGTGGTGATTATTGGCGTCTCGCGGCTGGTGGGCCTGGGGTTTCGCCGGATTAATCAGCCCCTGGTGATCGGCGAAATTGTTGCGGGCATTATGCTCGGGCCTTCCCTGCTAGGTGCGGTGGCGCCAGCCTTGAGTGCCTTCCTGTTTCCGCCCCAGACCCTGCCGTTGCTGGAGATTTTGAAGGACCTGGGCCTGATCTTTTTCATGTTCCTGATCGGCCTGGAACTCGATCCCAAATACCTCAAAGGCGGTTTGAAAACAGCGGTGCTAGTCTCCCATACCAGTATTGTGACGCCCTTTTCCCTGGGGCTGCTGCTGGCGGTGCTGCTCTATCCCCTGATGTCCCAGCAGGGCGTCTCCTTTACGGCCTTTTCGCTCTTTTTGGGCGCCGCCATGTCGATCACGGCCTTCCCGGTGCTGGCCCGCATCCTGACGGAAAAGAATTTGCAAAACACCAGGATCGGCACCCTGGCCCTGACCTGTGCGGCGGTGGATGATGTGACGGCCTGGTGTTTGCTAGCCTTGGCCATTTCCATGGCGCGCACCAACAGCATGGTGGGGGCGGTGCCTGTGATTTTGCTATCGCTGCTGTACGTGGGCAGCATGGTGCTGCTGGGCCGTCCTTTGCTGGCCCAGATTGCCAAGATTTTCAGCTCCTCGGGCAAGTTGGACCAGTCCTTACTAGCGCTGATCTATGTCTGTGTGGTGCTGTCGGCGGTGATGACGGAGCTGATCGGCATTCACTTTATCTTTGGGGCCTTCCTCGTCGGTGCCTTGATGCCCAAGCAGGCGGACCTGACGCGGGTGATCGCCGAGAAGACCGAGGACTTTGTGCTGGTGGTGCTGCTGCCGATCTTCTTTGCCTACAGCGGGCTGAAAACCCAGATCGGCCTGCTGAATCAGCCGATTCTCTGGGCGCTCTGCGCATTGGTGCTCTTTGTGGCGATCGCCGGAAAATACTGCGGCACCTTCCTAGCGGCCCGACTTTCGGGCCTCAGCAATCAGGATTCCTCGGCCCTGGGCTGGCTGATGAACACCAGGGGCCTGACGGAACTGATTGTGCTGAATATCGGCTTAAGTCTGGGGGTGATTACGCCGCTGCTGTTCACGATGCTGGTGATCATGGCCCTGGTCACCACCTTCATGACCTCGCCCCTGCTGGCCTGGACCTATCCGCGCGATCGCGCTCAAGCTGCCCTGCAAGTCCCCAAGGGCGATCGCAAAACCGCAGGCCCCTACCGTGTTCTGGTGCCCATGGCCAACCCAAAGAGTCAGCAGCCGCTCCTAAGCATGGCCGGGGCGATCGCCGGGGAGGTGGCTCCGGCCATGGTGCTGCCCCTGAGCTTGGTGCAGTTGGAGAATGACTATTACTTTGAGAGCATGCCCCTGGAGGCCGATCGCCGCCTGAAGGTGCGGCGGGAGCAGATTGAGCGGTTGCTTAGCAGTCAGACGCTGCTGGCCGACGCCTTTCCGGCCACGGCCATTGAGCCGATCGTCCAGGTTTCCCAGGATGTGGCCCGGACGACGGCGGATTTGGCGTTGCAGAAGGAAATCGACCTGATTTTGTTGGGCTGGCATCGGCCCGTGTTCAGCAACAGTCGGCTGGGGGGCCGGGTGGCCCAGATTCTTAACAATGCCCCCGTGGATGTGGCGGTCTATATCGAACGGGCCGATGCCAAGCCCGTTCGACAAATCCTGCTGCTGGACAGTTCTAGCCATCATACGGAACTGGGTTTGGATCTGGCCCTGCGATTGGTACTAAACGACCCCAACCGCGAACTCAGTCTGCTGCGGCTCAAATCCGTGGCCCTCAGCCGCTACACGACCGATCGCCTCGCAAAACTCCCCGAATCGGTGCGATCGCGCATCGCCACGCCGATCATCCATACCTCAAAACCCATGGAAACCCTGATCCATGCCACGGCGACCGCTGACCTAACCATTGTTGGCGTCAGCCAATCCTGGGGGCGATCGGCGGCGGTTGGCCAGTCTTCCCTGGGCCATGCCCCGGAGGCTTTGGCGGTGCGCTGCCAGTCTTCGCTGCTGATTACGCGATCGGTGGAGGCGGGAATTGACCACTTGGGTGGTTTGATTTAGGGGTTTGGGCGGTTGAGTTGGGCGATCGCCATCTCTGTCAAGCCCGTGATGCTGCTAACTTCCACGGGGCTGAGGCCGCGATCGAGTAGGGTTTGGGCCACCTGTTGGAGTTGCTGGGTTGCTTGCGCCTTGGCCTGCCGTTGGCGATCGGCTTCAGCCTTGGCGGCTTCAGCTTCAACCTTAGCCGCTTCTGCTTCTGCCTTAGCGGCCTCGGTGTCCGTGGCTATCCAGTTGCCCTGGGCATCGCACCAGCGTAGCCAGGTTTGGTCCATGCGATCGAAGGTGCCTGTCCAAAGGCCCAGGCCCAGGTTCAGTTCAGGGATCCAGAGGTGGGGGGCCGTTGGGGCGATCGTTTGGGGACTGTAGCGTCCGTTGATTAGGCGGAAGTACAGCAGAACCTTGGTGGAGGCGTCATAGACGATGTAGTGGGGGATCTTGAGGATCTGTTCGTAGACCTCAAATTTCCTAGGGGGCTTGGCCTTGAGTTTGGCCTTTGCCTTGGCGGATAGGGGCTTTGGCGTTCTGATGCGTTTGGGTGCTGGCTTGAAGGGGCCGAGGTCTTCACCGTCGGTGCCCTCGGAGAGCAACTCCACCACCAGCGTCGGGGCGACTTTCTCATGCCACATCACGTAGCTCTGGTGACCGTCGCCCTCGGGATTGATGCCCTTGGTTGCCCAGCCCGGTCCTTTGTAGAGAAAGGGCACGCCGAGCACCAAAACCCAGTCCGGGCGTTTGTGCCGGAGGGTGTGGTTGGGGTCGTAATATAGGTTGAGATCGCTGGCGGTCAGCCAATCTTCCCCATGGTGGGGTTCCAAACGCAGGGTGCGACTGAGCAGGTGGGGCTGAATGTCATGGAATAGATCGGGCAAACCAAGCTCCTCGGGATCTTCACTGGGCAGGTCATACATGGTGGGTAGATGCGCCACGTTTGCAGATGCCAGATCGTCTAAAGATCTGCGGGAAACAGCTGTCATTGCCTGGGCTCCCAAACGACTAAAGCTTACTGCTCCATTCTAGACGCTATGATTTGAGGATCGATTGGGGGAAATTTATGGCGCGGAAACCTTCGGGGAGGCTGTTGGCCTTTTATATCGGCACGATCGCCGCAGTGGTCGCCCTATTTGGCGCCGTGACGGCCTATGGGGAAAAGAACCTGGTGGCGCCGCCCAGTATAGCGGGCCGCTATCGGCTCAAAACCGCTGCCCTGCCGCCCTGCCTGCGCGACCTGGATCTCCAGCTCCAACAGTCCGGGGCCTTCCTCACCGCCACCCTACCGGGTCAAACCCCCGAGGCCAAACTGCCCCAGCTCACGGGTCGTCTCCAGGAAACCAACCACTTTGTCCTAAAGCTCGATCGCCTCACCTGCAAGCATGGCGAACCCCTGGAAAACCTGGCCTTCCATGGCAAACTGGTCTCGGCCAAGCAACTCACGGGTGTGATCAAATATCGATCGACCGCTCCGCTCCGCCGCCAACCCTGGGATAACCAGCCCTTTGACGCCGTTCAAACCCGATAGCCCTGCACCACCTGCTTCAGGGTCGTCAGCGTCTCCAACCCCACCATCCCCCGTCGGTAGCCCTTTTGGTTGGACATGCCGAGGAAGACGCTATCGCCCCGCAGGGGCCGCCTGTGAAACCTCGGTGAACTGTTGATGTAGACCGCCGCACTGTCGATTTGGGCACTAAAACGCTGGCTCTCGGCGTAGGACTCCGTCACCAGGCTGTCCGCATGGCCACTGCTATTTTGATTAATCCAGGCGATGCCGCTTTCAAAGCTGGGCACCCGCTTAAAGGCCACAATCCGCTTCAGATAGGCCTGCTGCCATTCCCCCGGCGCCACGATCGCCCCCAATTCCGGAAACTCCGCCACCAAATCCCCATCCCCCCGCAGTTCAAACCCCTTCTCCCGCAAGCTATTCCACAGCATGGCCAGGGTCGAAGCACTATGGTCCGGGTGAATCAGCACCTTCTCAATGGCATTGACCGGGTCCGGATGGGTCAAGTGGCTATCCAAAATCATCGATCGCACCGTCTCCCAGTTCCCAGACAGGGACCATTGCAGATAGCAGTTGCCCATGGCCGTCCGAAGGGCCGGGGCCGTACATTGCCGAACAATCTGCTCCACCCAGCTCGGTCGCCCGTAGGGAATCACCAGATTTAGCCAGCGATCCTGGGTGACCAAATCCCGCAGCGTACAGTTGCTATCGCCCAAAAAGGTCGCCACGCAGCCCGGCGGCAGATGCCCCTCCTGCAAACAGTCCTCAAAAATCTGGGCAAACACCGCGTTGGTCTGACTGGCCTCCGGCCCGCCCTTCAAAATAATGCTGTTGCCCGTGCGCAGACAGAGCCCCACGCGATCGCCGCCAATTCCGGCAGGGACTCATGGATAAAGGCCACCACCCCAAGCGGCATCAACTGCAAATAACTCTGCCCCGAGGGATTGAGGAACCCCGCTGGGCTCATGCGTCCGATCGGATCGGGCACCTCACTGAGGCGCTCCAGGGTCTTGACCACCGACTGCAATCGCTCCGGGGTCAGCCGCAGCCATTCCAGCAGCAGGGTTGGCACCGCCATTTCCCGGCTGACTTCTAGATCCAGTGTATTAGCTTCAAGGATGTCATTTTGGCGCTTACCGATGGTGCGGGCGATGGCCTGAATCACCTGGGCGCGATCCTCTCCGGGCACCACAGCCAAGGCCCGAGAAGCGACATAGGCTTGCTCAGTAATGGCCTGAGCAAGCACTGAACAGGAATCGGTCATGGGCGCTATCCTCGGAACCTGCTCAACCAATTACGCAGGCTCAGTAGTAGCCATGGTAACAAGAAAATTCCGCAGGCCCAGTAAAGAATCTGCACACCCATGATCAGATAACGCACCGCGAAGATCCAACCCAGAATTAGCAGTCCCACCCCCACACAGAAGGTCAAAAACTCCGCATCCTCCATATTGCGCACCAGCCGCCATTGCTGGCCCGTCCAGCGCCATATCCGGATGGAGGGCTGGAGCCTGGAGGGCTGGGCGATCAGGCGATCGGCTTCATCCACAATAAAAATCTGGGGACAGTGATTACAGCCCAGGGCTTCCATCAGCGAAATGGGTTCCAGGCGCGATCGAGCGCAGCAGGGACAGGGCAAACCGCGAAAGTCGAAGCGACCGGGTCGTTGGGATTGGGTATATAGGGAAGTCACAGCACATCAAGAGGGCTAAAGGGCTTTTCTAAACCGACAAACCTCGCACCTATCTCCAAATCTAAGACAAAGCGTCTGGAAGAGACTCCCAGACGCCAAAAAATTAATCTTTGATTCCAATTTTTCCATTGAAAATAAGCGGGTGACGCGATTCGAACGCGCGACATTCACCTTGGCAAGGTGACGCTCTACCACTGAGCTACACCCGCATCTTGCCTTTGTTTGTTTCTTTGCCTGTTGTGGCTGCGCAATTCGTATGACCGTTTTGCACGTCTTTAATAATCACAGATTCCCTCCAAAATGTCAACTCCTTTTAACATCATTCTTTCCCCCTATCATAGGGAAGGCTTCCAGCGGCTTGGTTCCAGTCAATCAGCCCTGCCCAAACTAACCAAACAACCTTCAAAACCTAGTCTTCACTACTACTTATGACAGCTCTGCTTTCTGCCCCTGCCGCCCGTCACTGCCAAACTTGGCATTGGCAGGACTATGCGATCAATTACACCGTTGAAGGTCAAGGGCAGCCGCTGGTGCTACTCCATGGGTTTGGGGCCTCCATCGGCCATTGGCGCAAGAATATTCCGGTCTGGGCGGCGGCGGGCTATCAGGTGTTTGCCCTGGACCTGCTGGGGTTTGGGGCGTCGGATAAGCCCGATCGCATTTACACCATGGAACTGTGGCGGGATTTGGTCCAGGATTTTTGGCGTGAGAAGATCGATCGCCCGGCGGTGTTTGTCGGCAATTCGATCGGGGGGCTGCTGGCACTGATGCTGCTGACGGATGCCCCTGAGATGGCCAGCGGCGGCGTTTTGCTCAACCCGGCTGGGGGACTGAGCCATCGCCCCGAGGAGCTCAACCCCGTACTCAGCCTGGTGCTGCAAACCTTTGCCAAGGTGGCGGCCCTGCCTGTGTTGGGACCTTTTTTGTTCAATCAAGTGCGGCAGCCCAAGCGGATTCGCAATAGTTTGCGGCAGGTGTACTGCAACCCGGAGCCCATTACCGATGAATTGGTGGAGATTCTCTATCGGCCCTCCTGCGATCCGGGTGCTCAACAGGTGTTTGCGGCGATCATTGGGGCCGATCCGGGGCCGACGACGGAGGGGTTGTTGGCTAAGCTAGACCGCCCGCTGCTGGTGCTCTGGGGGGATGCGGATCCCTGGACGCCGATCGGTGGCTCAAAACCCTACCGGGACTTGATGGAGACGAAGGCGATCGAACTGATACCGATTCCCCAGACAGGCCATTGTCCCCATGATGAAAATCCTGAGGCGGTGAATCCCCAGGTGCTGGATTGGCTGTGTCAGCAAGGCCTTTGAGGCCCTGGGCCAAACTTCCTGATTTCTACGGAGTGTCCCAGGCTGCCTCCTCGGCTAGGGTGAGGGTGTGAAATTGGCTGTTCAGTTTCGGGCGGCTTCGCCCAGTGGCTCTCTATGGACTACTCCACGTCGATCAATTCAATCAGCTCGGATGCCCGCGAGACGGTCTTGCCTGAACGAGACGAGGTTTTGATCGAGCTAGATCGACTGGATCGCGCCGGAAACACCCTGCGGCGCCGGGAGGCCGATGACTTGTTGAAGCAGGGTCTGGTGCATTATTACGATCGCGAACTCCCCAAGGCCCTGACCTTTCTCAAACAGGCCCAGGCGATCTACTGGGAATTAGGCGATCCGGAGGGGTCCCAGAAGGCCCTGACCAAATTGGGACTCGCCTGCTATGGCCTCGGCGACTACGGAGCGGCCATTGACTACAGCCAGCGGGCCTTGGTCTGGGCGGAAAATTGGGCAATCAGGCCTTTATCATTCGCCTGCTCGGCACCTTGGGCAATGCCTACCGTCACATGAACGACTATGGGCAGGCGATCGCCTGCCAGGAACGCAGCCTGAAACTGGCCTGCGAGTCCGGCGACAGGCGTGGAGAAATGGCAGCGGTGAATAATTTGGGCCTCGTGTACAAGGCCCAGCGGCAGACGGACAAGGCGATCGCCATGGAGGAGCTGGCCCTAGATCTTGCTCGGGAACTAGAGGATCGCGCCGTGGAAATCCAGGTGTTGAAAAATCTGGGCAATGCCCACTATGCCCTGGGGCAGATCGATCGGGCACTCTTTTATTACCAGGAGCGCCTGGCGGTGGTGCGGGGCCTGGGCGATCGCCGCACTGAACTGCAAATTCTCAAGACCCTCAGCAATGCCTTCTATTCCATGGGTGATATGGATCAGGCCAACGACCAGGCCCAGGCGCGCCTACAGCTAGCCAAGGACCTCCATGACCTCTCGGCCCAGGAGCAGACCCTCAATAGCCTGGCCACCCTCCAACTGGCCGCAGGTAACCTAGAGGGCGCCAGGACCTACAGTCAGCAGCGGCTCGTGGTGGCCACGGCCCTCAAGGATCCGGAAATGGTCGATGAAATCCTGGCGCTGCTGAACAGTAGCTGTTACGCCATGGGGGACTATGGCCAGGCCAATGACTACCAGCGCCAGCGGCTCAAGGCCTCCTAGGGCGATCTGGCTGGCCCCATGGGGGAAAGGGGCAAAAATTTCAAAAAATCTCCGAGATTGGCGGCGCATTCTCAGTATTGATAGTTACACTGTAGAGTACAAGCCGCACGGACCTTCTGAGGTGGTTTTTTAATCTTATTCAGTATCCCTCATACCCCCTATGCCCTCTGCGATCGTTCCCGAATCCCCTCTCTACGACCTCACCACGGCAGTGGATCAGTCCGCCAATGCCCTACAGATTAGCCCGCAGACCTTTAAGTCCATGGTGGGTGTGCTGTTAGATGTGGTGCTCGATCAGCAGGTGCCCGCTTGGATCTGGGTGAAGCTGCCGAAGGGGGAATCCTGGCAGATGGAGGTGGATCGCTTGGTCACCGATGGCGATCGCTTGAAGGGACTGTGCCTGCTGCGGAGCGCGGTGGAGGAATTGGATCCGACGGAGGCCAGTCGGCCGGCCACCAGTTTTGTCGAATCGATGCTGTTGGAGACGGAGCTGCGCAATGCCCATACGACAGTGCAGTTGGCGGCGGATACGGCATTAAAGGGAGAATTTTTAGTGGCGGTTTGGGCGCCCGGTTTTTCAGCGATGCTGACGGCCCAGCGGGGGCGCCTGCGCAAGTCGTCCCTGACGGAGGCGGTCACTCCCACCTCTGAATTGTCGGAGGCCTTCCAGGAAGAATCAGGAGAGCGCCGCGCGCCGTTGTTTGCGCAGTTCCAGTTTGAGCGGGGGGTGGTGCAGCGATCGATTCAGCAATTGGTGGGACTACTGGCCTCGGAGTCGGTCGATCTAGTTGGACCGACGCCCTATCCCCAGTTGCAAGCAGACTGGACCAGCGCCTTGGCCCAGACGGCCACCCAGTCGGAACTGGATCTGGCGAGTCTGCTGCTCGGCAAGCATATTCAACGGCAGGAGGAACTGTGGCAGCGGGCCATGGTCCATCGTAAGCAGGCGGAGCTGGTCAATGTGTTGCAGTTGCAGAATGAGGAACTGACCAACACGGTGCGATCGAAGGATGAATTCATCAGCACGATCGGCCAGGAGCTGCGCACGCCCTTGACGAATATGAAGACGGCCCTGACGCTGTTGAACTCCCCCAACTTGAAGCCGCCCCAGCGCCAGCGCTATATGGAGCTACTGACGAAGGAGTGCGATCGCCAGAGTTCCTTGATTGGCAGCTTGCTAGATCTGGTGAGCCTGGACCAGATGGCAGAGCGCAAAACCCTGGAGCCGATTAAGCTCTCGGATGTGGTGCCGGGTGTGGTGAGTACCTACCAACCCCTGGCCGAAGAGAAGGGTGTTCGGTTGGCCTACACGATTCCTGAGGATTTGCCTGCGGTGGCAAACCTAGGTGCCTGGCTGCGCCAGATCGTGGTGAATTTGATCCACAACGGCATTAAGTTCACGCCCGCCGGGGGCCAGGTCTGGGTGCGGGCCAAGCAGCAGGGTGACTATATCCAACTGGAATTCAAGGACAGTGGGATTGGCGTGCCTGTTAATGAAATTCCGAAGATTTTCGATCGGTTCTACCGCGTTCGTCAGTCCAATGGGGATGATTCCGGTGCGGGTCTGGGGTTGACGATCGTGCAGCAGTTGCTGTTGCGCTGTGGGGGTTCGATCTCGGTGAAAAGCCGTCCCAATGAGGGATCGATCTTTAATGTGCTGCTGCCGGTCTACCAGGTTAATGTGCCGCCCGCGTTTGAGCATTTGGGTGATTAGAAAAACCCCGGCAAACTTGGTTTGCCGGGGTTTCTTTTAGTTCATGAGCTGAATCGTCATGCCGTCCTTGGATAGCCCCGAAGAAAGACTGAGGCTCGATCCTGGGCGACGCACCTTGGCATTGGGCAATTGCTTCAGGAAGGCATCCACTTCAACGAGATCGCACTGACCCGATTTCGCCGCACTGGTGCGATACTGCATGGGAATCACAATGCTAGGGCTGAGCACCTTAAGGGCCGCCGCCGCATCCTCAGGGCCATAGGCCTTAGGTCCGCCGCCCACGGGGATAATCACCACATCAGGCGAGCCAATCAGAATTTTCTGCTCCAGGGTGATCGGAGCTGCGGCCCCACCTAGATGGAGAATGCTAACCCCGCCATGGTTCCAGCGCCAGGCGACATTTTTGCCAAAGCGGTTGCCCTCATTCTTGTCATGGTCCATGGCAATCCCCTGGAACCGCACCCCGCTCACCTCATAATTGCCCGCCTCAAACAGCAGCTTGGGATTCCCCGGCACCAGATCCACCGCGCCCTCATCGGCCAACTGGCTGCTAATCAAGACCAAATCCGCGCTCTGACGAGGCGCGGGCAATCCAGCCGTACAGCCCTGGGACTTGAAAGGATTGCAGAGCACCCGTAGACCGCCGCCACTGAAGCGGAAACACATATGGCCCAGGGATTCAATCGTCACCCCGCCCCCCTGGGCCTGACCCGCTTGCCCAGCCACCCCAAGCCCTAGGCTGGAGATAAGACCCGCACTGGAATACTGAATAAATTGCCGCCGTTTCATACCTAATCCTTTAGCCGGAGGTTTACCAAGTCATCAATCTTTAAACGCGAATGTCCCGCAGAAAGTTCCGCAGCAAATCCTTGCCGGATTCCGTCAGCACACTTTCAGGGTGAAACTGCACCCCTTGCAGGGTGGGATATTGGCGATGGCGCACCCCCATAATGGTGCGATCGTCCACCCAAGCAGTAATTTCCAGACAATCCGGGCAGCTGCTGCGATCGATCACCAAACTATGATACCGAGTCGCGGTCATGGGATTACTCAGCCCAGCAAAGACACCGACACCGCTATGGTGCACCTGGGATACCTTACCATGCATCAATTCCGGTGCCGAGACGACATCTCCCCCAAAGACCTGGCCAATGCTCTGATGGCCCAGACAGACGCCCAATAGTGGAATGGTCGGCCCTAAATGCTCGATCACCGCCAGACAAACCCCCGAATCATCGGGTGTGCCGGGGCCAGGGGAAAGGAGAATGCCATCGGGCTGGAGCGCTTTGATCCCTTCAAGGGTAATTTCATCGTTGCGATAGACCTGAATATCCTGGGCCGCCGGGAACTCTGCCCCCAATTCGCCGAGGTACTGCACCAGGTTGTAGGTAAAGCTGTCGTAATTGTCGATAACCAGAATCATGGAAAACCGCCTATTAGTCCGACCTCTATCCTATCGGACTATCGCGCGCTTCACACCCAGCCCAGGGACCGACTCACCACCATGAGTAGCTTTGGCAAAATCAATAGACCCGCCACCATCATCGCCCCAAAGGCTGCAATCAGTACGGCGGCGGCGGCGCAGTCCTTAGCGATCTTGGCCAATTCGTGGTAGGTCTGCTTGACCGTTAGGTCTACGACGGCCTCTAGGGCCGTGTTAATCAATTCCATGGAGAGGACGGCGCCGATCGTCAGGCCGATCACCGCGATTTCCACCATATTCAGCCTCAGCCAAAACCCCAATCCCAAGGCCAGCGTCCCCATGAAGGTATGGATGCGGAAATTGCGCTGGGTCATGAAGGCGTAGCTAATCCCCATCCAGGCGTAGCGAAAGCTGCTCAAGAAACTGGGGGCCACATGCCAAGCGAGTTCACGATTTGGTTTAAACGGCACAGCAACTTTGCTCTCAGGACGTGATGAACTTTGGATTGGCGTTTCAGAGGACATAGGGGAGGGCGGTAGGGAGGCGGGATAAGGGAAGCGCTCTATACAAGTCAGATTACCCCAAGCGATCGCTGAAACGTCAGGGTTTATGCAGAAATGATCGGGCTAGGGACCCAGTCGGCGGCAATAATCTGGCTGAGCACGAGCAGATGACGCTGCTGCTCTAGCATGGCGGCCAGTTGGCGATCGTCGGGATGGTCCCAGCCCAGCAGGTGCAAGAGACCATGGCTGACCAGCCAGGCTAGCTCCGTGGTGAGGGAATGGCCCTGTTCCTGGGCCTGACGATCGGCGGTTTCGAGGGATACCACAATATCCCCTAGATACAGGGGTTCTGCCTCATCCCCAGGATAGAGAGGGGCCTCTGTCTCCAGGCTGGCAAAGGACAGGACATCGGTGGCGTAATCCTTGAATCGAAACTGCCCATTGAGCTGCTGTATGCCTGGATCATCGGTGAACTTGAGGGAGAGTTCATAGTGGCGATCGCGGTGGAGGGGTTGCTCGTCTAGATCGCAGGGGTCAAGCTGGGCCAGCCAGGCGGCGATCCATTGGGTCCATTGCTCGGGGGCCACAGGACTAGGGCAGCCACCAGCTTCCTCCTGGAGATAGACTTCAACTTCCATGGGAACCCACGTAGAAAATATTACATAACCTAGCGCGTTAAGTAGGCCAAGCCCACAAAGAGGCCGAGGAGCCCGACAGCACTCAGTCCAAAGTGAAACAGCGACTTACCGCCCTTGCGAACCATGTTGCGCATGGCTAGTTTGACATAGCTGGGCTGTTCTGGGGGGGATTCTTGGGTCATGGGTTGGGAGAAGAAAGGGTTGCTTTCCTAATGTATCAAGAAACGAATTGTAACAAAAATACAAATGAAGTCTTTAGCTTCAGCCCTCGGGGCCTTCTATCTTCTAAATTGTCATGGGGGCCATAATTAACGACTGAATTCTAGCCGAAACCGTTGGTTCCCCTAGAACCTGTGACAGTACGATGCGATTTTACGGAGATCCCCTGCTATGAAATTCGATCGTCCCTCGATGATTCATCCTTTATTTAGCCAATGGCGGCGCGCGGCGGCGGCCCTGATGCTGGTCATGGTGCTCTTTCTGACCGGATGCCAACCCAAGACTCCCTCTCCCTACGCCCAGATCCAGAAGGAAACGGCTAAGCCCGGTGCCGTGGCTGTGGCCAAACAAGCGACCCAGGGCAGTGAGTTCAACAAGCTCTTCCCTAAGCCAGAGGCGGGCTATGAGCGTGTCTTTTCCCAGGAGAAAAAAGGCTTTGCGGAGGCCAAGCTGAAGAAGGCGGGCCAGGATGTGGCGATGCTGTCCGTCTCGGATACCAGCAGTGTGCCAACTGCGGCGGCTAAATATGCCAATGCAACAACAAAGATCGGTGGCTATCCATCTGTCACCGTCGGGAATACCTTGACCAGTGTTTTGGTGGGTAAATATCAGGTCAAAGTGCAGTCTAAGGTGCCGACTTTCACCGCCGCCGATCGGGCCACCTGGATTGAGAAGTTCGATCTACGGGGCATTGAAAAGCTGGGCTAAACCCCCAGACGGATTGGATAAGAAAACCTATTGATGACCTCAGGTAAGACGCGATGAGTAAACCAATTTTTGAACGGGTGGATCAGCTGGCCACCAGCGGTACCACGATCATGGCGCTGAATGCCCTAGATTTTGTGATTCCCGGCCAGTGGAACAACCTAACGGGCTTTAACACCACCATCCGGACGGTGACGGGGGAAAGTGATGAAGGCCTGATTCAGCAGATCGGCGAACGGGCCGTCGCCCTCTACAACGACGAATCCCAGGGTTACCAGCGGGCCATGTGGCTCTACGAAACCGTGGACAATGCCTCCGGCGCCCTAGGCATGGCCGCCATGGCCAATAAAATCGGCCAGGACATCTCTTTCCTGGGCTTCTTGGACAAACTGACGCCTAAGCCCGAAAAGGCCCAGAGCATCGATCTGTGCGTCAAATTGGTGGTGGAGCTGGTGGCCTACTGTCAGATCAACGGCATTCCTGGCGATAGCATTGGTGATTTTCTGGCGGCCCTTGGCGACTATGGCGGGGAATCCCTGATGCGGATGGTGGCGCTGATCTGCTTTGATGGATTGATTCCGCTGGGGCCTGACTTTGTCGATAAAGGGCTATCCACCATTGCCAATCTCACCCCTAAGGAACTCGAAGGCAACCAAACCTTCAAGGGCGTCAGCAATCTGATTCCAGGGGGGGATGCGGCGGGCAAGCTGGGCTTCATTGGCCAGAGCTTTGACTCCGTTAAGGGCTGGATGACGGGGTTTGTCTCCGACAAGGGATTGACCCAGGAAAATGCCCTGGGAAATCTTCAGAAGTTTGTCCAGGTCTCGGGCGATAAGCTCGACTATGTTGGGGCCTTCTTGGATGTGTCGGTGAAGTACTACAGTCACACAGGCACCCAAACCCTAGCAAGGCGGCTGATTGAACGGGCGATCGCGGAAATCTAAGACCCACCCAGCGAGCAGCCTGGCCCCATCTGGAACAATGGAGTGGAAGATTTCTTCCATTTACCTTGTTCCAGATCGAATTCATGGCAAGGGGGCTTAACGAAAGTTAAACTAAGACCCTATACTGCAAGTACTCGTTCCTCAGCAGAGGCAGTAGGAACAATCCTTTTCGGTGACAGGAGAATAAGTGTGCAAGTTGTACAGGAATATGTTCAGCGCTGGTATGAGAGTGGTCTCGACCCGGATGAATACATTGTCCATGGCCGTCAGGGCAACCGGGTTGACATTGAGACACCCTCGGGCGAGCGCCGCAACGTGCTCACCTTCTGCACCAATGACGTCTTGGGGTTGACGCAGCATGGGGCGGTCAAGCAGGCGGCGATCGATGCGATCTTGGCCTTTGGCACCTCGAATAGTTCAACCTCGGTGCTCAGTGGTCGGATTGGGTTGCACCGGGAGCTGGAGCAGGAGGTTTCGAAGCTGAAGCATTTGCCCCATACGCAGCTCTTTTTGAATGCTTGGATGGCCATGCCCGCGCTGATGGATGCCTTTTGTCATTTGGCGATTCCGGTGCCGGGCTTTGAGCATACCCGCGAGACGCTGATCATGACCGATGTGCTGAACCATGGCTGCATCATGTCGGCCCTGGCCAATTCCGGGACCGATCGGGGAAGCTCTTCGGCTACAGTCCGGCGGTGCGGGTGAAGGCCTATCGCCACTGTGATATGGCGGACTTTGCCAAGAAGCTGAAGCGCTATGCCAAGCCGGGCGATCGAATTCTGGTGGTCTCCGATGCGGTGTTTTCCATGGATGGGGATGTGGCGCCTCTGCCCGAGATGATTGAAATTCTCTCAAACTATCCGGACTCGGTGCTGGTGATGGATGAGGCCCATGCCAGTGGGTCTATCGGGGCGACGGGCCGAGGGATCTATGAGCATTTTGGGATTACGCCGCAATATGCGATCGATCGCAATGTGAATCCGGTGATCATGACCACTTCTCGAAGTTTGGGGCGTCCGTGGGGGCAGCGATTAGTTCCCATATTCCGGAGTTTATTCCGCTGCTGAATGTGTCGCCGACGTCGATCGGCACCTGTTCCTTAGCACCGCCCCTGACGGCGGCGGCCCTGGAGGCGGTGCGTCTGGTGCAGCGTGAGCCAGAGCGGGTCAAGCAGCTTCAGGAGAATACGAAGTATCTGCGGGCTCAATTGACGGCCTATGGTTTTGAGGCGATCGGCGAGACCAATGTGGTGCCGATTATGCTGCCGGAGGATATCAATCCCAAGGAGTTTGCGACGGAGCTGCTGATGGAGGGGGTCTGGGCCTCGGCCATCTGGTTCATTGCCAAACCCCGGATTCGGACGACCGTTACGGCGATTCATACCCGTGAGGAGATGGATATGCTGGTGACGACCATGGCGAAGGTCCGCGATCGACTACTCTGTAACAAAACGACGATTAGTGCCTAATGTCTGTTCTGACTGACTGTCTAGAAAGTGTATATCGGGTGGGGCAGCGTTGGTCCTATCAGACCCGCCCCCAGGAGCATGCCTCTATTTTGGTGGTGGTCAGGGTCGATCGTCATCCTGTACTCGGGGTGATTGTCCATGTGTCGGTGACGGGTCTGTCGATTCGCAACCCGAGCGCGACTTCGGGCATTGCGGAGGAGGTGGCCCATTTGCCGTTTTCCGAAGCGGCCATTGATGGGTCGGTGACGGGTTTGCTGGAGGAGAATCCGATTTTGCCGGATTTCTTGGAGGGCTATATGCAGTGGCGGAATGCCTTCGATCGGGGGAAGGCCGGGGTGTTCCAGATTTCGGTGGCGGAGGCGATCGATCGGTTGGAGAATTCGCTGAATACTTAGAATCGAATCAAAAAAGCGCCCTGGATCTCTTGATTCAGGGCGCTTTTGCTTGTGTTATGTCTCCTATGAAATGGTCAACTGGGTGACAGCCTTGAAGACGTTATCGCTTTCGTCACTTTCCCCAATGCTGGTGTTGGAATCCACGAAGGCGTACAGATAGTACTGCGTAATGCCTGGGCGAGCTTCCCAGTAGTTAGCATTGACCGAGGCCAGGGAGAAGGTCCCGGTTAGGTCAGCCACGGTGGTCAAGCCAGCGATCGGAGCACCGCCATTAACGTCATCTAGGAACACTCTTGCACCTTGGGTCTTGAGGTTCTCAAAGGTAAGATCACTCTGATCCGAGATGTAGAGTGCTATTTCGACGCCGTTTACTAAACCTTGAGTCGATCGCTTCCCATCGTTTCTCACGGTGTAGGTGAAGTTGCTGGTGCTAGTCCTGGTGAGTGTTGTCGTTTCAGCGCTCAACTGGAGGACTTGCAGGTTCGGGACCTGGGTGTTGGTCACACCAATCACCTGTTTGTCCTTGCCGAGGGCTTGGTTGTAGTTGTTGGAGATGACGTTGGGGATGGGCGGGTTATTCACGTCGCGTTCCCCGGTCTCCTCGATTTCACCCGTGGGCAAGGTGGTGCTGACTGGATCGATCACCATCCCGATGTAGTAGTCGCGATCGTTGAGCCAGAATAGGTCCGTACCATCGGGAAGTTCCAATTTGACGGTGCCTGCGACGCCAGGGCTATTGCCAGGGACATTGGCAACGACGGTCTCATCGAGGAAGGTTGCTCCGCTGACGACTTTCAGGAGTTTGTCAGCGGTCGGGTCAATCGTCTCATCGCGGGAGATGTAGAAGCGGACCTTCACAGCGCCAGAATCTGAGGGCTCCTTGTTCTCGATCGTGTAGTTGACGTCGATCTGTGACTTGGGTTTGGTGGTTGCGTTGGGATCAGGGACAGTCTCAAGAGTGACGCTGGCGGGTGGCGTGAAGACTTTGCCCACGAGATCGATGGCGATCGGTGTACCTGTCACACGCAAGTTGTAGGGCACGACGGTCGTGGCGACAGGTGCCGTTGAGCCGACTTCGATCTGGTAAGTTCCAGCGGCAAAGCGGGCGGGCGGGGGCGCTGCGGGATTGGCGGGGTCGGGGTAGATGACCGTGAATGTGCCATCCTCATTCTGCTTACGCAGGATGTAGGTGGCGCTGCCTTGGACTGTTGACAGGTTCGTGGGATTTAGCAGCTCCAGTTTGAGCGTGGAGTTGCGCTCCAGTTTGAAATTGTAGAGGTCCTTGCTGGTGCCGCTGACGCTTTCGACGTAATTGCCGATGCCGTCGGCGACGCCGAGATTAAAGGCAGTTCGGGCGTCACCTGTGGTTAGGGTCTGGGGCTGGCGGGTGAATTTGGTGTTAAGGACGCCTTTGATGCTGTAGTCAAAGCCAGCACCAATTGGAATAAAGCCTGTTTGGGTCAGATCGAGTACGAACTTGCCATTGGGACTTGTGGGGGAGGTATTCTTGATGGTCCAGACGCCTGTTTCCCCTAAGCTAGGGTTACGCCAGAAGATATCGGCCTTGCCATCTCCGTTGAAATCCTTCACGGCTTCAATGGTGTATTGGCCGCTGGGAGACACGGTGTCTTCGGCATTTGTTGTGGGATTGATGACGGCAAACTCCCGTTGGAGCTTGAATCCGCTCACGGAGGTCAGATCGGTTGTCCAAAGGCCGACGAAGCCATTATTGTTGCGCCATAGCAAATCAGCTCTCTGATCCCCATCAAAATCAGCGATCCCCGCGATGAAGAAGTCTGCGGGGATAGTCGCGTCCACCACCCTTGTGGCGCCTGATAGAACAAGATCTGCGCCATTAATTTCCCAGAAAGCGACTTTCCCACCGCTTGCGTTGCGCCATATGATATCTGCCCGGCCATCCCCTGTGACGTCCGTGAAGGCGACAATTTTATAGTTTAGGTCGATCGGTGCAGTAACCTTCTGGGCACCAGTCACAGCAGCGATGCCGCTGGCAGTGTTGGCATCCAATAGCCAGATGGCGACGATCCCTGTGCTCCGTTGCCGCCAAAGAATATCAGATTTACCATCTTTGTTGGTGTCGGCCAGACCAGCGACGTCCCATTCGCCAGGGACAATGCCCTCAATCTGTTTCACACTAGCAATCTTTGTGCCATCCATGCGCCAGACATAGGTCGTCCCATCGGTCAGGTTGCGCCAGAGCATGTCGGATTTTAGATCGCCATCGATGTCCGCTACGCCCGCGAGAATCCAATTCTCTGGAATAGGCAGTTTTTCCAGTGCTCCACTAGCTCCCAGGACTTCAATGATAGCTGCATCATAGCTGCCATCGGCTTTCTTGAGGATGGTTTTGCCATCCATCATCCAGGTGAAGACGCTGCCGTCGCTGCGATCGCGCCAGATTATATCATCAGCCCCATCCCCATTAAGGTCGCCGGTGCCAGCAATGTAGAGGTTGGCTGGTAGAGCGATGTCTGGGATGGGGTTGCCATTGGCATCGGTGCCACCGGGCAGGAAGCGTGCATCTCCGTAGTCCTTACCTTGCAGTTGCCATGTGGCGGCGACACCAGGAGGACTGTTGGGCGAGGTTCCTTGAAGGGTTTCGTTGCGCCAGAGCAGGGAGCTGTAGCTGGTGTCGGCGCTGGCGAAGGTGGAGAGGGTGTAATTGGCGGTGGGGGCGGTGCCGGAGAGGGTGACTTCGATATAGTAGGTGCCAGCGGCGATGCCTGTCTTGAGAAGGGCTTCGGAGAGCTTACCGCCATTGTCGGAGAGGGGCAGTTCCTCGGTGAAAGTGCCAGCGCTGTTGAGCTTGCCCAGGCGGACCTTGGCGTTGCCAGTTAAGTCGGTCAGCTTGATGTTGACGTTGCTGACGCTGGCGGTTGTGAATTTGTAATAGTCTACGGTGTCCGCAGCACTGAGTTCACCCTTTCTAGTGATGGCTCCCGCACTGACGGTGAGGATTTCCGTGGCGGTGGCGAAGGTGTTGTTATTAGGATTGTTAGGCATTCTTGTGAACCTTGATGCTACGGTGAGAGATTTTCTGGGACGGGACTGGGAAGCATTCAACGCGATACAAATTTCAGTATTCCCACACAGAAAGCGTTTCTTTCATGGGGACGTGGGGGCTTAGGGATCTATACAGGCGAATGGGCGGTTTGGATCTGCCAAAGGCATCATAGGGCGATGGATAGGGCGATCGATTCCGCAGGAACCCTGGTCTGGTTCATGCTAGCCGAAATGTCCTCAGTTGATTTGCGGATTGTGTCAGATACACGGACTATGCTTTGGACACGTAAATGTTGGATTAAAACTCGATCCCGGCTTGGGCCTTGATGCCTTGTTCTTTGAAGGGATGTTTGATGATCTGCATTTCGGTGACGAGGTCGGCGCGATCGATGATGGCTTGAGGTGCTCCTCGGCCTGTGAGGACTACATGGGTGAGGTCGGGCTTTTGGTCGAGGCCCTGGAGAATTAGCTCGGGGGAGAGGTAGCCAAGTTTGAGGGCGATGTTCACCTCGTCGAGCAGGACGAAGCGGTAGTCGGGGTTTTTAATATAAGTCAGGGCTTTTTCCCAGGCTTCCTGGGCTTTTTGGATGTCGCGATCGCGGTCTTGGGTATCCCAGGTGAAGCCTTCGCCCATGGCGTGGAAGGTGAGTTGGGGGTCTTCGCCGCTGGACCAGGGAGAAAAGGCGGCTTTTCGGCGGGTTCCCAGGCGCCTTTGATGAATTGGACGATCGCGACTTTGTAGCCATGGCCCAGCGATCGGAGGACCATGCCAAGGGCCGCTGTGGTTTTGCCCTTGCCGTTGCCTGTGTTGACGATGATCAGGCCCTGTTCGCTGATGGCGTCGGCAAGGCGATCGGCTTGGACTGCCTGGCGACGCTGCATTTTGCGTTTGTATTGGTCGGCTGTGAGTTTGAGATCGGCGGCGGTCTGTTCTTGGGGTTCGGTAGTCATGGGGATGGGTGGAGTAGGGGCAAAAAAAGTAGACCGTTGTCTACCTTGACGCAAATTCTTGTCTCTGTGGGGAGACTTAGCTCATGATGTCGGGGAAAAACAACATTCCCAAGCCCTTGGCTGCTTTTTTTGCAGGCTTGATCATCGGCTTAACCGCAGGACTGGCCAAAACACCCATGGCTTCTAGGGCAAAGGTGGTGACGGAATTGACAATCGCCAGGGCAAAGGCACCGAGTGCGGCACTAATCAAGCCGTTGGTGAGCCGGAAACCCTCCACGAGTTTGGCGGTGACTCCGAAAATGATGATGTTGAGGACCCAGGCAATCGGTGCCAGGATGATCGTGGCAGCTAAACCACGGGTTAGCCAGCCGAAGAGACCATTGAGTAGACCAAAGACTAAAGCCGAAACGATCGCGATGTCAGGCTATCTATTTCAACTCCGATCGGCAGTTTGGAAATTATTAAAAGACCCAGGGCCACGACGAGTGTGGTGATGATTAAACCAATCAGCCATTCCATACCAAAATATCTCCTGACGGTGAATGCTTTTACACTACCGGATTCCTGAAAAGGCCCTGGATTTCGTAATCCTGACTTCAGATTTTCCCTATTGGTAGTGCGATCGACATTGATAACATCCAGGACGTTAGGGCAATCGTCGTTTTTTTACATCTATCTAGAGAAAGATATTCGCGATGGATGGGATTAGTTGGCGTCGGCGGGTTGAGCTGGGTTGGGCTGGGCTGGTTGGTTGGGGGCGATCGGGTTGGGACCAGTTGGGTTAGTGCTGGAATTGCTGGGGTTGAGAGGATCGCTGGGGTTGCTGCCGGGGATGGCGGGATTAGGAACGCCGTTGTTCGGCATGTTTGGATTGGGCATGCTGCCGGGTGGGTTTGAACCGGGCATGCTACCGGGCATGTTTGAACCGGGCATGTTTGAACTGGGCATGCTACCAGGCATGTTTGAGCCAGGTATACCGCCGCCGGGAAAGTTTGAACCGGGCATTGGGGCTCCGGGGAAGGTGGTGCCGGGCATGCCGGGGATGGGGGATCCGGTGGTGCTGGGATTGGTGCCTTCGGGGATTGTAGCGAGGGCGACTTTGTCTCCGCCGACTTTGCGGAGGATGTCGAGTACCCTAATCACATCGTTGTAGTAGGCGCTTTGGGAGGCGTTGAGCACGAGGAGGCCATCGGGTTTGCTGTCGTGGTATTGCTTGAGGCGATCGTAGAGGCTGGCCGGATCGATGGGCTGCTTGTCGATGTAGGTTTGGCCGACGTTGTCGATGGTGACGACGAGCATTTCCCGCATTTGGACCTGGCCTGTGGCGGCCTGGGGCAGATCGACGTTGATCGCCTGTTGGCGGGTTATTTGCAGGGAGGCGAGGATGAAGAAGGTGAGGATGCAGAAGATCACGTCGATCAAGGGGATGATCTGAATCTGGGCGTCTTCAACAGGCTGGTCGAGGTTAAGTTTCATGGGGTTTGGTGATGGATCTGAATCTGCAAACGGGGCTGATAAAACTATTCCTGGACCGTGCTGAGGGCTTTCTGCTGCCAGCGTTGACGGTAGAGGACTTCCATTTCGTTGCCTGCCCGGCGGAAGATTTTGGCTTGGTTGAAGACTAGACCCTGGAATATGCGGTAGGCGGCGAGGCTGAGCAGGGCGACGATCAGGCCTGCTGCTGTGCTGATTAGGGATTCGCCGATGCCGCCAGTGACATTTTTAGTTGCTTCGGTGCCAATTTGGTTGATGTTGATGGAGCCGAGGGAGCGGATTAGGCCGAGTACGGTGCCGAGGAGGCCGAGGAGGGGGGCCATGGCGATGACGGCTTCGAGGATTTTGTCGCCCCGGCGCATGGAGGCGACTTCGTCGTCGGCGCTGGATTCAAGGGCGAGGCGGAAGAGTTCGGGGTCGGGGTTTTCCAGTCTCAAGGGGGCGTAGAGGAAGCGACCGATCGGCTGGTCGTAGGCTTGGCGGGCGATTTCTCCGGCGGCGCCCCAGTCGCGGCGGCAGGCGTCGAGGATGCGGCTGACGATTTCTTTTTCTTTGTTGAGTATGGTGAACCAGAAGCGCGATCGCTCAAATATCACGCTGAGGGCGAGGATGGAGAGGATGGCCAGGGGCACCATGGCTATGCCGCCTTTCTGGAAGAGTTCGATAATGTTCATCTTCAACTACAACAAATACTTCTGGGGCGTTTACAAGCGATCGGGCAGATTGCCACCCTATTCTACGGACTCTCTGTTCTTTTACGGAAGGATTTTCCTTTGGTCCGGGTGGTTTTAGGGGGAGAGGCGGGCTTTGGCCCAGCGATTTTTCTTGTACCAGGCGGCGATCGCGGGCACCCAGGCTTCAAAGTGGGGCCAGATCAGTTCGCACATTTGCTGGGCTTCGAGTTGGGCGTCGTCTTTGGCGCGCAGATCCATCAGGTGCATCAAGGATCGAACGTTGGCGCTCATGACCCAGTGCTGGCGAACGTCGAAGGGGATGAGGCTTCTGGCATGTTCTTCGGAGCAGCCCTCGGCGATGCGTTTGGCGTAGAGTTTGGCCCCGTCGAGGCACCATTGCTGGTCTTCGGCGCGTTGTTCGGCGGTGTATTCGTATTTTTGCCCTGGCGGTTGGTGTAGAAGCCGAGGGGACGGAGGTAGAAGACTTCATCGACTTCAATTTCTCCGGTGGCGACGCCCAGGATCCGGGTGCCTGTATAGCGGAAGGAGTTATGGACGACCATGCCGTTGGCGACGAAGTTGTGCCATTTTCCGGCGACTTCTAGGTCGTAGGTGGTTTGCATGCCGAGGTATTCGACGCTGACAACTTTGACGGGGTGTGCCATGAGTTGGCAGGCCGAATCGCCCCCCAACCCCCCAATACTGGGGGACTTCCGAGCCGGGGCTGTTTCAAAGTCCCCCAGTATTGGGGGATTTAGGGGGCCAGCTATGGTTGTGGCGATCGATCGATCGGTTGTTAGACCTTGGTTGCTGTCTGATTGATTGTGTTGGGGCAGAGATGGCGGGCGCGGGATACGCGTCCCTACCAGAGGCTTTTCTGGGACTAAAACACCGTTGCACATGATTTCGGCTTCCCGTTTCATGGCTAGGACTTGGTGCTGATCGTTGGTGACGAGGCCGATCGCATCGCCCATATGCTGCCAGCCTTGACTTGTGAAGAGGCGGTGATTGGATGTGCAGTCAAGGGTTTTGCCGTCTTCTAGGGTGAGGCGATAGACGGGTTGGGTGCCGCTGCACATGACGTCCTGGATATAACTGCTTTCGAAGATTCCGGTTTCTTCGTTGAGAATCCGGAGGTTCATTGTGCGAACCGCCTTTTCTCCGTTGGTCCATAGATCGTACAGCTCACCTAGTTTGACCTTATAAAGTGCCCCGGAGGTTTTGACGAAGGTGACTTCTGTGTCGGCGGCCAAACATTGAACATCGAAGCTGATGCCCACGCGGTGGGTGCGGATCTGTTGCATGCAGCTGTGGGGGAACCAGCCGATATTGAGGACGATTTGGGGGTGCTCGATCGGCCCGAAATGCCCCGATTGCCGCCCAGCAAATACTTGATCACTAGGTCTCCAGCCTCAGCCTCCCCCGGAAACTTCTCCTTCCCATGGGCCACAAACTCCTCCGCATAGTCCTGATGCATCGCGGCATAGATCGTCTGCTGGGGATTGCTGGTCTGAGACAAGACTTCGACGGTAAAACGGGAATCCATAGGACGACAAGAACTTGTAAGACTTTAGGCAGGCACAATACCATAGATCGATCGCCCCCCGCATCGCCGCCAAGCCACAGATTCCCATGACCCAACCCATTGTCCAATTGGCCATCCACGAAACCTTCCAACAAACCATCCAAGGCGAAGGCCACTGGGCCGGAACCCCCGTGGACTTTATCCGCCTTGCTGGCTGCCCCGTCGGCTGTCCCTGGTGTGACACAGGCTATGCCGAGGGCGGCGGCAAGGGGTTGCCTCGGGAATGGAGATCGCTCCCCCACCTCCTCGCCGAACTCAAAACCCCCCGCGTCGTCATCTCAGGCGGCGAACCTTTCCTCCAGCCCGAACTGGTCACGTTGGTGACGGCTTTGCTAAACGACGATCGCACCGTCTCCATCGAAACCTCGGGGGCGATCTGGCGGGAAATCGACGATCGCGCCTGGGTCACCCTCAGTCCAAAACAGCACGTTAGTCCCCGCTACCCCGTCCAGCCCGAGTTCTGGTCCCGCGCCAACGAAGTCAAACTGGTGATTGCCCAGGCAGAGGACCTGATGTTTTACAATCAAGCGCTGGAGAAGGTGGATGCGCCCATCTTCCTGCAAGCCGAATGGGATACCCCCGCTAGCCTCCAGGTGGTGCTCGATCTGCTCAAACGCTATCCCCAATATCGCCTCTCTACCCAGCTCCATAAGTATCTGGGTGTGCAATGACCCCTAAAATTAAGCAGAATGGAAACCTGGACTATATATAAAGAGTTCCGCTTCGAGGCCGCCCACCGACTGCCCGACCACGACGGCAAATGCCAACGCCTCCATGGCCATAGCTGGGTGGGACGGGTGTACTTGAGGGGCAGCCGCCTCACTGAATCCGGACCCAAGGCGGGCATGCTGATGGACTACGGCGATATCAAAGCCTACCTCACCCCCCTGCTCAACGACTACCTCGACCACCATTACCTCAACGACACCACGGGACTGGCCAACCCGACCAGCGAAGAAGTGGCGAGATGGATATTCGATCGCCTCTTTGAAGCGGGCCTGCCCCACCTCCATGCGATCGAGGTAAGGGAAACCTGTACCTCTAGTGCCTACTACGGGAAAGAGTGAAGAGAGAAGAAAGAAGAGGGATGGGCTAAATTTTCGATCGCTAAGTATTGTTACCGCCCCGTGATATGATCTGTAATGGCTTGCATAAGCTAGATTCCGGGGTTTTGCCCTGGGTCTACTGCCTTTAATAGAAGCCTTCGATGAGCAACCAAATTTCTAACATCGAATTTCGGTTTACCGAAGAAGTGTTGGCGCAGTTGCGTCAGCCCGCCTTGGGTGAAACCGAGCCGACTGCTGTTTTAGATGATTTTTTGAGGGCGAAGGAGAGGCTGCGGTTTCTTCCGAATCTGAGCAAGAGGTTGTCGCGGATGCTGAAATGGTGAGTCGTCCCAGTTAGTCACCGATCGATCGATGGGTGAATTCTATGCCTTGCGGCGAGAACTATTGGTGACCACGGCTGCATTTGGTGGGGTGATTTTCCCGGCGGTTTGGTATTTCTATGATCGGAATGTGGCGCTGAACTATTTGCTCGGTGCCGCCACTGGAATCGCTTACTTGAAGCTCCTGGGGAGAAATGTAGAGCGATTGGGAACGGAACAACAAAAGGTGGGGCAGTCCCATATTGCTGTGTTGGTGGGGGTTTTGGTCCTCTCTTCTCGGCTTGATGGACTCCATATCTTCCCTGTGTTTATGGGTTTTTTGACCTATAAGGCCACCCTGTTGCTGTATGCCCTGCGCACCTATCTTCAGCCTTCAACGGCGGAGTAAGGCGCGTAACTTAAGGTCTTGCACAGTGCCCCTTGACTTGAGCAATTGCCGCCTAGATTGAGATGCTAAATTTCTTAGACACTCCCAACGTTTTTAACCTGGCTGCCCTAGAAGTGGGTCAACACCTTTACTCGGCATCTTGGCGGTCTCAGCGTCCATGGTCAGGTCTTCCTCACAACTTGGTTTGTGGCGGGGATTTTGATCATTGCTTCAATCTTGGCAACCCGCAATATCCAACAGGTGCCCAAGGGCGCACAGAACCTGATGGAATATGCGATGGATTTTATCCGTGATTTGACCCGCAACCAGTTGGGCGAAAAGGACTTCCGGCCCTGGGTTCCGTTCATCGGCACCCTGTTTCTGTTCATCTTTGTCGCAAATTGGTCCGGGGCGTTGTTGCCCTGGAAGTTGATTAAGCTGCCCGAGGGCGAGCTTGCGGCTCCCACCAACGACATCAATACCACGGTGGCCTTGGCGCTTCTGGTGTCGATCGCTTACTTCTACGCTGGCTTCAAAAAAAGAGGCTTGGGTTATTTCAAGAAGTATATTGAGCCGACCCCTGTACTGCTGCCGATCGCCATCCTAGAAGACTTCACAAAACCCCTCTCCCTCAGCTTCCGACTATTCGGAAACATTCTGGCGGATGAATTGGTGGTGGGTGTGTTGGTTCTTTTGGTGCCACTGATTGTGCCATTGCCCGTGATGCTGCTGGGCTTGTTTACCAGCGCAATTCAGGCCTTGGTGTTCGCGACCCTGGCTGGTGCCTACATTCATGAGGCATTGGAAGGCCATGGCGATGAGCATGAGGAGCATGCCTAGGGATTTTCCCTTGGGTGTTGTTCACGTGTGAGATCGTTACCGCTGACGTGATACGCTGTATGGCTGTATGTAATGCAGTCCGCATCACTTTGTTTGACTGGATTTCTTGTCTGTCTACGTAATGAATAGGTAAGTTCAAATGGACGTTTCTTCCGCTTCTGTATTGGCCGCTGCTTTGGCAATTGGTTTGGCTGCAATTGGCCCTGGTATTGGTCAGGGTAATGCTTCTGGTAGCGCGGTTGAAGGGATTGCCCGTCAGCCTGAAGCTGAAGGCAAAATTCGCGGTACCCTGCTGCTGACCCTCGCTTTCATGGAATCTCTGACCATCTACGGTCTGGTGATCGCGCTGGTGTTGCTGTTTGCTAACCCCTTTGTTAAGTAGACCCTTGGAACCGATTGGGGTAATGGCTAGCTGATGGGTTTCCTGTCATGTTTTCCGTTAGCCCCTGAGGGTTCTTGGATCTGCACAAGGCTGGTTTTGCAGTTCTAGTTAGCAACCTAAAAGAGCAACCATGTTTGATTTTGACGGAACATTGCCCCTGATGGCAGTGCAATTTTTACTCTTGATGGTGACGCTGAACGCCATTCTCTTCAAGCCTTTAACCAAGGTGATTGAAGGGCGTGCGGACCTAATTCGCGACAGCCAGTCTGGGGCGAAGCAGGGTTTGGAGCAAATCAACGCCATCACCCAGCAGTACGAGAAGGCGCTGACGGATAGCCGTCGGCAATATCAGGACATCATCGCCAAGGCGCAAGCCGAGGCACAGAAGATCGCCGATGACCAAATTGCAGCGGCCCAGGCCGAGGCAATGGCTCAGCGTGAACAAGCCCAAAAGGAACTTGACCAGCAGAAGTCAGCGGCCATGGCCTCCCTCGAACAGCAGGTGGGTGCCTTGAGCCAAGAGATTCTAAACAAGCTTTTAGTAGGGGTGTAAATCTCTTCTTTAGGGATTTACAAAAGTGGAAACGGCGCAGTTGTTGGTTCTAGTCATGGATATTTTTTTTACGGCTCGCCAGTGGCACAGAGTTACTTGCGGGGGCAATAGCGGAGGAGAAGGGCGGCTTTGGCCTCAACTTCGATCTTTTGGAAGCGAACGTTATTAACTTGGCGATCGCCATCGGTATTCTGGTTTATTTCGGTCGCGGCTTCCTGAGTAATACCTTGGGCAAGCGGTCTGAGGCCATTGAGAAGGCCCTTTCTGAGGCGGCTCGGAAGCAGGCGGAGACCGCCAAGCTTCTGGCGGCGGAGCAGGAAAAGCTCAAAAATGCCCAGGCGGAGGCGGCACAGATTGTTGCTGCAGCCGATGGGGATGCCAAACGAGCTAGCGATCTGATCCTCCAGGCGGGTGCTGAAGAAGTGGCCCGAATGAAGGAAACGGCGGCGGCGGATCTCGGCAACGAGGAGGCGAAGGTGATGCGCGAACTGCGGGTCAGAATCGCTGAATTGGCCATGCAGAAGGCCCAATCCGACATGTCGGGGCGTCTCAATGATGATTCCCAGCAGCGGTTGATCGATCGTAGCATTTCAGGCATTGGAGGTTAGGGCGATGAAAAGTACCACACGTACCTATGAGCCCTACGCTCAGGCGTTGCTGTCCCTGGGGCAGTCCAACAATCTGATTGATGACTTCAATAATGACGCGGGTTTGATTGCTGAAACACTCTCCGGTTCCGATGAACTGAATGTGTTTTTGGCCAACCCGGCGATTAGCGAAGCCGCCAAGCGGGCTGTGGTGGACCAGGTCTTCGGCGGCAAGGTCAACCCCACCATGCAGAACTTCATCAAACTCCTTGTCGATCGCCATCGGGCCGATTGCCTGGGTGGTATTTGCCAGGAGTTCCAGGCCCAGGTGCGCAAGCTCAAGGGTGCGGTCTTGGCCCAGGTCACTTCGACTGTGGCGCTGAATGATGCGCAGTTGCAGGCCGTTCGCGATCGCGTTGCTTCCATGACGGGCGCGCAGCAGGTGCAGGTGGAAACCAGCATCGATCCAGAACTGCTCGGCGGCGTGATTATCAAGGTGGGTTCCGAGGTGATCGATGCCAGCCTGAAGACCCAGCTCCGTCAGATTTCCTTCAAGCTAGCGGGCGTCAACTAGCTTGTGCATTAGGCGAGTTTTCCAGCGTGACTGGTGCTGCTAGAAAACAACCGCCGTTTCCTCCCCTTAGACTTTTCTAAGTTTTTGTTGATCTAGTTCATAGAGAGAACATCCCCATGGTAGCTATCAGACCGGACGAAATTAGTAGCATTATTCGCCAGCAGATCGAGCAGTACAGCCAGGACGTCAAGGTGTCCAACGTGGGCAGTGTACTGCAGGTGGGCGATGGTATTGCCCGCGTGTATGGCTTGGACAAGGCCATGGCGGGTGAGTTGTTAGAATTTGAAGATGGGTCCGTTGGGATTGCCTTCAACCTGGAAGAAGATAATGTGGGCGTGGTGCTGATGAGTAATGGTCGGACCATTACCGAAGGCTCCACCGTGACGGCAACGGGCAAGATTGCTCAGATTCCCGTGGGTCCCAACATGGTCGGTCGTGTGGTGGATGCCTTGGCTCGCCCCATCGATGGCAAAGGCGATGTCAACTGCTCCGAAACTCGCTTGATTGAATCGATGGCCCCTGGGATTATTGCCCGGAAGTCGGTTTGTGAGCCCATGCAGACGGGGATTACGGCTATTGACTCGATGATTCCGATCGGTCGGGGTCAGCGCGAATTGATTATTGGTGACCGTCAGACGGGTAAGACCGCCGTGGCGCTCGATACGATTTTGAACCAGAAGGGCGAAGACGTGATTTGCGTCTACGTGGCTGTGGGTCAAAAGGCTTCCACCGTGGCGAACGCCGTTCAGGTGCTGCAAGAGAAGGGCGCAATGGACTACACGATCGTTGTGGCGGCTAACGCTAACGATCCTGCATCCTTGCAGTTCTTGGCCCCTTACACGGGTGCTGCTCTGGCTGAGTACTTTATGTACACCGGCAAGGCAACGCTGGTGGTCTATGACGATCTTTCCAAGCAAGCTCAGGCTTACCGCCAGATGTCGCTGTTGCTGCGTCGTCCGCCGGGTCGTGAAGCTTACCCTGGGGATGTGTTCTATCTCCACAGCCGTTTGCTGGAGCGCGCCGCTAAACTCAGCGATGCTCTGGGCGGCGGTAGCATGACTGCCCTGCCGATCGTTGAAACCCAAGCGGGTGACGTCTCGGCCTACATTCCGACCAACGTGATTTCGATTACCGACGGTCAGATCTTCCTTTCTACTGACTTGTTCAACTCCGGCTTGCGTCCGGCAGTGAACGCGGGTATCTCCGTGTCCCGTGTGGGTTCGGCGGCGCAAACCAAGGCGATGAAGAAAGTCGCTGGTAAGGTGAAGCTGGAATTGGCTCAGTTTGCTGAACTGGAAGCATTTGCTCAGTTTGCTTCTGACTTGGATAAGGCGACCCAGAATCAGTTGGCCCGTGGTCAGCGTCTGCGTGAGATCCTTAAGCAGGCTCAGTTCAATCCGCTGTTGCTCCATGAGCAAGTGGCGATTATCTACGCTGGGATTAACGGCTACCTCGATGAGATTCCCGTTGAGAAGGTTGTGGACTTCAACAAGGGTCTGCGTGAGTACCTGAAGACCAGCAAGCCTGGTTATGTTGAAACGGTGCAGGGCAAGAAGCTGCTGGATGAGGCAGCGGAAGGCATGCTCAAGGATGGGATTAACGAATTCAAGAAGTCGTTCTTGGCGAAGTAGTTGTTTGGGGGCGTTTGATATCCTGTTGAACGGCTATCAAACGTCCCCGACATAACTTATTTGAACCGCCAAAAACACCAGAGGACGTCATGCCTAACCTAAAAGCAATTCGTGACCGAATTCAGTCGGTCAAAAATACAAAGAAAATTACGGAAGCCATGCGTCTGGTGGCGGCGGCCAAGGTGCGCCGTGCCCAGGAGCAGGTGCTGGCCAGTCGGCCCTTTGCCGATCGCTTGGCCCAAGTATTGTTCGGTCTCCAAAGCCGCTTGAAGTTTGAAGAGGCGAATTTGCCTTTGCTGCGTCAGCGGACCGTCAAGACCGTGGGGCTGCTCGTGGTATCGGGCGATCGTGGTCTCTGCGGGGGCTACAACGCCAACATCATTAAGCGCACGGAAATCCGGGCCAAGGAACTGATGAATGAAGGGCTGGATGTGCGGTTGGTCGTGGTGGGCCGGAAGGCGGCTCAGTATTTCCAGCGTCGCGATTACAAAATCGAAAAATCCTACATTGGCCTCGACCAGATTCCTAATGCTGCCCAGGCGGCGGAAATTGGCGATGTGCTGCTGAATCTGTTTTTGTCGGATACGGTCGATCGCTTTGAGCTGATCTATACGAAGTTTGTGTCGTTGATTAGTTCTAAGCCTGTGGTTCAGACTCTGCTGCCGATGGACCCCCAGGGTCTAGAGGTGGGCGATGATGAGATCTTCCGTCTGACCGTGCGCGGCGGCGACTTCCAGGTGGAGCGTGAGGCGATGCCTTCTAAGGTTGCGGCCCTGCCCCAGGATATGATTTTTGAGCAAGATCCGGTGCAGATTCTGGATTCGCTCTTGCCTTTGTACCTGAGCAATCAGTTGCTGCGGTCCTTGCAGGAAGCGGCGGCCAGTGAGTTGGCAGCCCGGATGACGGCGATGAACAACGCCAGCGACAATGCTAGCAACCTGATGGGTTCCTTGACGCTGACCTATAACAAGGCGCGTCAGGCAGCAATTACCCAGGAGCTGCTGGAAGTTGTGGCGGGTGCGAACGCGATCTAACAATTGCGATTGCATAATTCAATATCTTTTAAGGGACATTAGATCAAATCTGATGTCCTTTTGTTTTGGCTGGCTAGATTGACTGGGCCACCCGTCAACCGTGAAATTCAGCTCGGGGTCATGGGTCGTGGCCTCCGTAAAACTGCGGCTTTAAACGCCAGCATCGCTGTATTTATTGTGCTTTCCACCATGTTGAAACTCCGGAAACCCAGGCCCATACAAGTAGGTTGTAGTGGGTGTTGCAAGGATTGCAATATTGATTTTGGGAGTTCCTCACTGTGTTCCATAGCCTGTTTGCCCGCTCCGAGTCGGGTTCGCCGCCGCCTGCTGCCACCCATTTGCCCGCCCTAGATGGTTGGCGAGGCCTAAGTATTTTGATGGTATTGGCGGCCCATATGCTGCCCCTTGGACCGAAGGCTTGGCGCATGAACGAGTCCTTTGGCTTAGTCGGGATGGCGATCTTCTTCACGCTGTCCGGGTTTTTAATCGTCTCGACCCTGCTCCATCGGCCCAATGTCCCCCAGTTTTTGATTCGGCGCTGCTGTCGGATCGTGCCCCTGGCTTGGGTGCTGTTGTCGATCGCCCTATTACTCGCCTCCACGAGCGCCGTGGTTTCGCCGCAGGTTTATCTGTCCCATTTTCTGTTTGTTGTTAACCTAACGCCGACGGATCTGACTACCCTGACGGCCCATTACTGGAGTCTCTGTATGGAGATGCAGTTCTATGGGGCGATCGCCCTCGTTGTATTGCTGTTTCGTCAGCGTGGCTTGATGTTATTACCGTTGTTTTTACTGTTGACGACAGCGTTTTGTCTGAGGAACCAGGTGCATACCTCAGTGTTGACCTACTACCGGATTGGGGAGATTCTGTCCGGCGGATGTCTGGCCCTGGTCTATGGGAAACGCCTGGGGGAAAAGCCCTTGCAGTTTTTGGCCTGGGTCAATCCTTGGTTTTTGCTGAGTCTGTTCCTGCTCAGTTGCTATCCGGCCTTTGATGCAATTAATTATTTGCGGCCCTATTTGGCGGCGGCGCTGGTGGGAAGTACGATCGTCCAGACTAATACGCAGTTTCATCCCCTACTGTGCGATCGCCGAGTCGCCTATATCGCGACGATTTCCTATGCCCTGTACTTGATTCATCCTCTGTCGATGTACGGCTGGATGGAATCGGGTGGGACGCTCGTCAAATATGCCAAACGCCCCCTGCGATCGCCCTGAGTTTCGGCTTTGCCCATCTGTCTACCTTCCACTACGAAAAATTCTGGATCGAATGCGGCAAACGCTGGTCCAATAAGGTGGCGTTGGCGACGAAGTAAGGCATGGTGGGGTTTTGGCGAGGGGTTTAACAGGGTCAATCTCCCCTACAATGGGTAGAAATCCTTTGGACAAACGCCCTATATTTCAGTCATGAGCACCACCTATAAAGTCGAAATTCTCCATAACGGCAATACCCAAACCATCGAGGTGCCGGACGATCGCACCATTTTGGCCGTGGCCACGACCTGGGGTTAGATTTTCCCTCCTCTTGCGCGGCGGGGGTCTGCACCACCTGTGCGGCGAAGGTCTTGGCGGGGGAAGTGTCCCAGGAAGAGGGGGTGGGCCTGAGTCCGAATTTGCAGGAGCAGGGCTTTGCATTGCTTTGTGTGTCCTATCCGCGATCGGACTGCAAGCTGGAGACTAACCAGGAAGATACGGTCTACGAACTCCAGTTTGGCCAATACCAGAAGTAGGTTGCGTAAAATTCAATGCAAACCACTTTGGTGACCACTGTGATTCCCCTGCCGGAATCGGTTAATCTCCTCCAGCAACAGGTGATTGCGGCGCTCGAATGCCAGGGGGAGCCGCTGCGCTGGTCGATTACTAAAATCATCGCAGGACAGGTTTATATTGAAGCGATCGTAACCCGTGATGACTAAGAGGATGACTAAGAGATTGACATGGGTTTAAACCGTCCCTACACCGTGGCAGTGATCGTGCCCACGGGCATTGGAGCCTCCGTCGGTGGCTATGCCGGGGATGCTTTGCCTGTGGTGAGAGCGATCGCCCAGGTCGCCGACTGTGTGATCACCCATCCCAACGTGATGAATGGGGCCTCGCTCTACTGGAATATTCCGAACGCTCTCTATGTGGAGGGTTTTGGCCTAGACCAGTTCGCAGCGGGCCAATGGGGACTCAGTCCCGTCCACCAAAACCGGATTGGGCTGTTGTTCGATCGGGCGATCGAACCCGATCTTCTCCTGCGCCATCTCCAAGTGGCCGATGCCGCTCGGGCGACCTTAGGTTTGGATATCATGGATTACGCGGTCACAGATCAGCCCCTGGATGTGGAGATACGCAGTTTGGACTCCGGAGCAACCTGGGGTACCATTGGTAACCCCGATACCCTGCTGCGGGGGGCGGAGAAACTGATTGAGGCGGGGGCGGAGGCGATCGCCGTGGTCGCTCGGTTCCTAGATGACCCCGACGAAACCGTCCTTCAAGCCTATCGCCAGGGCCAAGGTGTGGATCCTCTGGCCGGGGCCGAGGCGGTGATTAGCCATTTGGTGGTGCGGCAGTTCCGCATTCCCTGTGCCCATGCCCCCGCCCTGTCGCCCCTGCCCCTGGACGCTAGCATTTCCCCCCGCTCCGCCGCCGAGGAACTGGGCCACACCTTTTGCCCTGTGTGCTGGTGGGCCTCAGCCGCGCCCCCCAGTTCGTCCTCCCTAGCGCGGGGGATAAAACATCTAAAACATCGACGATCTGGACGCCTCAGGTGGATGCCGTTGTGGTGCCAGAGAGTGCCTGTGGTGGGAGCGCCCTGCTAAGCTGGGGCCAACGCGGCACAAAAATCATTGCTGTGGCGGATAACCAAACTCGGATGCAGGTTTATCCTGGAGAGGTGGGATTGTCCGCCTGCCCTGTGAGTAGCTATCTGGAGGCGATCGGGGCGCTAGTGGCCCACCGGACTGGCATTAATCCCCAGGCCCTACGGAGTGGGGATGTCTTATCCTTGCAGCACTTGCTTTAAATTGAGTTCCCTATATTTCCACAGCCCATGACCTCCCAAGAGCCCGAATCGCCACAACTCGAATCCATGACCCGTGTGCAGGTGCTGCTGGCTATAGCGGTGACGGCCATTGTGCTGCTTATGGTGGCGCAGCTCTGGATCAAGCTGGCCCATGTGACGCTGTTTCCCACTCGCCCAACGGTCCAGGCGCTGCTCTGGGGTGCTGCGGTGGCCCTGGGGATTACGGGGGCCAGTGGCTTGGTCTACCGTCTATGGCCCCCCTACCGCCAAAGCGCTGACTATTATTTAGGCATGGTGATTGCGCCCCTGGCGCTGCCGGATATTCTGTGGCTGGGGCTATTGCCAGGCTTGAGTGAAGAATTGCTGTTTCGGGGGGTGATGCTGCCGGAGTTTGGGGTCAACTGGGAGGGCATTGCGATTTCGAGTCTCTGCTTTGGGGCGCTGCATATGAGCAATCGCAAACAGCTTCCCTACGTACTCTGGGCGACGATCGTTGGGGCCATGCTGGGCTCGGCGGCGGTGGTCAGTGGTAACTTGATGGTGCCGATCGTCGCCCATGTGCTGACCAATCTGATTTCGGGCTATCTCTGGAAGTGGCAGCACCGCAGCCCATGAAGCCTTGGCTTACCTGGGGGAACTTGGGGCCTTGGGACTTGAGGGGGTTTGCCTGTCGATTGCCCGACAGGCCTCCCCAATCTTGATCGAGCTGTTCAGGGGGAGGTGGACCGTGACGCATTCACCGGACTGGAGTCGCCATCCCATAACCAGACTGATCACAGCAGAGAATAAAATTGTTGCGATGGTAAGGGTGTTGATGGTGCGTTGCATTAGAATCGATCGCAGGTGGTGGATGGAAAGATCACAATTTCAAGACCCAGATGTCTCCCTATCTTCTTCATTTATTGAGCCCAGCATGTATACCAAAAGACAGACATTTTCTAAGGGGTTAGAAAATTCAGTAAAAGCACGTAGTTCAGCGCATTAATTTTGCCCCTCTGAAACCGCTGGTTTTCTGCTGACGAAGTTTGAAATATCCTCTCTCTTCAGGGATTTTACGGGGACTAAATTTAAAGAATTCAACAACTACGGATCAGGGCCAGAACTGCCCAAACCCTTTAAATCCCCGGCTGGGAGAGGTTCTCTGATTTTGGGCCGAGGGGAAGTTTATTGATTTTGGATAAAGTGAGTTTTTATACAATCGATAGATTTTGAAACTGTGTAATCATTGGTTCAGCAAAGATCACTATCTCAGTGTTGACCTCACTGACGATGGACATTACTGACAATGGAATTGCACAGCCTATGGACAGTCGAGAGGAGTTTTCCCAGCAGTTTTGCCTACTTCGATCCTGGTTAGAAGCGGCACCGTTCAAGCAATATCGAGGTTGGCGATTGAGGGCCTTCCAGGAAGATAATGGTTGGACCTGGGACATTATTGAGCCCGAATCCCGAGGCGGCGGCCTATTTGAAGCCTTTCAAACCTACCCTTCTAAATCGAAGGCCCTATTAGAGGCCCGCCGTTTTGTGATCCGTGTCACGGTGGCTTGGGAAATGGGCCAGGTGTTGCAGGAATTACATGAGGTGCGTGCCCTAGAGTACGAGGAATATCAGGCGTTGCTCGGCAGTCTCCAGGAGGATGCGGTGCTCTGTCCGCGCTCGGAGTTTTGAACCTGCGATCGGCGTTTTGACCTGAGTTCTAGACCATCAAAATTTTAAACCGAGAAAACCATTGTTGTGATGGTTTTTTCTCTGTTAGTAGTTGACTCTTTGCCAAAGAAAATGTGAGGCCCCTGGGCCTTGTAAAAGGGGCTGCGCCAAGGCGCAGCCCCTTTTTGCTAGACTCGACCCCGCAGCATCTGGGCCATTTCGTTGCTCTTTGGCGACATTTCCAGGGCCGTTTCCTCGGTGATGCGGCCCTCTTCATAGAGTTTGTACAGGGCCTGGTTCATGGAGCACATGCCATCGAAGGTACATTTCGGAATCAACTGTTCGATTTCATCCAATTCGCCCTTGCGGATGTAGTCCCGAATCGCATCGGTGTTGATCATGATGTCGTGGTAGGCTGCCCGTTTTCCATCAGTTGTCCGGCAAAGACCTTGGGAAATCACCGACACCAGGGATTCCGCCAGGGCGATCCGCATGGCGGGCTGCTCCTCGGGCTGATAGAGACCCAACACCCGCTCAATGGTTTTGACGGCGCTGTTGGTGTGCAGGGTGCCCATCACCAAGTGACCCGTTTGGGCGGCTTTTAGGGCTGTGTTGACGGTTTCGCGATCGCGCATTTCCCCAACCAGGATTATATCGGGATCTTCCCGGAGTGCTGCCTTGAGGGCGTTGTCGAACTTGAGGGTGTTGATCCCGACTTCGCGGTGTTTGATCAGGGCCGTACGACTCTTGTGGACAAATTCGATCGGGTCTTCGATCGTGATGATGTTTTTAGGCATCGAGTCGTTGATGTAGTCGATCATCGCGGCCATGGTCGTGGATTTACCGGAACCCGTGGGTCCAGTAATCAAAATCAAGCCCTTGTGGTAATGGCAAATATCCTTAAAGACCGGGGGCAGGTTCAACTGCTCACAGGTCAAAATCTTCAGCGGAATCAAACGCATCACCATGGCGGGGCCATGGAGGGAGTCGAAGATGTTGATCCGGACGCGGGCGAACTCGTACTGGGTGGCCCCGTCAAAGTCGAGGGTGGCTTCGAACTTGGCGATCTCTTCTTCGGTCAGGATTTCATGGAGCCAGCTATAGAAGGTTGCCTTGTCGGTGGCGGGCCATTCCGTATGGGCAATGGCGCCGCGATCGCGGTAGCGCGGCACTTCACCGACCCCGACATGCACGTCGGAGAAGCCTTTATCGAAGGCGGCTTTGATCAATTCCTGCAAGGTGGGGTTGCCCGGTGTTGGCCCCTGGCCCTTGGCTTGAAAGGGAGAAGCGGCGCGGCTATTGGCAGCAGGCGTGGCGGCCTGGCCCCCATTCATGGGCTGCATGGCGCCCTGGGCGGCGGTCCCTGCCATGGCGGCGGGGTCGGCTAGAACGGTAGTGCCACCACCATCCATGCCCCGGCTCATGTTGAGGGCAATCTGGCTAATCATCGTGGTTTCGCCATTGCCAGCGAGCTTGGTCACGTCCGCATCGAGTACGCTGGTGCCGTTCGATCGCAAGGGCGGTGGCGGTGCCATCGGAACGCGGGGTGCGGGCGGTGGTGTCATGGGGGGACGCTGCTGCTGGTGCTGTTCGGGTGTCATATGGCGAGGAAAATAAATTTTTAGCCCTGAAAGTGAAGCAAGAAAAGCGACTGACTAGCTTGCCCTGTGATCAGGTTGCCCTAGGACTCGCGGGAGGTTTCAGTAGGAGTGCGGAATTTGGGCGGCAGCGATCAAAAACTGCCATAAAAACCGCAACGTCGAGGATGAGGCATTGCGGTTTAGGGGGGTATTGGAGCCAGTTAGGATTTGGCCTGTTTGGGGTCTTGGAGTAGCACTTGGAGGGCCTTGGCAAATTGGGGGTCGGCGGGGGTGCCGATTTTGTCGCGATTGCTCAGCAGGTTCTTCTGGTCCTGTTCGGTGAGCTTGATCTCGACGTCCGGGTCGATGCCGTGCTTGTTGATGTCGCGGCCTTGGGGGGTGAGGTATTTGGCGATGGTGACGGCCATGCCAGATTCGCCGTCGTCGCTCATGATTTCGCGGACCGATTGGACCAGGCCCTTGCCGAAGGTTTTGGTGCCGATGATTTTGGCGCGATTGTTGTCCTGGAGGGCACCGGAGAGAATTTCACTGGCACTGGCAGACCCGCCATCGACGAGCACCACCATGGGCTTTTGGGTGAGTTCCGTGGCGTTGGCGCTCTTGCGATCGGTGTTGCCTTCGCGGGTGACGGTGGAGACGATGCCGCCTTGACGGAGCCACATGCGGGCGATCTCAACGCTGGCGTCTAGGAGGCCGCCGGGATTCGATCGCAGATCCAACACGTAGCCGCCGACGTTCTGCTTCTCTAGGGTCTCGATGGCGTCGCGCATTTCCTTAACGGCAGGCGCACTGAATTGGGACAGGCGGATGTAGCCAATCTCTTCGCCGCTCGGGGCCTTTTGTTTATTGAACCGGACGGGATGGAGGGCGATCACCTGGCGCTTCAGTTCAAAATCAATTTCCTTGGTGCCCCGGAGTATGGTGAGCTTGACCTTGGTGTTGGCCTTGCCGCGAATCAGGTTGACGGCGGCTTTGTCGTCCATGCCTTCTGTGGATTTGCCGTCGATTTTGATGATGATGTCCTTGGAGAGAATGCCAGCGGCCGCCGCTGGACTGCCTTCGATGGGCGCAATCACCATGGGACGCTTGCTCTTCTCATCGGCCCCGAGCTGAATACCGACGCCAATTAACTCCCCGGAGGTATCGATCTTCATGTTGCGATATTCATCGGGGTCCATGAAGCGGGTGTAGGGATCGCCCAGCTTTTTGAGCATTTCCCGCACGGACTTGTAGGCTTCCTGTTTGTCCTTGTAGGGGCGGACATATTCCTTGCGTACGGAGTCCCAGTCGTTCTGATTAAAGGTGCCATCGACATAGGATCGGTCGATCACATGCCAGACTTCATCGACAATCTCCTTGGGATTGTCCTGGAGCTGGAGCATGGCCGACACTTTGGGGAAATGGATACTCGCACCCGCAATGGCCACCGCCGCGATCGTGACGGTGGTGGCACCAAGGACTAGCATCCGTTTACTCAAAACCATACTGACTGTCTCAAAATATTTTGACCATGGGCGGGCAACCTGCACAGCAGACTCTCGGTCCATCCCCAGGATCTGCCAATGGCCAGCCCTAAGGTGCACCCAATCTAACACAAGCGAGCCGTAATCAACCGAAATTCACGGAGGCTCGCTGCGTTAGATTTAATACGGGTTGCCCGCTGGCCCTACGGATGGGGCGCGATCGCACTAGATTGCTTATACGGCCTCGGGTTCCACCCAGTTACCGTCGGCCTTGATCAGATCGACGAGGGCCTGGACACCTTCCTCCTGGGGCACGCGTTTGATTTCCTCCCGGCCCCGGTAGAGGGCGATGACGCCTGCTTGCTTACCCACGTAGCCGTAGTCGGCATCGGCCATTTCACCGGGGCCGTTGACGATGCAGCCCATGACGGCAATGTTGAGGCCCTTGAGATGGACGGTGGCCGATCGCACCTGGTGCAACACCTCTTCTAGGTTAAATAGCGTGCGCCC
This sequence comes from Alkalinema sp. RU_4_3, assembly GCA_012031975.1. Classification (GTDB taxonomy): domain Bacteria; phylum Cyanobacteriota; class Cyanobacteriia; order Leptolyngbyales; family Leptolyngbyaceae; genus JAAUSA01. The sequence continues at coordinate 13,282 of JAAUSA010000003.1, read as the reverse complement.
ACAGGAGGGACAGGCCACATATTCCACCATGGTGCGGCGCAGTCCCAGAGCTTGGAGAATGCTGTAGCAGACGGGAATTTCCTTTTCCGGGGCCTCCGTGAGGGAGACGCGGATCGTGTCGCCAATCCCGGCGGCCAGCAGCGTGCCGATGCCTGCGGTGGACTTAATCCGACCATATTCACCGTCGCCCGCCTCCGTCACACCCAGGTGGATGGGATATTCCATGCCCAACTGGTCCATGCGCTGCACCATCAGACGGTTGGCGGCGATCATCACGGGCACATTGGAGGCCTTCAGGGACAGCTCAATGTTGTAGAACTCCAGGGATTCACAGATGCGGATAAACTCCAGGGCCGATTCCACCATGCCCTCGGGGGTATCGCCGTAGGTGAACAGCATCCGCTCGGATAGGGAGCCATGGTTGACGCCGATGCGCATGGATTTGTTCTGATCGCGCAGGGTGACCACTAGGGGCTCTAGGGTCTCGCGGATCTTCTGGCCGATCTCGGCAAACTCAGCCGGGGTGTATTCGGTGCGATCATCCTTGGGTTTTTCAAACACGTAGAGACCCGGATTAATCCGCACGTTATCGACGTAATTGGCCACTTCTAGGGCGATCTTCATGCCATTGTGGTGGACATCGGCCACCAGGGGGACGGGCTGATAGGTGGCATGAAGCCTGTCGCGAATGGTTTCCATGGCCTTGGCATGGGCCATGCTGGGCACCGTGACGCGAACAATTTCACAGCCCAGTTCATGGAGCCGCCGGATGCCCGCGACCGAGCCCTCAATGTCGAGGGTATCTTCATTGATCATCGACTGCACCGCCACGGGAAAGCCGCTGCCAATGGTGATGCTCCCCACGGGGACAGGCCGGGTTTTGCGGCGGCGGATGGCAGGATCGGTGAAGGACTGGCTATTACTTGCGGAACTGGGGATGGAAGGAACGGTTAGGGTCTGCATATCGCCGTTTGATATAGTTCTTTTGCGGTTTTTTTTCTGGAGAAAACCTGGTGTTCTTCAGATTGCCACAGATGGGAGAACTTTGGCGGTGTTGGGGCAGACTTTTAGATTTTTGTTATGAAGGAAATATAGCGGGTCGTGACGATGTTTCAGGTGGGGACAAACAGGGCCTTGGGCGCGAGCGAGCATGAGCGCGATCGCCCCTCAATGGGCCAGCCTGGATTCCTGGCGGACTTGCCCATTCATGGCGGCATGTTGCAGCACCATGAAGGCATTGAGGTCTTCTCGTTCATACTTGTGACTGAGGAGCTGCCGCAGGGTATTTTCAGCTTCGATAGAGAGAAATCCCTGATCCAAAGCTTGGGTTACAACCTCACGGATTTGAACGGACTGAGTCATAGGAGCACCACACTGAACACACTAAAAGTTGATTCATGACCGTCGTAACAGGGGAATTCCCGAGAAGCAAAATCGCTTCTTTGGGTGTTACGTAGTAGCCAAGGCAAAGGGCTTAATCAGGAACGTTTCTTTTTTCGTAAAGATTTGACATTATCTTAATCAAGTTAAGGTCAAGATTCAAATAAATCAATAGAAAAAGATGAAAAGCATAGATTTATATGGATGATCCAGGGTTTTGGGGCGAGGTGGGGCGAGTGGGCGCCGTGGCAGCCATGGGCATGGCCATGTATAGTGTGACTTCAAGCAAGGCTAGGTTGATATGGCAATTTTGACAGTTCGATCGCTGAAGAAGGATTTTGGGATTAAAGCGGTGCTCAAGGATGCGAGCTTTTCCGTGGAGCTGGGCGATCGCATTGGCTTGATTGGCACCAATGGGTCGGGCAAGTCCACCTTGCTGAAGATGCTGGCGGGCCTTGAGCCGATGGACGCGGGGGAGCTGGAGCGCAATAATGGTCTGCGCATGATTTACCTGTCCCAGCAGCCGGATCTGGACGATAGTCGCACGATCATGGAGCAGATTCTGTTCGACTGCGGTGAGACGCCGGACAGTGCCACGGCTTGGGAGGTGGAGGCCCAGGCCCAGGTGATGCTGGGGAAGCTGGGGATTCAGGATGTGAATGCGCCTGTGGCGGGGCTGTCGGGGGGCTATCGCAAGCGGATCGCCATCGCTACGGCGCTGATTTCGGAGCCGGACGTGCTGTTGATGGATGAGCCGACCAACCATTTGGATGCGGATTCGGTGGAATGGTTGCAGAGTCATTTGGCACGGTACCGGGGGGCCTTGATGCTGGTGACCCACGATCGCTATTTCCTGGACCAGGTGACCAATCGGATTTTGGAAATCGATCAGGCGGAGCTGTTTCCCTACAGCGGCAACTACTCCTATTACTTGGAGAAAAAAGCAGAGCAGGAGGACTCGAATCAAAGCAGCCAGCGGAAATTTGCTGGGGTGCTGCGGCGGGAGTTGGAATGGCTGAAAAAAGGGCCGAAGGCGCGGAGCACTAAGCAGAAGGCGCGGATTGGTCGGATTGAAGATATGCGGGAGAAGGAGTTTCGCACTGGGCAGGGGAAGGTGGAGATCTCCACGGTGGGCCGCAGGATTGGCAAGAAGGTGGTGGCCCTGGAGGGGGTGACGAAGGCCTGGGGCGATCGCACGGTCGTCAATGATTTTACCTACGAATTTACGCCGGAGGATCGCATTGGGATCATTGGGGTGAACGGCGCGGGCAAGTCTACCTTGATGAACATCATCACGGGTCGTTTGGCGCCAGATTCGGGCAAGGTGGATATTGGGACGACGATCGAGTTTGGCTACTTCGACCAGCATTCCGATGACCTGAAGGGCACGGAAAATATGCGGGTGATCGACTATCTCAAGACGGTGGCGGAATTGGTCAAGACGGCTGATGGCTCTGTGATTACGGCGTCGCAGATGTTGGAGCGGTTTTTGTTCAATCCGAATCAGCAGTATGCGCCGATCGAGAAGCTTTCTGGGGGCGAGAAACGGCGATTGTTCCTGCTGCGGGTGCTGTTGCAGGCTCCGAATGTGTTGATTTTGGATGAACCGACGAATGATCTTGATGTGCAGACGCTCTCCGTGCTGGAGGAGTATTTAGAGGACTTCAAGGGGGCGGTGTTTGTGGTGTCCCACGATCGCTATTTTCTCGATCGGACGGTGGATACGATTTTTGCCCTAGAAGAAGGGGGCGAGATTGGCCGCTATCCAGGGAACTATTCGGTCTATCTGGAGCATCGCAAGGCTAAGAATGCGGCTAAGCTTCAGGCGGCGAAGCAGCAGTCTAAGTCTTCCGGGGCGGCTGTAGCCCCGGCTGCGGCTGTCGCTGAGGTGGTTGCGCCCGAGAAGAAGGCCCGTAAGGTGTCCTTTAAGGAGAAGCGGGAGTTTGAACAGTTGGAAGTGGATATTCCCAAGTGGGAGGCGGAGAAGGCCAAGGTGGAGACGCAGATCTATCACAATCCGCCGAGTGGCCATAGTGAGTTGCAGAAGTTGACCGATCGGTTGACGGAGTTGGATCGGTTGATTGAGCAGGGGACGGAGCGGTGGATGGTGCTTTCCGAGTTGATGTAGGGGGCGGATGGCAGGAAGCGCGATCGCCCCAGCCAAAATCGCTATGATGAAAGAACCATAGCTAGTGACTCATCCGCGATTCGCTATAATCGGTTGACAGCAGCCTTAGGACTAGGGTCATGCTAGATTCAACCTTCCCCTCAGACCTCTATGAACCTCACACCCATCCTCCAACAGGAGATCGAGCATTTTGCTTCCAGCCAAGGGATCTCCCTGGAACAGTTCATCATCCAGACACTCACCGAAAAAATCACCGTTCTTAAGCAACACATCCAACCCTCAGCCAACCCAGTCGAAGGAACCCTGAGAGAGCAAGACGGACTTCTCGTGTTCGACACAGAACCGCTTGACCAGATCGACTTCAATGCCATCATTGACCAAAATCGCGATCGGAGTTGGGAATCCTTGGGCCTGTGAAAATTTTATTTGACACCTCGGTGATCGTTGCTGCTTCCCTATCACAGCATCCATCCCACACACCTTGCTTGGCCCAGCTTCAACAAGCCCAAGCGAGACATCATCAAGGCTATCTATCCACCCATAGCCTTGCCGAGATCTATTCGGTGCTCAGCCGAATGCCCAGCCAGCCCAAAATGTCCCCACAGAACGTCCAGAGTCTCATCGATCGCAACCTCCAATTTCTCGACGCCATCACCCTCGAAAAAGCTGACTATCAAGCGGCGATCGCCCAGATGACTGCCCTCAATTTGCCTGGTGGAGGTATTTATGATGCCCTGATCGCCAGAGCCGCCTCAAAAGTCGCTGCCGATCGTTTACTGACGCTCAATCCGAAACACTTCACGCGATTGGATCCGGCGATCGCCCAGATTGTTTTTGTCCCCTCATGACTTTAGGGCTTAGGCTTGTCGTCGGATCTGCCCTTGGCTAATTCCTCATCAGATTTGCTCAGGGGCACATTCTCTAAGCCCGCCACCGTCTCGATCACCTCCTTAACGATCGGTGCCGCCGTTGTCCCCCCCGTAGGCATTGGCTCCCTGGGGTTCGTCCAGCACAGCGAGTACGACATAACGGGGCTGATCGACCGGGAAGATGCCGATGAAGCTGGTGATATTGGCCCCATCGATGTAGCCGTTGGCGCCTGCCTTTTGGGCCGTACCCGTCTTACCACCGACGCGATAGCCGGGCACCTGGGCCGTCTTACCCGTACCGTAATCCACCACAGCCTCCATCATCCGCAGCACCGCCTGGGTGTTATTGGGCGAGAAAATCTGCTTGGGCATGGCCCGCTTGGGTTCCCAGTAGGCCTTGCCGTTGCTGTCATAGAGGCCCTGGACCACATGGGGCGTCACCATCTTACCGCCGCTGGCCAGCAGACCATGGAGCTTGAGCAACTGCACGGGCGTCATGGAAAAACCCTGGCCAAAGGAGGTGGTGGCCCGATCGAGGGGCGAAATTGTGAAGGTCTTGCGATCGCGCATCTGACCCACGGCCTCAAAGGGCAGGTCGATGCCGGTGGCCTGGCCGAGGCCCAACCGTTCGAGCCAGCTATAGTAGACATCGGGCTTCATGCTGCGGCCAATTTCCACCATGCCGATGTTGCTGGAATATTGCACCACTTCCGTCAGGGAGATGGACCCTCGGGCGGACCTGTCGGAGTTGTAGATCGGCCAGCCGTCGAATTCCAGGTAGCCGGAGTCGTAGACATGGTCCGTGGCCTTCAGGGCACCCGCTTCCAGGGCCATGGCCACCACGAGGGGTTTGAAGGTCGAGCCGGGTTCGTAGAGGTCCGTTAAGGCCCAGTTCTTAAAGGTGGCGAGATCGTTGACTTCGTAGTACTTGTTGGGATCAAACGTCGGATCAGAGACCATGGCACGGATCGCCCCATCCTTAGCATCCATCACGAGCACTAAACCCCGCTTGGCCCCGAAATTGGCAACCTGCTTGGCGAGTACGGGGGCGATCGCCCGCTGCATCCGACTGTCAATGGTCAACTGCAACCGCAAATCATCCTGGTGGACAAACCCCGAAGGAATCCCCTCGGGCATCAGGGTGCCTTCCCCGGTGCGATTTAGGCGGACGGCCTTAGGGGACTGCTTGAGCAGGTGCTCCATGCTGTATTCCACCCCGGCCTGGGCCTGCTGGGCATTATCCACGTAGCCGATGATGTTGGCCTGGACGCCTTGCTGGGGGTAGAAGCGCTGCTGGTTGGGCAGGAGCTCTAGGCCATCGATTACCAGATGTTCAATCCGTTTGGCGGTGTCCTCGGGCAGCTCCTCGGCCAGCTTGATGCCGCTTTTGGCTTGGTTAAATTGGTTCAGCAGGTCCTGGGCGGGTTTGCCAAGAATCGGACTGAGTTCCTTGGCGACCTGGTCCTTTTTGTCGTCAAAGTAGCGCGGGTGGGCGAAGAGCTTGAATACGGGCCGATCGATGGCCAAGACATTTCCGGTGCGATCGATCACAGGCCGCCGGGGCACAAAGGGCCGCAGGTAGGTCATCTGCTGGGACTTGGCGATCCGCATCAGCTCCGGAGCCTGAATCACCTGAATGCGCAGCAGATTGAGGCTCAACAGGCCGCAGGCCACCAATAGGGCCAACCAAACCAGTCGGAGGCGACCCAGCGAGGGGGTGGCGCGCAGGTCGGGCCAGATAAAGGTGGATGGGGCCGAACGGGATGGTCCGCGCCGCCGGAGGGGTGGGGCGATCGGCTTTCTGGAGGGACGGCTGGGAGTTCTGGCCACGGCTAGTATCCTAGGGGAGAGGCTGGGGGCGTGGCGGGTAGTGGGGTTTGGTGGTTGGGAATGGGGCGTGGGGGGGGCGGGCTGGACGAAGACGGTGTTTTCAGATTTTTTGGTTTCGAGGCCCAGGAGCTTGGGGTCGGCGGTTTGGGCGGATGTTGTGTTTTCATGGCTTCGGTGCCCGCGATAAGCTGACGCTCATTGCGCCGCAGGGTTTCCAGCCGCCGATAGTTCTCGCCCCAGCGCTGCTGGGAATTCACCGACCAGCCATAGACCCCCAGGGTGGTGGCCACCATGAGCAGCGTGACCCCAGAGATGGCGGTTTGGATGCCCATGATGGATTTGAGCCAGCTAGGCCGATCGTCCACGATCGGTAGGGGCTTGAGATTGTTGCGCCGCGCCGCCTGGGGACCAGGGGCTACCCGGCGCCTTGCGCCTTCACCTGCCTTGCGTTTTCGAGAACCCATAGAAGCCGTCATAGACTTAAACCCTACCTAAAACCCTAGGAACTATCTTAAACCACTCACTTCAACCAGCAAATCTAGGGGCCGCCGTTCAAACTTCAGTTGAATCTGCGGCTTAAACTTTTCTCGATGAATTTGCCCCTTATTGTATCGATCGACCGCCTCCACAACACCGTAGATCTACTCAAGTTGAGGATGGATTATTGTATCGATCGGCGCAGAACTCCGCTGGCTAGTGGTTTGCGCAAGCTATAGGGTTTAGCGAGCCGGGGCATTGAGGGGCAGCATCAATCGGCTCATTGTACGGCCATCTTCGAGGACTAGGAAGGTGAGCTGGAGATTCATTTGTTGGGCTAGGCTCTGACAGATGCCCAGGGGATGGTGGAGGGGGTCATCGAGGGGCGTGGGCGCGATCGGGTCCAGGTTGCCCCGATTTTCGGAGAGTGCCATTAGCAACATGGGATCCGCCGTGCCCGCGTCCGTGATGGCGATCTCGACCCACTGGGAATCAAACTGGCGGCACCAGAGATCCACGCGGCCACTGATGGGCGATCGCCAGCAGGCACTGGTGAGAATTTCGGCCATCAGCAGGTCTAGCTTATCGCTGTCGCCGTGGACCATGGGGTTTTCGTCGTTGTGGACCTGGGACCAGATTTGGCGCTGCTTGATTAGGCTATCGACGCGATCGAGGGCGCGGCGAATCAGGCCGATCAGCGGAATGGGCTCTTCTTTAAAGATTAGCTGTTCCTGTTCGTCCTCTAGCACAGTGGTCAGGGGGGTGGTCACATCGGCCATCTGCCGCAGAATCTGCTGCTGGCGGGTGCTGTTGAGGGCATCCTGTTTGGGTTTGGTCAGTTCGAGGAGGCGATCGATGCCTTGGACGGTGGTGCGGTGGAGCAGGGCGAGATTCTGCTGGCGGTACCAGGCGAGCTGGTCGAGGCGGTGGAGATCGGTCTCTAGGGCATGGGTGCGCTTGAGGGTGCGGCGACACCAGGCCAGGTGGTGGGCCAGCATGTCGAGGGCCATGTAGTGGCGCTCACTCCAGCGGCGATCGCCATGGTCGGCGACGATCACTAGGCCGCTGGGCAGATCCGTGGGGGCCGTGCGCAGGGTGAGCACTAGGACCTGGCCCGGCTGGGTGAGTTTGAACCAGGCCTGGGTGGGGGCGGGGATCCCTTCACTGGAGAGGCGGACGATGCCGCGATCGGTCAGGGCAATGGACAGGAGGGGATCGCGATCGATGGTAATTCTGGCCTTTGCATCAAGATAAAAGCGTTTGTCCAGGGCCTCACTCCCGGCCACGAGTTTCGCCTGGCTGTCGCCGGGGAACCAGGAGACTAGGGCGCTGAGGGGGGATTCGGTGAGTTGACTGATGGCCGCCATGGCCGCCTGTTCGAGGGTGGGTAGGTCGGTGATTTGCTGCATCTGGGCCATGGTTTTGCGCAGGGCTAGGTGGAGGGATTCCTGCTGCTGCATTTGGTGCTGGAGCTGCCATTGGTGCAGGATGAGTCCTAGCTGCTGACTGACGGTCTGGAGCAGTTGGCTCTCCAGTTGGGTCCAGGCGCGGGGGGCCTCATGGCCGACGATCAGCAGGCCTTCGATGCCATGGCCAGGGGAGGTGCCGCAGACGAGCAGGGATTTGATGCCGAGATCGAGCAGGGGCGCGCGCCAGGCGGCTAGTCGCAGGTCTTCGTCGAGGTTTTCAATCGCCACGGGGGTTCTGGCCCGCTCCACCATCTGCCAGTCCATGGGGCTGAGGGTGTCGAGGTGGGTGGGGAGGGTGCGACGGTTGCGGGAATGGGTTTGGTAACAGGTCTCGAAGCGATCGCGATCGCCGTCGTAGATCAGCACGAAGAGGCGATCGGTCTTGAGTCGCTGGCCCATCAGTTCGGCGGCTTTTGTGATGGTCTGGCGCCAGTCGTTCTGTTCGTAGAGGGATTGGGAGAGTTCGGAGATCAGCTGGAGTCCACCTGGGTCTGGTGGATGATGCCTTCGATTTCCTCGGCGGGGGCCGTCAGGGCGATGGTCTGGGCGGCGGCGCGCAGGAACTGCTTTTCTTCCTCCTGCCAGATGCGGGGCTCGGCGCCTTCAATGGCCATGAAGCCGAGGAGCTCTGACTGGTAGAGAATGGGGGCGGCCAGGAGCGATCGGGCCTTCATTAACTGCATCAAGCGCGTGGTGGAATCGGCCTTGAGGGAACTTCTGGCTTCGCCGATCGAGACGACTTGGTCGCTGACGAGGGCCTGGTAGAAGCTGCTGAGCTCCTGGGCGGTCAGGCCCGAGGCGGGCGTGGTCATATCCATGAAGCCCGAGGTCTTGGTCTGGTTGCTGACGCGGCGCCAGAAGTAGCGCTGCTTGGGTTCGAACCAGTAGATGCTGGTGCGGGTGGCCCCAAAGTAGCGGTGGGTTTCTTCGACGGCGGCGTCCAGTCGCTGGCCGAGCTGGGGCAGGTTGCGCAGCCGATTGAGCATTTCCATTAGAGGCTTGTCGGGCCGCTTGTACTGCTGGCGCTGCCATTCGAGTTCGACATTACTGAGGGTGGCGGCGAGGGTGCCGAGCACCATGCGGATACAGGCTTTTTCGTTATTTGAGGGGAAGGTGCCCCAGCGCTTGGATCCGAGCAGCATGACGCCGATGCAGCGATCGCGTTGGATCAATGGAAAGAAGGTGACGGCCTGGATGCTGTAGCGATCGGCCACCTTGCGCCATTCGCCCGCGCGAAGCTCCTGGCGCAGGTCGGCGATGGCCAGGGAATGGCGCTGGACCACGACCTGTTCCATGATGTCGCCGGAGGCCAGGTTGTGGCGCTGCTTCAACCATTCGGAATGCTTGCCGTCGGGGGTGTAGCCGCCCTTGCCGAAGAGTCGGTGCTCGGCATGGTCGTACAGGCCGATCCAGCAAAGCTCGTAGTCGGCGGCAAAATTTTGTTTGACATAGGCCAGGGTGGTCTCAATCAGAAGATTGGTATCCCCTTTGTTGCGGAGGGTCTCAAGGACTTCTCCGAGGTTACCTAGTTGCTGTTCGTAGGTGCTTGGTTCTTTGGTGGGACCCATGGAGGCAGGCATCTTGTCGGCTCTGGAGGTGTTGGGGTTAGGGCAGAAAGGGTGGAAGCTTCTTGCAAAAACAGACTGTCTAGCTTAGAACTCAGCATGCCCAAAAAACGCAAAATCTTTGCGTCTCAATTTGGGTGTTTTTTAGCCTTCCGAGGACTGTCGGTGAGCAATATGTTGTCTGGCCTAGAATTTCCGGGGGGTGGCCGATCGAGAAGATTGATTGTAACGGATTGAGTTGAGCGCCTTCCATGGTTTGGTAGGATAGGCGGGGCTTTGCCTCTTCATGCCTACATACCCATAAGTTTACCCCGTGGATTTCTACCAATCGGCAATTCGACCGCTGCTATTTTCTGGCCTTAAGGCGGATCCGGAGTGGTTACATCAACAAACCCTGACAAGTCTGGAGTGGCTGGATTCCAAGGCTCCGGCCTGGGTGCGATCGAGTACCTGTTCCACCCTTCAGCAGCAGTATCTGCTGCGTGACGATCGTCTGGTCCAGACCCTCTGGGGCCTGAGGTTTAATAACCCCCTAGGTCTAGCTGCGGGCTTTGACAAAAATGGCTTGGCGGCGGGGCTTTGGTCCTCCTTTGGGTTTGGGTTTGCGGAGATGGGGACGGTGACGCTCCATGGGCAGCCGGGGAATCCCCAGCCCAGGTTGTTCCGGCTGATGGAGGACTATGCGGCCCTGAATCGGATGGGGTTTAACAATGACGGGGCGGAGGCGTTGGCCGATCGATTGCGATCGCGGGTGTCGTCCGGCTGGGGATTGCCCCTGGGGATTAATCTGGGCAAGTCCAAGGTGACGCCTTTGGAGGAAGCGGCGGCGGACTATGGGGGGAGTTTTCGTCTGCTGAAGAACTGTGGGGACTATTTTGTGGTGAATGTGAGTTCGCCGAATACGCCGGGGTTGCGATCGCTCCAGTCCACGGAGCAGCTAGCGCCGATCTTTGAGGTGTTAAACAACGAAAACACCGAGGGCAAACCCATCTTGGTGAAGATTGCCCCCGACTTGGCCGACGAAGATGTGGCGGCGGTGGTGGATTTGGCGTTGCAGTACAAACTGGCTGGGATTATCGCCACCAATACGACGATTCGCCGGGATGGGTTGAAAACTGAGCGCCTGAGTAATGGTGGTTTGGTCACTGAGGAGGCGGGGGGGATTAGTGGAAGGCCTGTGCGATCGCGATCGACGGAGGTGATCAAGCTGATCTATCGACAGACGGGGGGGAAACTGCCGATCGTCGGGGTGGGTGGGATTTTTACGGCGGAGGATGCCTGGGAGAAGATTACGGCGGGGGCGAGTTTGCTGCAGGTCTATACGGGTTGGATTTATCAGGGGCCGGGGATGGCGAAGCAGGTGATGAGGGGGTTGATTGAAAAACTCGATGCCCAGGGGCTGAAGCATATTTCTGAAGCGGTAGGCATTAGTCATGAGTGACCCGAACGTTGAGGGGATCGAAACCCCAGAACCCCAGCCGTTTCATCATATTTCGGTGATGCCGGAGGAGGCGATCGCGGGTCTTGCCGTTCAACCCGGCGGCACTTACCTGGATGCGACCCTAGGCGGCGGTGGGCACAGTGCCTTGATCCTCGGGGCGGCGGAGAATGTCAATCTGGTGGGCCTTGACCAAGATGCCCAAGCCTTAGCTGCGGCGGGCGAGGTTTTGTCAGAATGGGGCTCTAGCGCTCGACTGATTCAAACCAATTTTGCGGAGTTCAAACCCCAGGGTCAATTGTTCGATGGGATTTTGGCGGACTTGGGGGTGAGTTCGGCGCAGTTGGATAGGGCCGATCGCGGTTTCAGCTTTCGCCAAGCAGCGCCCTTAGACATGCGGATGGACCAGAGCCAGGACCTAACGGCAGCGGACATCATCAACGATTGGGACGAAGCTGAAATCGCCAATGTCTTCTACACCTACGGGGAGGAACGCCTGTCGCGCCGCATCGCCCGTGCCATCGTCGATCGCCGCCCGGTGGAAACCACGCTGGAGCTGGCGGAGATTATTTCGCGATCGGTGCCGAAGTCCTACAGGTATGGCCGAATTCACCCGGCGACGCGATCGTTCCAGGGTTTACGCATTGCCGTCAATCGGGAGATGGAGGTGCTGGAGAAGTTTCTCGCTGTGGCACCGACCTGGCTCAAACCCGGTGGGAGGATCGTTGTGATTACGTTCCACAGCCTGGAGGATCGCATGGTGAAACATCGGTTTCGGGAAAATGAACTGCTGAAGGTGCTGACGAAGAAGCCGATGATTCCGACGGAGCAGGAGCAGGAGACGAATGTGCGATCGCGATCGGCTAAGTTGAGAATTGCAGAACGCTGGGCAGACGAGGAGTAGGGGCCATGCGGGAATTGGTAAATGACGAAATAAAACCACGGGTCGCCTATTTGGTGTTGGCGGGGATTTTTGTTGTGGCTTTGGGGCTGCGGTTTTGGGGATTGGAGCGGTTTAATACGCTGGTTTTTGATGAGGTGTATTATGCGGTGTTTGCGAATAAGTATTTGACTTGGACGCCTTTTTTGATGGGCATCCGCCGTTGAGTAAGTATTTGATTGCGATCGGCATGTGGATTGGCGATCGTCTGCCCCCTGGTGCCGGATGTGAGCAATACGCTGACGGGGTCGCTGCACAAAACCTGGAGCTATCGCTGGTTGAATGCTTTGACGGGGAGTTTTATTCCGCTGGTGGCGGCGGCGTTGGTGTATCAATTGACGCAGCGGTGGCGGATTACGTTGCTGACGGCGGGGCTGTTGAGCGCTGGATGGGCTGCTGCTGGTGGAGTCGCGCTATGCGTTGAATAATGTCTATTTGATTTTGTTTGGGTTGTTGGGGCAGGTGCTGTTGCTGTGGGGGGTAAGAAGGGAGGGGTTTTATGCCAGGTGGGGGGCGATCGCGCTTGCGGGCGTCTTCTTCGGGGCTGCGGCTTCGGTGAAGTGGAATGGGCTGTGGTATTTGTTTGGGACGTTGGCGATCGTGGTGATGGCCCAGGGGATGGTGGGGTGGCGATCGTGGTTTGGTAATAATGCGACGGTGTCAAACTCCGAGGGCTGGTGGGGGAGGCTGGGGCGATTGAATCCCTTGGGGTTGCTGGTCTGTCTGACAGTGGTGCCGGGGGTGTTTTATTTCCTGGAATGGATTCCCCATTTGTTGCTAAACCACAAGAATGGGATTTGGCCGGATTTTTTGGAGTTGCAGTGGCAGATTTTGACCTATCACCAGGGGGTGAAGGCGGGGAAGGATGTGCATCCCTATTGTTCGACTTGGTGGAGCTGGCTAGGGATGGTGCGGCCTGTGGCCTATTTCTATCGGATTGATGTGAATCCCCAGGAGATAATTCCGCTAAATCATCCCAATCCGCCTGCGCTGGCTGGATCGCTTGTCTATGATGTCCATGCGATGGGGAATCCGTTGCTGTGGTGGAGTTCGACGGTGGCGATCGTGTTGGCGCTGCTGTATGACTTGGGGGCGATCGGGCGGCGGCGGTTGGATGGGTTGGTGCGCTGGATTAATGTGGGGTATTTGGCGAATTTGCTGCCCTGGGTGGGGGTGACGCGGTGCA
>JAAUSA010000300.1 GCA_012031975.1 Alkalinema sp. RU_4_3 | reverse complement strand
CGCCAATCCCCCAGCAATCACCCGATCCTCAAAGCCCTGCACATCCATCTTGACCAGCAAAGGCCGCCGCAACTCCAACTGATCAGCCAGATCATCGAGTCGCCGGATTTGAATCTTCTGCACCGTCTGGTCCTTGGTGTAGGGGAAAGCCGCTTTATGCACCTCTCCCATGGGCAGCATCGAAGAAGAAGGGGAATAGTCACAGCAGAAAATCTCTGCTTCTCCGGAGCGATCGCCCAGGGCAAAATTAAAGGCTTGAAACCCCTCAACCCCCTCAAAATAGCCGATTAATGCTTGATAGCAACTCGCCAACGGCTCAAAGGAGTAAATCTTGGCCCCAGGAAACAGCCGCCTAGCTTTCTCGGCAAACTGGCCTGTGTTCGCACCAATATCCAGTACCGTCTTAATCTCGTAGGATTTCAACCAAGTTAGATTTTCTAGACCCGCTTCAATAGACCCCGCTCGAATCTCATCTTCGGTCAGAATCCGGCTAATCTTCAACTTAAATGGCCGTAGCAGACCTTGGGCTAAATCCCTAACAGAAAGTTTCATAACTTGAGCGCGAGTTGAGAATCGTACAACCAACATACCCCCTTAACCGAAAAACGAACCCCGGCCCTCTCCTAAGCCAGAAGAAAGCCGGGGCAAGAAGACTCAATTTCCCCCGTTCAAAGCCCCCAGTATTGGGGGTTGGGGGCCTCTTTTTCCTAGTCAATATTGATCGAAGTCGGACGACCTCCATCCCCGCCGATCGGCCTCTCCAGCCCACCCAAGGGCTTCCGGAAGTCCGCATAGAGGCGATCGCGCCAGGCAAAAGGACCGCTCGAACTCGGGGCTATCCGCCACCCCTGGCACGCCCTCCCCCTGGACCGCCGTCGGCACATTCACATAGCCCGTGGGGAACTTGATGTACATGCTCACACCCGCCACGGCAAAATCCGCCGCCGTGGGCTGACTGCCGATCAAATAGGGCTGGGTCGCCAAAATCGCACTCAGGTGGCGCAGATCCTCCCGCAGGGCCTCCCGAATCTTGTCGGCCCCCAGACCCACGGGAGCGGCTAGGTTGCTCAGGAGATTCACAGGTAACCCACCCAGGAAGCTTTTGAGCGGCGCAGGAGTCATGCTCGGCAACAGCGCCGTACGGAAGGTGACATTCTGGCTGATGCAGCTGAGCAGGCCCTTGCGGGCATCGATCGCCAACACCTCATCGGCCCACTGCTCCAGCAGCAGACACAGCGCCCGCTCCTTCGCCTCCACGGGAATCACAGGCTTGTCGGGGTAGCGATTGTCCAGATACTGCACGATCGCCGTCGAATCTGCGATCATCGTCTCCCCATCCTTGAGCACAGGCACCTGACGCTGGCCCGTCTTCTGGAATAAGTCCAGCTGCCCAATCCCCGGCACCACTTCAATCTTGCGGTACTCTAAACCCTTATAGTCCAGCACCAGCCGCACCTTCTCTACAAAGTGCGACATCTCAAATTGATACAATTCCAACATAGACTCGGCCCCAAACAAAGAGTAGCAACGCTCACCAATGTAACGCGCCAGCCCCACAAAGTTAATACCGAATCCTAGGATCTATAGCCGCATTGATCAAATCAATCGCCAAACTCGCCACCGCCACGATCGCCGCAAAAAACACCGTAATCCCCTGCACCGTCGGATAGTCCCGCTGGGCGATCGCCTTATACAGCCGATTGGCCAGCCCCGGCCAGGAGAAGGTCACCTCCGTCAAGATCGCCCCCCCCAGCATC
The DNA here is from genome assembly GCA_012031975.1 of Alkalinema sp. RU_4_3. GTDB lineage: Bacteria > Cyanobacteriota > Cyanobacteriia > Leptolyngbyales > Leptolyngbyaceae > JAAUSA01. Next base: position 2,995 of record JAAUSA010000300.1, on the reverse strand, counting down.
GCCGCCAGGGTCAGCCCCAAAATCGTCACCACCGGAATCAGCGTGTTGCGAAAGGCATGGTTCCAGAGAATCCGCTTCGGCCCAATCCCGCGCGCCGTCGCCGCCTCCACATAGTCCGCCGCCATCGTCTGCTTCAGATTCACCCGCACAATCCGCTCAAAGATCCCACTAATCAGCACCCCCAAGGACGCCGCAGGCAGAAACAGATATTGCAGCGCCGCCCCCAATTGGCCAAAATTTCCCCCCAGGACACTATCGACCAAATACAGCTTCGTCGGCCCATCCGGCGCCACCATCGTCGTCGGAAACCTGGTACCGACCGGAAACCACCCCAACCACACACTAAACACCAACTGCAACATCATCCCAAACCAAAACATCGGCACCGCATAGGTAATAATCCCAAACAGTCGGCCCGAGGTGTCCCATCCCGAATCCGGCCTCGACGCTGAAAATGCCCCAATCCCCACACCCAGCACCAGGGCGATCGCCATCGCCACCACCGCCAATTCCAGGGTCGCCGGGAAAAAATCCTGAATAATCTGCAACACCTTCGTCCCCTGGTCCGTCAGCGACTCTCCCAGGTCCAGCTTCACCAGCGACCCCATATAGTTCAGGTACTGCAACGGCAGCGGCAGATTCAGCCCCAACTGTTGCCGCAGGGCCTCCTTCGCCTCAGGGGGAGCCTTCGGTCCCAGTAGCGCATCGATCGGGTCCCCCGGCGTCGCCCGCAGCAGCAGGAAGACCAGACTGGTAATCAGCCAGATCATCACAGGCAGCATCAACACCCGAGTAATCAGATAGTTTCGCAAAGAACTCGATCGCGACATAAGCCCTTACCCCCAAACAGCCGCCCCCATCCTCTCATATCTTGCTAATCCTTAACCAAACTGCCCAATCCAAGGCAGCAGCATCGTCGTGAAGTAATAGATCAGCGGCGCCGTGAACAGGTAGCTGTCCGTGCGATCGAGAATCCCCCCATGGCCCGGAATCAAGTCCCCCGAATCCTTAAAGCCCGCATCCCGCTTCATCATCGACTCCGTCAGATCGCCCAAAAGACTCGTCACCCCCACGATCACACCCAGCAGCATCCCCGACCAGGGATTCCCCGGCCAATGCAGCACCCAGGACCCGATCGTCGAGATAAACATACTGCTGAACAGTCCACCAATAGACCCTTCCAGCGTTTTCTTCGGACTAATATGGGACAGCGGTGTCCGCCCCAGACGCTTCCCGAAGGCGTAGGCCCCAATATCCGCCGCCACCACAGAGAGAATACTCACAAAGCACATCGTCAGGCCCTGGGGCAACTGGGGCAGATGCGTCAGCCAATCCAGCGGCGGCAGATACCCCCCCAACGGCAAATTCGGCACCTGCCCCAAATCCCGCAATCTGATCCAAAAACCCGGCAAATACCCGCAATAGAACAACCCCATCACCGACGCTGCGATATCCGCAATACTCGACAGCTTCGGCAAAAACAGCAAGTAAAAGCAGATCAAGCTCCCCGAAATGGGAAAGATCGCCTCCGCCCAGTCCGGATTCACATGACTGACCAGCAGTAGCACCTGGCTGAGCACCAGCGTTGGCCACTTCGCGGGCTTCATCCCCTTCGCCTCCACCATGCGGAAATACTCCAACTGGCCGAGATACACCGCCGCCGCGATCCCCAGGGTAAAGAACCACCCTCCAGACACCACGATCAAAAAGGCGATCAATCCCGCCAGTAGGCCACTACCGATCCGAGTCCAGGGCATATCCCACCGCACAAAAAATCTTGCCAAGATTCTATCGCGCTCGGTATCGGATCAATCGTCCATCTTCTCCCCACTCATCACAAACACCGGATCGCACCCCACCAGCACCTGACTGTTCCCCCGCTTCTGCAACCGATTCACCGAAGCTTGGACCACCTCAATATTGCGCACCTGCAGGCTCGAAAAGCTCTCCGAAATCTGATACAGCGTCTCCAAACTCGCCGCCGTCGTCACCACCCGACCATTGGGCTGCAAATATTGCCAGACCGCCTGCAAAATTGCCTTCACCGATCGCCCCCCCTCAATACAGACGCGATCGGGCACCGACTTAATCTCCCCCAAACATTCCGGCGCACTGCCCTCGATGATCTGGACATTCTTCACCCCAAAGCGATCGCAGTTGCGGCGGATCAGACCCACCACTTCTTCGTCGCGCTCAATGGCCAATATTTTTCCCTGGGGGCAAATCAGCCCCACCTCCACCGGAATCGTCCCCGTCCCCGCCCCCACATCCCAGAGCACCGAAGTAGGGGTCAGGCGCAGGTGGGACAGAATCAGCAGGCGAATTTCCCGCTGGGTCATGGGAATACCCGGCAAGCGTTCGAACAAGTCATCCGCAATGCCGGGGGTAATGTAGGGCCACATATAGGAGGGGGCAATTATTAAGGGGAGAATTTTGGCGTCAGCCTCTCTCCATTGTGCCTATTCTTCAACCACTTGCGACATCACTTCCACCGCCTGAATGTCGATCGTGCCCGCCTGGGCCTGGCGCCCGAAGGTGCCACCCTGGACCTCTAGGGCCTCACCGCAGCTCGGGCAGTCCATCGTTCCGCCATTGAGTCCCTGGACGGGTTGATGGCAGACGGGACATTCGCCGCTGACCAGGTTCCGATTCAGCCACCACTGGAACCCAAGCAGTCCCACGATCGGTACCAGCACCACCAGCGCCACTAGAAACAGCACCGACTTAACCAGCCAACCGAGCCCGAGCGACCCTAAAATCCACATCCCCAACAATATCCACAGCAGACGCCGGAAACCGCCGCCCCCACCAACTGCAGAACCATTCAAGGTTCCACCCACTGTATTAAATCCGAACGGATAGTTGTTCATAGGATCCCTTCTACTGACATCTTTTGGCTCTACCGGATCTCCCGTGATAACTTTCGCAGTTGGTACTACAGAAGTGAAAATTCAGTTGCAGGACACCATATCTAGGGTATTCCGCATTCTGACCA
>JAAUSA010000299.1 GCA_012031975.1 Alkalinema sp. RU_4_3 | reverse complement strand
AACCACAAGCTGGGAAGGGAGTTGCTTCAGTTTGACGGGCTGATTTGTGATGCCTGAAAAAGTTGCACATCGCCTTTTAAAGAGCGGGTGAAGGGGCATACGGCGCTGTTTTACTTTAGTGGCCATGGTTTTTTGACCCGCGATCGGGCCGATCGCTATGAAGCCTATTTGGCGATGACGGGTTCCCAGGTCAAGCCGAAGGGGAAGGTTTGTCTCCCACAGAATGAGGAGCATATTTCCCTCGATGAGCTGGGGGCCTTGTTTTTGAAAAGCCATTGTAACCAGTTGATTGTCTGGCTGGACTGTTGCCATTCGGGGGCGATGATGGAGGCTAGTTTTTTGCAGGAGGCGCTGGCGCGATCGACCCATGATGGCTGTGACTATTCACTGATGACGGCCTGTCGGAATTTTGAGAATGCCTATGAGGGTGGGCCAGAGGATTCCTATACGGTGTTTACAGGCAACTTGGTCCAGGCCTTGGAACGTGAGGTCGATCCTCGGGGAGCGGTGAGTAGTGGGGTTCTGTACGATTCAGTGTTTAGGGCCTTGAAGGGATCGGGGCAGGAGCCTCGGGGGATGAATCTTGGGCGTCCGATTAATTTGGTGACCTATCCGGGGCGGATACAAGTATCCCCTGAGGCTCCGGCGGTGGGGAAGGCTATGGGGATTAGCGGGATTGGGGAGAATCCCTATCGAGGTCTGGAAGCCTTTCAGGAGGCGGATGCGGCGTTATTTTTTGGGCGGGATACTGCTATTGGTAATCTGATACGGCGACTGTTGACGAATCGTTTTTTGGCGGTGGTGGGGTCTTCGGGCAGTGGGAAGTCGTCGCTGGTCAAGGCGGGGTTGATTCCGAAGCTGAAGCGGGAGGATGCTATTCCGGGCAGTCCTGCTTGGGTGTTTTTGACCGTACGCCCAGCCGAGCAGCCTGCATCGGTGTTGCTGGAGGAGTTGGGGGCGATCGATGCCGCTCTGGATCAATTGGTCGTGATCGATCAGTTTGAGGAAATCTTTACGGTGTGGGACGGGACGGCCCGATCGAGTTTGCTGGCGCTAATTAATGATTGGTTGGCGGAGGCAGGTGGGGTGCGCTTGGTGATTACGATGCGGGCTGAGTTTTTGGATCTGTGCCATGATTCGGCGATCGTTGAGTTGATTAATCAATCGCGAAATCTCTATATTGTGCAGCCTTTGACGGCGGTGGAGATTGAGGCGGCGATCGTGAAGCCCGCGCTGCGGCAAGGGGCGACGGTGGAGGTGGGATTGGCCAGTGCAATTTTGACGCAGGTGCTGGATCAGCCGGGGATTTTGCCATTGTTGCAATATACGTTGCAGCAGTTGTGGGGGGCTTGTATTGAGCCGGGGAATAGCGATGACCTTCGGTCGGTCGAAGACCATCGTTGGCAGTTGAGGTTGGCGGATTATCAAGCGTTAGGTGGGGTGACGGGGAGTCTGAATGCAAGGGCGGAGGGGTTGTTTCAACAGTTGTCTGTTGAGGCGCAGCAGCTTCTGCCTCGGATTTTTGTGGAGGCGTTGGTGCAGTCGGGGGAGGGGGCCGCTGAGAGTCCGTTGTTTATGCGGCAGAGTGCGAGTTGGGGGGAGTTGGGGCGGTTGGGAGAGTTGGGGGCGGTGCATGGGGCATTAGATCCTTTTGTGGAGGCACGACTGTTGGTGTCGGGGGATCGCGTTGAGGTGGCCCATGAGGCGATTTTGACGAAGTGGGAGCGGTTGTATGGCTGGCTGATGGCCAGTCGGGAGCCGTTGCGGTTGCGCAAGAAGTTGGCGGTGGAGTATCACGATTGGGTGCAGTATGGGCGATCGGAAGTGGATATGTTGCAGGGGGCTTTGCTGGAGGGGGGTGTTGGAGAAGGTGAATTTGGGGAGCTTGCCGGAGGAGCAGCGGGCGTTTGTGGTGGGGAGTCGGGAGCGGCGCGATCGGTTGGCGCAGCGGGAGGTGGAGCAGGAGCGGAAGTTGCGGAAGTTAGCGGAGGCGAGGACTAGGGGGGCGATCGCTTCGGCGGGTGTAGTGGGGTTGTTTGCAATCTTGGCTGGCCTGTTTTGGCGGAATGCCGAAGTAGGGGAAGTCAATGCACTTCTAAGTCAAGCGCAAGCGCAATTTGGAGATAACCGCAGTTCCCTAGACTCTTTAGTATCGGCATTAAAGGTAGAGGAGCGACGCAAGCGATCTATTTGGGTAACAAGGTTTGACCCGAAGGTGGAAACAGGTGTTCGACAAGTATTACAACAAGCAAGCTACTGGGTCAGAGAGACGAATCGACTAGAAGGTAATGATAGCCATAAGAATTATGTTCAAAGTGTCAGCTTTAATCCCCGAGGAGGCTTAATCGCAACTGCCAGTTTTGATAAAACCGTAAAATTATGGGACTTACAAGGCCATTTAAAATATACAATACCCCACGATGCGGAGGTCACACAAGTTGTTTTTCATCCCACGCAAAACCTGATTATGACTGGGAGTTTAGATAAAACTGTAAGATTATGGGATTTTGAAGGTAAGCCGATCGTGCACCAATAGTTAATAGTGCTGCAGTCAGAAGTATCAGTTTTGATCCTAATACGCAAACGATTGCGACTGCCTGTCAGAATGGCGCTATTCATTTTTGGAATTTACAAGGCAAGCTTCAATCAGGTTTTCCAGGTTCAACTCAAAAGCCCTGGAAGCCCCATGGGAAGGAACGTATTAATAGCATTGACTTCAGCCCAGATGGTAAAGTATTGGCGGTTGCTGACAAGAAAGGTGTGATAAAAACATGGGATCGGCAAGGTAGAGAGTTTATACCTCTTAAGGGCTATAAACCTGGAAAGTCTATTAATAGAATTCGATTTAGCCCCGATGGTTCAACGATCGCGACAGCTAGTGAGAATGGTACGGTCATATTATGGAATGTTAAAACAGGTATACCTAAGATAACACTGGTAGGACAAAAATATGGAATCAATGATATTGCTTTTCATCCCACAAAATTTAGTTCAGAACAGAATCCCGTACTGACCACAGTAACGATCGCCACAGCAAATCTTGATGGCACAGTGAGCCTATGGAACTCCCAAGGGAAGCTAATGGAGACGCTCTCAGGTCATAGTAGTCGTGTCAATAGTGTCAGTTTTAGTCCTGATGGTAATTCCATTGTGTCAGCAAGTAACGATAAAATCCCTCGGCTATGGCGAGTGAATAATCTAGCATTAGAGATCATTGCTGCCCATGAAGATAAAGTTTTTGATATTGCTGTTAGTTCCCATAAGCAAGCCATAGCGAGTAATGGCATGGATGGGGTAAAATTATTTAATCAAGAGCGCAATTCAAAAAATTGGCCGACAGATTTTATTTTAGAATCTGCAAATAATATTAATAGCGATCGTATTCTTCTGTTTGGAGAAAACCCAAATGGGAGAATACGCATATTAGATTGGGCTGGGGATCAAAAAGGAGCAGATATCCCTACGACAGAAAGTGTCCGCTATGTTTCCTTTATTGATCAGAATAATATTGGAGTAATAAACTTTTCTGACAAAGCCCAAATTTGGAACTCAAACAAGAAAGAATTCCAATTGTTTGGCAATGAGAAATCTAGCTATCACAAGATTCGTTTTAGTCAGGATGGCAAACTTATCGCGATAGTTGATGATACGGGCATTATTGAGGTCTATGATGCATCTAAGAAACTATTGCACAAGATTAAGACTAGTGATGTAGGTATAAAGGATCTACGATTTACTTTTGACAATAAGCAAATAGTCGTGGCTGGTCAAACAGGTAATCTCTCAATATGGGGCTTAGATGGGAAATATAGTCCCCCATTTGGAAGTAGCAACGCAACTATTTCAAGAATCAACTTTAGGCCCAATGGCGATATAATCTCAGCCAGTGATGACAAGACAGCAGTCCTCTGGAGTCCAACTGGGCAATTAATTACAAAGTTTGTGGGTCATACAGGGTCTGTCAATTCAACAGTATTTAGCGCTGATGGTGAGACATTAGTGACCGTAAGTTCTGATGGAAAAATAATTCTTTGGCATGATGTCGATCGAAAATTAGACATTGAGAAGCAATATACTGAAGGATGTGACTGGTTAAAAGATTATTTAGGCTTGAGGAAGAAAAAAGTAGATTTATGCCACTAGTCTCATTCGAATGAGGCTTATCTGTTAAGGGCTAGAAGATTAAATTTGAGGTGATTGCAATGATAGATTCTAATGCTGACGGTAAAAATATTGACTGGAAGAAGAAAGGACTAGGATGGATTCCAGACTATCCGGATCTTAGAGACTATAAGTTGATTGATTCCCAAGGGGATATTGTAGGAAAGGATGGTAATCTTATTGCAAAGGGAGGTTCTGGAAATTCTGATGATTCGATGTACGAATTTTTGGGGTATTCAAACAATTCATCAATATGGCTGGCCTGCCTAAAGAGAATACTGATTTAATTAGCGATAAAATTAGTGATTTAGAAATCAAAATATTTGGTGATATTGAATTTAAATTGGCGAAAGTGTGTCACACATTTCAATCTGCTAATTCATCTTCCGATGATCAAATATTGGAAGACAAGTTATCTCAATCACATATCACGCCCCCCCGAAATGAAAAGCAAGAATGTATATTAGCTATAAAAATGCTAGTTCTCCATAGTTTTGAGTGAAACAGGCTTACCAGTATTTCTACCATTCATAGAACTGGCGATAAGCAGGTTTTTCAACCAGTGGTCGTGGTATCGCATGCCATTAAGATCCTCAAACGGTG
>JAAUSA010000298.1 GCA_012031975.1 Alkalinema sp. RU_4_3 | reverse complement strand
TGGCCCCACACTTTGTGCTGCTGGCTCAACCACAAGCTGGGAAGGGAGTTGCTTCAGTTTGACGGGCTGATTTGTGATGCCTGAAAAAGTTGCACATCGCCTATTCATCGGAATGTACACCTCCTTAGAATGTACAATCACTAGCCGCAATTTCTGCCAAATCGGCTCATTCTTCCCCTTCTCATGCCAAGCCCGCAGCAGTCCAAAAAACTCCTGGGCCACCGCCGGATGCTGAAACACCTGATCGACCTCATCAAGACCAAGGACCAAGGGTTCTGTAATCGTGGTCAGGAGATAACGCTGAAAGTAATTGGTGCATTTATTCTTGCTCCCCAGTACGCCCTTCCAGAAATCCTCTAGGCGATCGCCGAGCCCCAATTCATTACTCACACTGGCACAGAACCATTGCAGGAACAAATCAATATTACTGAGAAATTCAGCATCGGCAGATTGGAAATTGATATAGACGCCACGATGCCCAGCCTGTTTACCTTGATCGAACACCCGCTGCATCAGCGACGACTTCCCCATTTGGCGCGGAGCCTTAATCCGAATCAGCGCCCCCGATCGCAAAATCGTATCAAAACAATCGCGCTCGATCGGCGGACGCTCCACATAAAAGCGCGAATCCAAACTCACGCTCCCCTCAGGCATATCAAACATGACTGGGATCGGATTGACTGGCCCCGACACCCGAGGCAAGGGCGGCGACGAGGGAATACTATCGAGCTTCCGGGCATTCACAGGTTCTGGGACAGATCCAGCCGATGAACCCGACATGGCCCTGTGCTTAGTAATCAGTTGTGGAGTGAGGTCTTCTGGAATACCTGCCATACTGATGCTGCTACAGCCAAACTCGTAGGCAACGGGGATCGATCGCCCAGCCCCCAAAGCGTCATAGAATCCCACGGCAAATTTGCGGGCCGCTTGATCGCCGACGGCTTGGCTCATGCCGATGACGTAGGGAATATGCTGGGCGATCGCACGGGCCTGTTCTTCGGAGTAGCAAGCATTCAGCACCACGCATTCCACGGGGGCCTCCGTAAAGGGCTGAACGCAGAGTCGAAACAACTTAGCGAGGGCATCACTGCGCACCAACTGAACGGACCCATCTTCGCTTTCAAGGGCCAGCCCTCCAGCCCCAACCCCATGGCCAGAAAAATGAACAATCTGCGGACTCAGCTCCGAAACGGCTCGCTGCATGCCGGTGGCGGTGACAGCCCAGCTTTGTTGGAGATTGAATCGATCGCGATGGCGCGATCGCTCTAGACCGTCTTTGATCGCCTTGGCTTCTTTCTCAAGGTCGAGGGGTGTCGTCCCTTTGGGGTTGGCGGCAAGGAACAGGATGGCCTGAATAGAGCCAGGGGATTGAGACATAGCGGCTACCAGGGAATAAAAGTACAAATATTCGCATCGATCTAATCTAGCCTTCAAGGGCCAAACCACCGTTATCTTACCGAAGATTTATCCCCGAAAGGCATTACGTAATACATAGTTAAACTTAGCGATCGCCTAATTTGCGATCGTCCCTACCGTAATATCTAAATTGGCCAGGTTGTCACCAGCTTGCCTAGGTGTTGCATCACTTGCAATACTTCGGTCAAATCGCCAGGATTTCGGAGGGAGAATTCCTTGGATAGGCCATAGGTTTTGCCCTTGAGTTTGAGGAACAGGTAGTTGCGGCCATTGGTGATTAGGCCAAAGGTGGGGTAGTCGGGGTAGGGGGCACCGCTCATGTAGGCTAGGGCTTGGGGGAGTGCGGGTTCGATCGAAAAAGCATTTCGTTTTGCTTCCACTAGCAATACCCAGACTTTCTCATGCATGGCTAAGATATCGACCACGCCGCGTAGGATTTGTCCATTGTCGATCGCCTTGAGTTTGACAGTTTTCTCGGTGACCAAGCTGAAGGGGGCTTGATAGTATCCGGCGAGGGCGAGCAGGCGACCGATCACGACGAGTTTGACGGCACCTTCGTCCATCGCTCGATGGCTGAGATAGGCGTAGTCAGATTCGATTTGGGCTAATTCTGTTTGGGCTTGGGGGGTGATCGGAGCGAGGGGGCCTTGGCATTCGGCAAAGAATGCTGGATCGGTTGTTTCGACCAAGCCAAACTTCTTGATCACGTCATCGAGTGATAGGTCTTTAACCTGAGTTGCTGTCATGATTGGCCTCGCTGGTCCAGATTGACTTCATCTTAACCGATCGCATGGGGTTCTTGCCCATGAATGAATTTCGGACTACAAAACAACATCTCTACAAGACTTCCGCCCCTCGACAATGGAACAATCTTAGCCCTGGAGGGGCTACCCCGAATGGGTGAAACGGCGATCGAAAAAATTAAGCATCTACGCCACACAGATATCTATCGGGAGAGGGAGATCGATCATACAACTCAAAAAAGAAAAATAAACTGGAGTAATCTTGGAAAAATGTAATTTATTCATTCCAAGTACGTTGTTATGTCTGAGTTTCCCCATGATTCCTTCGCCAAAAATTATCTGACGGAATTGCTGAATACGATCGGTAAAGCTGTGCCCAATAAGTTCGTGAAGTCAGAGCGGCGAGAGGGCGATGTGTGGTTTGAGCGCGATCGCAGGTTGAGTATCCCGGCCCAGCGGAAAAAGCTGGGGCTGATGGGACAGCTTTTGATCCGTGATTCGTTGATTGAGGTGTTTCGGAACCCGGCGACGGATTTTGATATTCGGTCTTGCATCGGAAAGTTTATCGATATTGAGAGCGGGCTTGTCCGTAAGGCGAATCGTTTGAAGGAGACGGTGCCTGACGAGAAATTGCCCTACCTGTGGTTGATTATGCCGACGGCTTCGGGGACGATTTTGCGGGGGATTGGGTTTCAGAAATCGCGGATCCCAGGGGTTTATCGCTTGCCAAAGCTTAATCGAGTGGGGTTGATTGTGGTGCATCAGTTGGCGGTTACGGAGGCGACTCTGTGGCTGAGATTACTCGGTAGCGAGGGGAACCAGAATCGGGCGATTTTGGAGCTGGTGACACAGCCGACACCGCCTGCGCTTTATGCTAGTATTGAGGAGGTTCTGGCGGACTATCGGGCTGACTTGGAATCTATCGGAACGCTTACTAAAGATGAGGAGGAACTGATTATGAACTTGTCTGTAGCTTATCTGAAGAAGAAGGAAGAGTGGAGAGAGGAAGGAAAGTTAGAAGATGCTGTGAACTTTCTAAGACTTGGAGTAGATTCTGAGACTATCGCTAAAGGCTTGGGACTGCCCATCGAAACCATCGAAAAGCTGCGCGATCGCCTGTAAGTATCGAGCCAGCTTAGGAGGCCAGTCGATCGATGTCTTAGGGTTGTTTAGGATTGGGCGGTGGTCTAGACTTCCATCCCTCGACAATGGAACGATTTTAGCCCTGGAGGGGCTGCCTGATTAGTCCGCAATTTATTCGCGGGGTCTGGATGGCAACGGAGCGATCGCACCCCAAAAACGAACATGCAAATCCTTCACTGCGCTGTTGTCCCGCCTAGGGTTAAAACCCGAGGCTAATAGCTCAAACCAGCTAAAGCAGGTTGGAAATTCAACCGAAACACTCTCTAGGTAGAAATTTAACCCGTTTCAACGGGTTTGCGCTGTTAGCCTGGGATTAAAATCCCAGGTGGGCCATGCGATCGCCAAGTATCACCCGGATTAAATTCACCAACTGAATCATTCATTCGTGGTGTCGGATGATTACTGAACAGGCAGAAAATTCGTTGCTTTAATCTTTTCGACCGTCCAAATCGGTTGATTAGAAAACTTGGAAAATGTGGCAACCTGAATTTCCAAGGGCCGTTCATTTGCTTGGGTTGAAAATGGTGCGATTAATCTGATTTTAGCGCCTGATCTGATCATGATATAAGCTACCGCCTTTACCTGATCAGAGGTGACACTTTTCCCATACAAAATCGTATTCACCTTTCCCCCTTCATCAGAGCTTACTTGCAAATCAATCGAAAAGCCTTTCTTTTCAATTCTGTAGCGACAATATCTTGTTCTACGTTATCAGTTGTTTGATAAAAATACTTAACGATAATATTGGAAGTATTGAATGTATCTACACTTTTAACAGCCCTATCGGCCTCTCGCACTTCTGCAGAAGCATCAACCATTGAAGTTGATTCCTTTCTCCAGCGTTTTTTCTGCACTTCTGACACAATGTAATTGAGCTCATCATCACGCAAGGAAACATCTGCTAATAACTTATTCCTCTTCTTTTCTAATGCCTCCCGCTCCTTCTGCAGTGCTGCTATTTCCACCTTTGTCGTATCCAGATTCCGCCTCGCATCGATCGAACTGGGCACCGCAATTCCAGCCACCGCGATTGCCCCCGCCACCCAAGCGCGATCGAACACCTCCCGATAAATCCGGTTATACACCCGCAAAACCCCATCCCGCTTCACCACCAATCCCGACAGCCGCAACATCATCTGATCCGGCCCATCCACCACCGCCAACTCCCCCGCCTCCACCACCGCCTGATACAACCCCAACAACCGCCCCTGCTGCGCCTCACTATGCAACAAGCGATCGCGAATCGTCTTCAAATGCTCCGGATCATCCTGCCCCTCCCAATTCATCAACACCCGCTCCCGCACAACCTCCCCCACCCACTCCACAATCCCACCCTCCCCACGACTCATGTCTCCCCAAACTTGGGGGCCAGGGGGCCTCATCTCGGGCCTCCCCTCCGATCGCCCAATCAACCGACAAACCTTCTGCGTCAAAAACGGCTGTCCCCCCGTCCAATCCAACACCGCC
>JAAUSA010000297.1 GCA_012031975.1 Alkalinema sp. RU_4_3 | reverse complement strand
CAAGCCGTGCGATCGGGCGCCTGCGTCATTGGCTGATCTTTGCGATTGCCATGGTGCTCGCCTTCCTATACCCACCTGTTGACGCTGCTACTGCTATTGGCCCAGGCGGTGGCGGTGCTGGGGGGGGGATCGGGGCGGACCACCTGGAAGGGCTTTGGGCTATCGAGCCTTGGAATAGCTGCGGCGATTGCGCCCTGGATTTGGCTGGGCTTCCTCAGGCCCCAGGCCTTTGATGAACATGCCTATGCGCTGCCCAGTCGCCCGTTGCCAGAATTGATCAAGGGGTTAGTTCGGGGGCTGAGCGTCTTCTTTGTGGACCTCGGCCTCGATGAAACCAGTCCAAAACATCTCCTAGGCCTGCTAGCCCTGCTGGTGGCTGTGATATTGATCGCCCTGACGGGGGCTGTGATCCATGCAATGCGCCGCGATCACTGGCCCGTTCGGCTGCTGCTGATCCTAGGGCTCCTGCCGCCCATCGTAATTTTTGTCTCCGATTTAGGGGTGCGGGGGATTCGATCGCTCTCCGTGCGCTACTTCAGCTTTAGCCACACCATGCTAGAAATTCTCCTGGCCCTGGCCCTGGTCCAAGGGTTAAACCCTCGGTGGCGGCGCTGGCGGTCCTGGTTGCTGGGGGCCTTGGTACTCATGGGTCTGGCCTCTAGCTTGACCTACTTCCAGGCGCCTAGCTGGTGGCACAAAACCCTAACCCAGAACGATCGCTGCATTGCCACCGTCACCAATGGCCTAAGTCAGCCCCTGCTCGTGACAGACCAGTTCTTCGTCCGGACCATGGCCCTCAGCCATGGGGTAAAACCCCAACTACGCTTTCAAATCGTGCCCTGGGGATTGCTTCAGCCGCAGCTACCTAAACAACTGGCCCAGCAAGCGCCCCCAGGCCAGACCTTTCTCTATCTACCTTCAAAGGCGCTGCGTCAAGCCGTAGAAGTAGGTTACAGCTTGGACAACACCTGCGGCGAGGCCCTAATTCGAGTTAGCGATCGCCGTTAGGCCTCATCGGGATCAGTGTTGGTGGGCGCCAATTTCGTAGCCACAACAGCCAAGAGCCCACCTAGCACAAAGCCACCCACATTCCGCGCCAGGGGCAACCACTCACTGGTGCGCGTCACCACGGGACCAATGCCGAAGGCCAGGAACAGAATGGCCCAGAGGGGCGAGAAAATCAAAGCCCATTGCCAGGAGAAGGCCTGGGTCTTACGCGATAGCCCGGCAAACCCAAAGACCAGGCCCCCCACCACCGAACTCACCAGGGTCAGCAGCCACTGCTCACGGGGCAACCCCGGCACCACGCTGCACCCACCCCGCCGCAGGCAGAGTTCGAGGGTGTCGATCGTATCGAGGATCGCCCGGTCTTCGCCATTCTCGCGGATGTAGAACTGATTGCCAAAGCGGGTTTGCAGCTCGATCCAGAAGGTGCGGGGCATCAGGGGATAGAAGTCATCGCCCACGCTAAAATTCAACAGGTTCCCGCCGCGCTGATCCGCCACCAGCATAAAACTCTTCTTATCCAGGCCCCAGAAGTCCTTGACGGCCCGGCCAGGGGTACGATCGAACTGGGTCAACACCCGCAATTTCCAGCCCGTCTCCGCCTCAAATTCATCGAGCTGATTCGACAGCTTCTCCTCCTGAACCGATGTCAACACACTGGCCAGATCGATCACATTGGTTGGATGATCGGGGAGGAGCGCTGGATTGTCGTAGGCCTGGGCCGGGGGAGTCCCCAGACCAAAACTCAGAATCAAGGACAGGGCAATCAGCGCAACGCGCAAACCCTGCCAGAGGGTATCTGCGCCCAACCGCTGTCCCACCAAATACTTCGACATGCTCTCTTCCCCGCCGGAGTGACTGTAATCAATCAACCTATGATCTGTTGCTTAACATTTCATAATGTTATCTCTCATACTACCGGAAACTGTCTTCGCCTCAGGATTTGATCTCACCCGCCCGGCGCAGTCGGCGGCTGGGGCTGTCGATGTCGTCGAATTCCGCCAGGCGAGCGGCCCGGACCTCGGGATTGGCTAGAGGGCTCTCTGGGGTTTCGGCCAAGCTAGCGGGCTCCTCCTGGGGGGTGCTCTCCTCCGATCGCCAGGTATTCCAGGCGGCCTTGAAGCCAGCCGCCATACTTTTGGTAGTCACCTTGGCCTGGGTGACTTGGGTCTTAACGGCGGTAAAACTTTCGCTGACCTGGCCCGTGATCTGCCCAGCACTCTGGACCGACTCGCTCATGTCGTCGGTTAATTCCGTCAGCTCTAGGCTGGTCAGGCGGATCGCCTCCAGGGTTGGTGGCAATTCGCGGTTGAGGGTATCAAAGAGTTTTTCCGCACTGCGGGCCGCCCGGCCCAGTTCCTGCATCGCCGGAATCGCGACAATCAGAACCGCCGCAATGCTAACTGCCACCAAGCCGATCGATAGCCCTAACCAAAATACTGGATCCATAAAAGCCTACTCGTCCTCATCCTCAACGGCATAATGTTGCGATCGCGACACCGACACCTCAATGGAGGGCTCAGGCGCGGCATCTTCAGGCACCTGTTGGGCTTGGCGGGTGGCTTCAATGCCGGCATTGATGGCATCTTTCAGGCGGGCGAGGGTACTGTCCCAATTTTTTACGGCGCCTTCGGAGATGCGATCGGCCTGGATTTGGACAGTACTGGAAAGGTCCTCCGCCAGATCGGGCAGGGCGTCGGCGGATTTGCGCAAAATTCGCCGGGTCTCAGGACCTGTGCGGGGGGCAACAAGAAGGCCTGTGATTGCTCCGGCTGCGGCGCCCAGCACCATGCCGACTAAAAAACCACCCGATCGTTTGCCTGACATACGCGCTCTTGTCAATTGCTAATGGAAGAATTCGTCCTTGCACCATAGCCCAATTTTGGCCTAGAAGAAAGGGATCTACGGCCCAATCTCGGCCAGATCTTAGATTGGCCCCATGGAGCGGCGGCGCTTGAGGGCAGGCAGGTGGCGGCGGTAGCCCCAAACGCTCAGGCCGAGGGTGAGCAATTGGGTCAGGCGCTGCACCTGTTCGAGCTGGGCTTCCATTTGGCGGTAGGTTTGACGGAATTGGCTGATGCCAGCGGCGCTGCCGCCGATGCCCTGGGGTGCCCCGTGGAGTACGTCATAGGTGGCCCGCTCGGAGATCGTCAGGGCTTCCACGGTCTGGGCCAGGGCCTTGCGCAGTTGCCAGACCTGCCAAGCGGCGTAGAACCCAGCGATCGCCAGCAGCAGATTAAAGGTCACGATGAAGGGAATCATGGTCGATCGGGTTAAAGGCGGTTTCGTCTTCGTCACAACCATCATAGCCACAACCCATCGCCGCAAACACCGTGGGAATTCTGAGTATCATGGAGGGGCTTTACACACCTAACGGGCTTCATAGACATGGTGCAATCCGCTCCCCCCATACTTTACGTCAACCCCACCACAGGCCGCGACAGTAATGCGGGCAGCCAGGGTGCTCCCTGTAGGACCCTCACCCAGGCCCTGAAGAAAACGGCGATCGGCACCACGATTCAACTGGCCCCCGGCACCTACAGCATCGCCAGCGGAGAGCAGTTTCCCATACTCGTTCCCCAGGGGGTGATCGTCAAAGGGGATGAGGCCAGCAAAGGTGCCAACATCATCATCTCGGGCAGCGGCACCCTGATGAGCCAAGCCTTTTCCGCCCAGGCGATCGCCCTTTCCCTCAACAATGGATCCCAAATTCGCGGCGTCACCGTCACCAATCCCCAGTCCCAGGGCACCGGCATCTGGCTCGAAGATAGCAATGCCACAGTCGCCGCCTGTAGCCTACTCAACTGCAAACGCGAGGGCCTCTTCGTCACGGGCAATGCCCGCCCCCTCGTCACCGACTGCGTTTTGAAAAACAATGCCGCCGCAGGCATGACCATCAATCGCCGCGCCAAGGGAGAATTTCGCAAAAACCTCTGCCAGTCCACGGGCTACGGCATGGTAATCAGCGATCAGGCCGCTCCTTTGCTCTTGGACAATCGCCTGACCGACAATCGCTCCGGCCTCGTCCTCACCCGCCAGGCCCGCCCCGTACTGCGCAATAACCGCCTCGATCGCAACCAGGAGTTTGGCATGACCATCCAGGAGGAAGCCATTCCCGACCTCGGCAGCAGCCAATCCCCCGGCAACAATATCTTCCAAGACAACGGCGATCGCGACCTGCAAAACCTGACCGACGTCACCCTGTTCCAAGCGGGCAACCAGCTGTCCCCCACCCGCATCGACGGCGACGTTGAGTTTGAGCCGATCACCGTGCCACCCGCCTGGCCCCTCGCCGCCACCACCACCCCCTCCGCAAGCGGCAAGCAGCAGCAACACACAGCCCAGCCCGAGCAGGCGTACCGACCCCATGGTTATCCCCGATTTGTTCGTTGTTTCTTAGGTACGCGGCCCGTGCGGCGCGCGCGCCTAGTAATAGCAAAAAATTGCACGCGGCACATGCACGCGCGCCATCTTTGCGTGCGGTCCGCAGCGTGGGACGGGTCAGTCGGACGCGCGCCGCAGATCGAGTTCCCAGGTCTCTCCAACCAGCTTCGCGCCGAAGCTTGCGTGTTCCTGCGACTCGACTTTACGGAATCCGTGTCCTTCGTAGAGCTTGCGCGCTGCGCTGAGGATGCTCTGGGTCCACAGCGTGACTTTGCAATAGCCCGCCGCGCGCGCGAACGCCAGGAATTGCTGGACCAGCGCGTTGCCGACGCCCAGGCCGCGCTGGCTCGGATCCACCAGCAGCAGGCGCAGCTTCGCGACCG
>JAAUSA010000074.1 GCA_012031975.1 Alkalinema sp. RU_4_3 | reverse complement strand
GGGGGGCGCGGGGGGATCCCCCGCTGCCTTCGCGATTGTCGAACCTAAAGAAAGACCGATCGCTAAACCCAAAGCCCCTCTCCCCAACCCCTAAGCCTAGAAAGAATCTCTAACCCAACAGCACCACAGCTCAATCAGCCGAGGGTCACTAGACATCCTTTAGCTAGCTGTCAACAAATATTCTCCCTCCAATTATAAATATTGCGTAAACCCCGAGGCCTTTTCTTGAAGACCTAAAATTTAATGCGTATTCCTCCGGATAGAGTAGGAGTACCTTGGAAGATAGATGTGTCAAGGAGAAACGTGGACCTCGATCGAGTTTCCACCGCATATCCTGATGAAGATACGACTGATTTGCTGATGAGTCCCTTTGTCCCAGAATTATGCTTAGTATTATTACGCCAGTCTATAACAGTGGAGATTTCATCGCGTCTTGCATTCAGAATGTGATTGATCAAGATTGTCCAGATATTGAGCATGTCATTGTAGATGGCGGTTCGACAGATGGGACTGTAGATTTGATTAGAAGCTATGCCGATCGCTATCCTCATATTCGATGGATCTCTGAGAAGGATAAGGGACAGTCGGATGCGATGAACAAAGGGATTGCGAACGCGAAAGGCGAGATCCTAGGCATCCTAAATGCAGATGATTATTATGAGTCTAGTGTCTTAAATAGAATTGTACAGCTTTTTCAAGGCTTACCCAATCCTAGCTTTTTAGCTGGAAATTGCAATATTTGGGATGACAAGGATGCATTGGTAGATGTGAATAAGCCTTCTCATCTAGGCCTGGAGCAGCTTTTGCAAGGCTGGTGTGTACATCCGTTTCCCTATAATCCATCGGCTTATTTCTATCATGCTTCTCTACATGAGCTGGCTGGATTGTTTGATGTGGATGAGCATTTTAGTATGGACTTAGAGTTTATTTTGCGGGCTGTTCAAGTTTCTAACGTCTATTATCACGATCAAATTTGGGGGAACTTTAGAATTCATCAAGATACCAAAACTTTCCGTGATTCCTCCAACGGTGATTCCATGGGTCGTGTCAATAGAATTATGCGGCACTACCGAAAGAATTTAACTCCTATATCTCGACTGAAGGTCGCTTGTATTTATGAATATTACTCGAATGAGCAGATTAGAAAAACAAAGAAGGGGTTAAAAACTCTTTTAGGTGTTGGCGGATAAATAAATCTGATTTTTTACTGAGTCATTAAGGGTGAATATATGATTGTTGGACATTATGAGCATGATATCTGGGCAAAAGGTGGAATGGCGAGCTACATCCGCCGAATTGCATCTGCGCAGCAAGCGTTAGGGCATCAAGTTTACTACTTTTCGCAGCGGCCCAGTACTGGGCTAAGTGAAGGTGAAACACCAATCATTGTTCCGACTGAAACTGATTTATATCAACAGGCTCAGGCTTTAGGTGTAGATATTCTGCACTTGCATTGTTCAGTTCATGAAGCACCTCCTAACTCTTTACCTGCTGTCCGGACCCTACATGAGCATCAACCCTATTGTCCAAGTGGGTCTAGGTTTCTTGGGCGTTGGCAAAAACCCTGCGATCGTACCTATAGCTTGCATGGATGTATGTGGGGCCGTGTTGTCGATCGTTGTGGAAGTGTGCGACCTCATAAGCTTCAGTATGACTTTCAGGAGACTTGGTATGAGATGGAAACATTAGCTGAGATTCCTGTAATCACTGTAAGTCATTTTCTTAAGGCACAGATGGTACGTGCTGGTTATGCGGAAGAGATGATCGAGGTGTTGCATTTGATGCCGCCAGACGTATCTGAGGTGGCTCCGATGGCCATGGGAGGTATACCTCATTTTGTATTTGTAGGGCGGATTGAGGCATCGAAAGGTGTGGAGTGGCTACTACGGGCTTTACGTCGGGTAACGGTACCTGTGCATTTGGATATTGCTGGGACTGGAAACCAGGAAGCTGAGATGCAGCGACTTTGTTCGAATTTGGGACTGGATGACCGGGTTACGTTTCATGGGTGGGTTGAGCAGTCACAAGTCAAGGATTTGATCCGTGGGTCGCGGGCAGTCGTTTTCCCCTCTGTATGGCATGAACCAGGAGGAACAATCGCGTTCGAGTCGATGGTACAGGGTCGTCCGGTAGTGATGAGTCGGGTAGGTGGGATGCCTGAAGTAGTATTGGAGGGCGTGAATGGGGTATTGACCTTGCCGAATGATGTGATGGGTTTGGCGGGTTGTATTGAACGATTGTCGTTGGATGGTGAGTTCGCGCAGCGTATGGGAACAGAAGGTCGTCGAATGGCGACAGAGAAATATGCTTTACGAATTCACATGGAGAAACTAATGGGGCTTTACGGCAAGACAATGCGATCGAAGTCTGTAATCGGTAGAGCAGTCGATAAGAGTTTAGAGCTAAGCATATGTGATTTCTGATGACTGATGTGTCTGATCAATCCTTACCACAGTTCTCCTAATTTATCATGAAAATCCTACTCACAATACATCACGAATTAGATAAAAATGCTGGGGCTTCAGGTGTAACCCTTAAGCTGGGAGAAGCTTATAGAAAGTTAGGTCATGAAGTTCATTTCTACTCTTATGACAATCTACCTAGAAGGCTACCTGGAAAATCGCTACAAATCTTATTTCCATTTTATCTAGCTCGTCATATTCAACGGCTTGACCGAAGAATTGGAATTGATGTAGTGCACGCTTCATCAGTCGATGCATGGTTGTGGGGCTTGATTTTCAAACGATCGCGCTCGACCCAGAATAAAATTTTGGTTACTCAAAGTCATGGTTTGGAGCAGACCGTCCATGAACAGATTCTGGCTGAGGCAAAACAGGGCAGGCTGAAGCTGAGTTGGAAGTATCCACTTTATAAGGGAAGCATCCTACTCTGGAATCAGCATTCTCCTTTCAGGTTGCTGATTTTGCGTTTCTTCTAAATCAGTATGATGCGAACATTGCCCGCCACAAAATGAAAATCCCAGCTAGTAGGGTTAAGCTTTTCCCCAACGGAATACCAGACGATTTTATTGGCTTGCCTTTTGCTAAGTTTTCCGAACCAACAGGCACATTGCCTGAAATTGCTTGTTTGGGAAGCTATATCGATCGCAAAGGAATCCAATATAGTGTGCCAGTCTTAAATCGGCTCATGCAGAAATATCCAACACTGCGGGTCCGATTCTTAGGGACAGGCTGCGCCATCGAAAAAGTTCTAGCTGATTTTAGCGAAGCTGTACGCGATCGCATCACAGTTGTCCCAGCTTTTCCGAAGCATGACTTACCAAAACTTCTGCGCGGGGCTCAAGTCCTAGTTTTTCCATCCCTATCAGAAGGGTTTCCCCTAGCTGTACCAGAGGCGATGGCCTGCGGATTAGCACCGATCGTGACTGATATTCCCGGACCGACTGAAATTATCGTGAATGATGTGAATGGATTGGTTGTGCCACCTCGGGACTGTGAACGTCTTGAAGGCGCGATCGAGCTTCTACTGAATGACCCAGATTATCTCAATACGCTTCGACGCTTAGCCTATCAGACAGTTCAAGGCTATAGCTGGAGTAAGATCGCGGCTCAGCATTTAGAGCTGTATACATCTGCTTTGGAGCGTCAAAAGGTGGGGAAACCAGAGAAAACCGTTGTAATGCAGGGTTGAAAATTATGAGAATTTCAGTTTTAGTCCCAACTTATCGGCGCAAGAATGACTTGAAACGCTGCCTTCAGGCACTACAAGCACAGTCTTCTCCTGTCGATGAACTCTTGGTCATTGTCCGAGATACTGATCATGAGACAAGGACTTTCTTGAGTTCTTTTGATCTGTCTGCATTGCCGATCAAAATCATTGATGTTGTTCAGCCTGGGGTGATTGCGGCGTTGAATGCAGGTCTTAAGATGGCCCAAGGCGATATTGTTGCGATGACTGATGATGATGCGGCTCCTCATCCTGATTGGGTGGAACGGATTAAGGCTCATTTTGTTCAAGACCCCAAGCTAGGTGGCGTTGGTGGGCGTGATTGGATGTATTGGCAAGGTGAAATGTATGATGCAAGCCACTATCCTGGAGCATCTGATGTTGTGGGTAAGTTTCAGTGGTTTGGGCGGCATATCGGTAATCACCACCTTGGGGAAGGGGCGGCGCGTGAGGTTGATATTCTCAAAGGTGTCAATATGAGCTATCGCACCCAAGCCTTAGGCGGAATGCTTCTCGATGAAAAGCTTCGGGGTACTGGAGCACAGGTCGATTATGAAATTGATGTCTGTCTCACGCTGAAGTCTCAGGGCTGGAAGATTTTGTATGACCCGGCGATCGCGGTCGATCATTATCTTGGGCTTCGGTTTGATGAAGATCAGAGAGATCGCTTTAATGAGGTGGCACAGGAGAATATGTCGCACAATGAGACTTTTGTGGTGTTGAAACATCTCCCGATCGCGCAAAAAGTAATTTTCTTAAGCTGGGCAATGTTGATTGGAACGCGTCGAATTCCTGGTTTAGTTCAGATTCTCAGATTTTTCCCTCAACAGCGCTGGCTGAGTGTACAGAAGGGAATAGCTTCTTTGAAAGGAAGAATTTTAGGGTTTTCCACCTGGTATACAGTATCAGATTCGGAGGCTATGGGCCAGGAGTTAGTTTAATTCATCCCAAGTTAGAAGAACCAAGAATCAGAGGTGTTTCATGCCTGTAGCCCAAGATCGACCAATTCATCCACTGCTCATTGGATATGCATTTCTAATTACAGTCCTTCTCCTCTTAGGTGGAGCTGTGGGCGGAAAATTGATGATTCCGCTATTCCCTTTGATGTCTGTAGCTTTGGGTGTTTATTTTTATACAAAATCACCTCTTGACTATATTCAATTTGTCTGTCTCCTAACCTTTTTTGCACCTGTAATTAGACGAATAATTGACTATCGTGTAGGCACCCTAACCTTTGGCCCTTGGTTCCTCACATCACTTTTAGTGATGTTTATCTGTGCGGAGAAAGTTTTCCGTGATCTGCCTAAGGTGTTCCGCAGTAAATCTTCATTCCCATTCTTTATGTGTTTGATGACGATCGTCTATGGCACAGTTATGGGCAAGATATCCGGTTGTAAACCAGAGGTTCTAGTCAATAGTATTTTGAGTTGGGGTTCGCCAGTTGTTTTTGGTTACTTCATTTATTCAAAATGGCATCTTTATATAGAACTACGCAAAACCTTCCAGCAAGTTTTTACCTGGGGATGTCTTCTAATGGGCAGCTATGGCATCTATCAGTACTTAGTTGCGCCCGATTGGGATCGCTTTTGGTTGACATCAGTTTTGGAGCTTGGCACTAATTCTTTTGGTATTCCTGAGCCCTTGGGCATTAGAGTCTCTAGCACGATGAATTCACCCCAGGCATTCGCCACCGCAATCATGTCAGCCATCTTTATGGCGTTGCTGTCAAACAATCTTTTCCTACAAGTTCCAGCAATGATCACCGGAATTATTGCATTTTGCTTGTCGATGGCTCGGGCTGTTTGGCTTGGTAGTATATTGGGTCTTCCAGTACTTTTTCTGTCATTACGTCCCAAGCTTCAAATGAGATTTGCCTCTTTGATATTGATTATATGTGTATGTTTAATACCAATTTGGAATAATCCGGAATTCAATGAAGTCATTTCTAAACGGTTTGAGTCTTTTTCCAACCTAGAATCGGATACTAGTTATAATGCCAGAACCGAGGGCTATAACAAGCTATTCTCTATCGCTTCAGCTCAACTCATTGGAGGAGGATTTGGAGCCTCATTTCCCTACAGTGCAGATTTTGTAGTTACAGATAGTGCGATCTTTCCCATGATGTTTCTGTTTGGATGGGTTGGCTCTCTGCCTTATCTATCAGGTATCGTTTTATTGTTTATGCAGCTCTTCCGTCATGGTGCTGGAGCCAACAAAGACCCAGTCATACAAGTTTCTAAAGCAGCGGTAACAGCCATTCTAGCTCAAGCTGGGTTTAACTTTATGTTTGTTGAAAATATGGGTTTCTGCCTGTGGGTATTTATTGGTTTAGGTCTAGCTGGCCGGGCTTTCCATGAGTCATCTGCTACAGCCAAGAGTCTTTTGATACTACCCTCAAAAATGATTTTACCAATGAGAATGAGAGATGGTTAGCCTGAAGAGTTTTTTTTACATCTCCAGGCTAAAGATTTTCTCCAGTCGTTCTATGGGACTAGTTCGACAATCAATGGATAATCAGGGACCATAACTGTTATGCGGTTAATATTACTAGATACTGATTGCGGTGTTTTTCCATCCAGAGGTCGGTAAATATTTGCTGTCCGAAAAGTTGTTTGGAAGCTTAGGTTGACGGTTTTCGGTGTATTCTTGATCTCAGTATTGGTGTCACGATTATAGCTCACGACATCATCCCAAAGAACCATATAGAAACGACCATTTCGTTTCTGTAGAATAGTCTTTCTCACCGTACTCGGTGCCGAAATATTGTAGGCTAAGTATTGGGGCCAAAAATTTGTGGTTTCTGTATCTTTAAAGGGATAACGTGTTACTGATGGCAGTAAATGCTGGCTTTCGGCTACCATCATTGCGTACCAAGCCAAATCTTTTCTCTGGGTCAGTTGTGGATAGTCCTTGGTCGAACAATTCGTATATAAATGTCCGAGTAACACCTCGATTAAAATAATCGAAGATAAGGCGATTGAGGTATTTTCCTCCTACAAGCTCATTCACAGGTCGTTGCCAAATACCTGTATGTGCCATGGCATTGGTATAGCCTGTCTCTGTTGCCATAACGGGCTTACCTACACAAGTACGCTGTGCCCAAGGAATAAAAACACCACTCAACCGAGATTCACTAGGTTCCCGCCCACCAGGATAGCTATGCACATTCCCAAAATCACAAGGGACCCACTTTGTAGACATTGTATCAGTCTGGTTCCCATTGTACATGGAAGGTCCAACCACTGGTGTGCTATAAAGCCCAGCAGTCCCCTTAATAGCGTAATACAGTTGAGTTTGGTAGAGCACCGCTCCATCAGGGAAAGCCTTACCCTGGTAGGTTGCTTTACTAGTAACGTCCCACTCATTTGGGCCTTCCACCGCCGCGAGAGAGTCTTTTAATGTGACAGCTGTATCTCTTGTACTTGTTGGTGTATTACCTAGCCAAGGCATAGAGAGTAAAGTCAGCTTGATACCAGACCTTCCTAGGTCTTGAAGACGGCTAATATCTGTTGTCTTAGTCACACTCTCTGCAACTTCATCTCTAATATGCTTCACACCCAGTTCTACGAGACGCGATTTCAGTAGATCGTAATTCCAGTAGGGAGTGTCACTATATCGGACATGCGTCACCACTCCCACACTATCCAAAAACAGATCCGTCGGTTTAGCCTGTTCGTAAATCATACTGTGCTCTCTAACGAATGTATACACACAAAAACCAAACAGGGCAGTCAATCCAAAGGCAAGCTGCCACCGTTTCAACATTCAACTAGTCCTTTCCAAAACCCATCACTGCCCCACAAATAAGCAGCACAAACAGTCACCGCCACACAACCGCATCAAAAACGCGATCGCCCCAGCCGTGCAAAAACAAAACACCCTAACTATAAAGCAATTTTTCTGCCAGCGCAAATAAATCACTTCCCCAGCATCGAAAAACCTAAGAAAAGCACCCACAAAGCGCAGCACAAAGCCAAAACCTCTGCTACACCAACAGACCCAATCGATCGAACCCCAGATATTAAGTTCGATTAAGCACCATAGATCCCTAGACAGTGTAAGTAAGTTTGTTACTCCCGTCAATAAAAAATCTTATAACCCAAGCTCCATAGGCATTAAGACAAAAAATCATAGCCTCAAAAATGTATCCTAAATCACCAAGCACGATCGCCCAGGCGCCCCACAACCCTCCTACGTACAATTTTATCCGGACAGATATTATTGATTCACGTAACAGTTAACAAGTGTGTTCAGTCAATCGATCCCCATCCTCACCCCATCCACCTGCACCCCCCGCAACATTCCCCTCCGCAGCAACATCGCCGACATCGTCATCGCCAACGCCACACTTCACCATTGCGACGACATGCAGCAAGCCCTCAGCGAAGCCGCCCGCCTCGTCAAACCCGGCGGCCTCCTAATCACCGATCTCGATCCCCAAATCATCGCCTGGCAACTCAAAGGCCTTGGCCACCTCCTCCACCAAACCAAATATACCCACCTCTTCCCCCTCTATAGATACCTCAAGGGCCGTCCCCTAGCCAGTTGGACCATGCAAAAGTCCTCCAAGGCCAATGGGGCAAAGCTCCCACCATCATCCGCACCGCCCAAATCCTCTCAGGACTCGACCCCAACACCATCACATCCGCCCAATCCATCCTCTGCATAGCAAAACGTAATTCCTAACCTCTCCCCAACCAAATTTCCGCCCGCCGAGTATGGATAACAGCATCACAACGCCGCATCAAATCAATCCCCAACAAACCACTCGTAAAAGTACCAAACGAGACAGAATGAGCCATCACCGGAACATTCTCAAATCGCTGCCCCAAACAATTAATCCAAGGCAAAACAACAATCGGTGCTCGAATCACCCCACCCGCCGTCACAACCTTCACATGACGAACAGCCCTATCCACACCGCAGCCCATCTCCTCTAAAAAATCAGGCCGCAAAACCGTATAGGCCGACCCCGTATCCACAAGCAACCGCACCACCTTAGACCCCTTCTCACTCCCCATCCCCACCCGCAAAGCCATCATCTCACCCAGTAGGGCCAACCGGATACACATTCTGACTCATAGAATAAACACCAAATCATCCGGAACCTTACCCACATACTCCACCGCCACATCGCGGCCACCCGCCACTGACAGAGCTCTATAAATATCCTCCTCCTCTCTCTCATGCGCCAATACCTCCCCCGCCACAAACATCATCTGCTCATCCAATGCCGTATAAGCAACAATTACCCACTCCCCATCATACTGCCGCTGAATTTCCTCAAAACTCAAAATCTTTCCCATAAGACCTCCATTTCTGTTGTCTATCATATCCCAACACATCTTTCAAACCTCACAACCTACTCTTCAAACCCAAGAACTAACTAATCTACCCCTGAAACATTTTGTTACCATCATAATCACCTCCGATCGCCAACTTCATCCAGACATAATCATTTTCTACCCGTATATGTACTTAGGGAAACGCCATGAGCGCACGATCGCCCAGCCCCAGCCCCACCTCCCAAAAATCAGCGATCCCCACTACCAATCCCGCCTCACCCAGCTCCAACAAACCAACACCGGGGCAACTCACCCATAACATTCGATCGCGCCTGCATTTACGGCAGCACCCTCGGGAAGACTGTAGTTGTAGTCTCCTTACCGATCCATCCCATGTATCCAGCCCCACCCACCCTCACCCAAGATATAGATAAACTCCGCACCCTGATCCAATCCTTCCACCCCGTCATCGCCATCGAAACCCCCGAAGAAGAGCGCGTCAGCACAATCCTCCAAGCCACCGCCCAGGAAATCGGCATGACCATCATGGAATGGAGCGTCACCACAGGATTAACGCGATCAACCCAACCCGGCAGCAACCGCTGGCAAGACCCCTGCTCCCCCCAATCCCAAACCCAGCACCACAGCACCGCCGAAGAAGACCCCGAAAAACTCCTCCTCTTCCTCCGAGACCACACCGCCAAAGCCATCTACCTCCTTAAGGACTTCACAAAACACCTCACCAATCCCACCATCATCCGCCGCTTCCGCGAACTCACCGACCAATTCTCCAGCAGCCGATCGACCATAATACTTACAGAACAAACCATCGATCTCCCCCCCGAGCTGCGCCAAAACACCTACTTCTACGACCTCCGCCTCCCCGGCCCCGACGAACTCACCCATGTCGCCAAAGATGTCGTCCGCTCCCTCCGAATCCAAAACAAAGTCACCATCGACGTCCAGGAAGAAGACATCCCAAAACTCGTCTCCGCCCTGTCCGGAATGACCCTTAAGCAGGCCCGCCAGGTGATCGCCCATGCCGCCCTCGAAGACAACAAACTCTGCCTCCAGGACATCTCCAACATCCTCAAGCGCAAGGCTCAAATCATTCAGAAAGACAGTATTCTAGAGTTCTTTCCCGTTCAAGACGAAGCCCTCAACCTCGGTGGTTTCAACGGCCTGAAACAATGGCTAGCCCGAGCCAGCGTCGGCTTTACTCCCCAGGCCCGGCAAATCAACCTGCCAGTCCCCAAAGGCATCCTGATCGTCGGCATCCAAGGCTGCGGCAAATCCCTCGCGGCTAAAACCATCGCCAAAGCCTGGAACATGCCCCTGCTCAAACTCGACTCCGGCAAGATTTACAACAAATACGTCGGCGAATCGGAGCAAAACTTCCGCCGGGCGATCGCCCTCGCCGAATCCATGGCCCCCGCCATTCTCTGGATCGACGAAATCGAAAAGAGCATCGGTAGCGGCAACAGTGGCGAAGCCGATGGTGGATTAAGCCAGCGATTGTTTGGCTCATTGCTAACCTGGATGCAGGAGAAATCGCAGTCTGTCTTTGTGATCGCCACCGCCAACGACATCTCTCGCATTCCCCCCGAACTCTTGCGTAAGGGCCGCTTCGATGAGATCTTCTTCGTCGATCTGCCCGACGAGCGAGAGCGATCGCAGATCCTCCAAATCCACCTCCACCGCCACAAGCAAGTGATTCAAAACTTCGACCTTGTAGAATTGATCACCGCTACGGACGGATTTAGCGGCGCAGAGATCGAGCAGGCCGTGATCACAGCCCTTTACGGCGCCCTAGCCCAGCAGGTAGCCCTGACGACCCCCGATCTGGTCAAAGCCATTAAAGCCACCATCCCCCTCTCCCAGTCCCGCCGTGCCGATGTGGAACACCTGCGGGCGATCGCCAAAACCAGCTTTGTGAGTGTCAAGTAATCCGATATACTGAGTATTTCGTATTCATCTAGGCATCCCCCCATGGTTAGCGAAGCAAACAGATCAAAGGCCGCGCCGTTCCCCTCGTCGGCAACGACATCGACACCGATCGGATCATCCCCGCCCGCTTCCTCAAGTGCATCACCTTCGATGGACTCGGGGACCATGCCTTCGCCGACGATCGCGCCGCACTCCAGGGCAGCCACCCCTTCGACCAGTCCCAATACCAGGGCGCCACTATCCTGCTGGCCAACAACAACTTTGGCTGTGGCTCCAGCCGTGAGCATGCCCCCCAGGCCCTCAACCGCTGGGGCATCACCGCCATCGTCGGCGAAAGCTTCGCCGAAATCTTCTTCGGCAACTGCATCGCCCTCGGCCTCCCCTGCGTTATCACCGCCCCCGCCGATACCAAACAACTCCAAACCTTGGTGACCCAGGATCCCCAGGCCACCGTCGAAGTCGATCTAGAAAAAATGACCGTCTCCTGCGGTGATTTCCAGGCCCCCATCACCATGAACGAAGGGCCAAAGCAGATGTTCGTCACCGGACTTTGGGATGCGACGGGACAGCTCGTGGCCCAGGCGGAGAAAACGCGATCGACGGCTTCCCAGCTCCCTTACCTTGCCTGGTGTTAAAGCGCCACTCCCACCTGAGCCAAAAACATCATCGGCCCCAAATCCTTCAGCCGCTCTGCCTGCTGATCATTGCGCACCAAAAGCGCCCCCGCAAACCCCAAGGAATTAATTTCCACCCCATTCCACTCCGGCAACAGTCGTGGCACAACCATCATCCACTCTCGCGTACAGAGGAAATTGTAGGCCCCCGACTGTGCTGGACCAATGGTATCTAATCCAAGCGATCGCAGTAATCTCTGATAGCAATCATAATAATCCTTCCCGCTACAATCGTTCTCCAGCATCACTACACTGTGCTTAAAAGAAAACAAAGGCACCTGAAAACCTGGGTTGGCTCAATTTTCATGGCTTTAATGGCAGGTTCGATCGGAATCCGGACTTCCGGAGACATTGGTAATGGCACGACTTGCAGATGTTTATGCTTTTGGCTGGCTCCGGCAGGTGGACCGCCGTTATAGAACGCCAATCCATCTATTTCTAACAATGCTAAACCTAAAGCTTCAAAATCAGCTAATGTCAGCAGCATGGTTTGATCTTCGAAGGCTCTGGTGATAATTAAAATATGGTGATCGACAATATTAAATTTATTTAATAAACAAACATGGGTCGGCGTAATATCGTCCACATAGAGTTCCTCCTCGTAGGGTAAAAAAGGATTAAACTCTATGCCCCGCGCCGCCACTTCATCTTGTTTTTTTTTCGCATCCAGTTTGCGCTGTAAATTATGTAGCTGACGCAAAACGTAGGCGATGCCGTCAATTTCGACAATTTCATGGGTCGTCGGAATCGATCGCAAGGCCCCCGAGGCCAGGGCCGATTGAGTGCGCTGCGTAATCTTTTCCCAGAGCTGGCAGATGCGATCGTCCATGGTGCAAATCAAGAATGGTTGGAGAGTACCATTATCCTACTGGCTTCGGGGGCGATCGGGTGATGTTTGACTCGCCCTGCGGCAAATTGGCGACAAAACTTAATTGCCGGTTGCCGTTGGCTTCGATATGCTGAAGGGGATTATTGACACCAATATTGGGTTGTTCTAGTCCAACAGAAAAGAGTTTGGAGGCGTTTTGCTATGTCTATACTCCATGGCTGTTGGCACCATGATGCGCCGACCGGGCGAGATCGATTTTTTCTCTGGGGCGAGGTTTGGCGGCGGCTGGAGGAGGGGGCTGACCTGGAAGACCGCTATCCCTATGCCATGGAAGCGGCGGAGATCGCCAAGTGGGTTCAGCCCTATGGGTATGCTGTAGGGGATCCGGAGGCGATCCCTGGGGAGATGACCCTGCTGCTGCCCATGGACCAGGGTTTACCCCAGCTCTCGGCCAGCGAAGACGCTGTGGAAACCACGCTCCAGTCCTGGCAGGTGGGCGGGATTTGGCTGGAGGCGAGTCAGATTTGGCAGATTCTCACGGGGATTCCCCTGGGCAACCGAGGCACCGAATGGCTGGGGGATGATTTGCGGTTTTGGGGGCATATTGCGCGGTGGGGTTTGGATTTGCTGGCTCGGGGGAAATTTATTCCGGACAGTACGGGAGCTTGGCAGGTGCTGCTCGATAGTGCGACGGACCAGACCCGTTGGCAGGAGTTTGTGCGGGGGATGCCGTTGGTGGCCCAGGGGGGACGGGAGGCAATCGTGCTGGGGCTGAATGCTTTGATTCGATCGCAGATCCCACCGCTGCCCTGGCTCGGGATCACGCCCGAGTTTGAGACCCTTCAGCCCTGGCTGCGGCCCGTCCAGTCCCTGAGTCAAAATTTCCGCACGGTGCTGAAGCTCCAGCCACCGGAGGGGGAGCAGGCCCCGTGGCAGGTGCTCTACGGGTTGCAGGCGGTGGATGATCCCCTTTGGACGGTGTTTGCGCCGGCGCTGTGGCAGCATCCGGTGGACCAGTTGGAGTGGCGATCGCGCCTCCAAACCCGTACGATTCCCCAGCCCCAGGAGACGATGCTGCGGGGGTTGGGGCTGGCGGCGAAGTTGTATCCGGAGCTGGAGCCGAGTTTGCAGGTGCCCTGTCCGGTGGGTTGTGAGTTGACGCTAGCACAGGCCTACGAGTTCATCCATCGGCATACCTGGCGGCTCCAGGAGAGTGGGGTGGGGGTTTTGCTGCCGGAAAGCCTAAGGGCCAGGAACGTCGCGAAGAATCGTCTCAGCCTCCAGGTCCAGGCCCAGACGCCTTCGGATAAGGCGAAGCTGGGGTTGCAGAGTCTGTTGAATTTTGCTTGGCAGTTGTCTATTGCAGGGCAAAGTTTAACAAAGAGCGAGTTCGATCGCCTAGTCGCCCAGGAGACGCCCCTAGTCCAGGTCAACGGCGAATGGCTGGAACTCCAACCCCAGGATGTCCGTGCGGCCCAGGCTTTTTTCACCACGCGCAAAAATGAAACCCAGATTAGTCTCGAAGAAGCGCTGCGACTGAGTACGGAGGAATCCCCGACGATCGGCAAGCTACCTGTGGTGGATTTCCAAGCGACAGGCCCGTTGCAGGAGTTGTTTACAACACTTTCTGCGCAGCAGCAGCCCGAGTCGATCAATCCCAAGGAACTCAAGGGGACATTGCGGCCCTACCAGGCGAAGGGTGTGGGCTGGCTGGCGTTTTTGGAACGCTGGGGTTTGGGGGCCTGCCTGGCGGACGACATGGGTTTGGGGAAAACGCTCCAGTTGATTGCGTTTCTGCTCCATTTAAAAGCGGAAAAACGCCTCACAGGTCCAGTGTTAATCATCTGTCCGACCTCAGTGCTCGGCAACTGGGAACGGGAACTGCATCGGTTTGCGCCGAAATTGCGGGTGCTGTCGCACCATGGGGATTTGCGATCGCAAGGCCCCACCTTTGCGAAAT
The DNA here is from genome assembly GCA_012031975.1 of Alkalinema sp. RU_4_3. Lineage (GTDB taxonomy): Bacteria > Cyanobacteriota > Cyanobacteriia > Leptolyngbyales > Leptolyngbyaceae > JAAUSA01. The sequence goes on along the minus strand of JAAUSA010000074.1, from coordinate 6,829 downwards.
CCTTGGCTAAACAGGATGTGGTTTTGACCAGCTACGCTCTGAGCTATCGCGATTTGAGCACCCTCAAACCGATTCCTTGGCAGGGCGTTGTCCTTGATGAAGCCCAGAATATTAAAAATGCCGAGTCCAAACAGTCCCTCGCCATTCGCGAACTCCCGGCCCAGTTTCGGATTGCCCTAACGGGCACCCCCGTGGAAAACCGTTTGATGGAACTTTGGTCGATTCTGGAGTTTCTAAATCCCGGCTATCTCGGGCCAAAGAACTTCTTCCAGCGGCGGTTTACGATTCCGATCGAGCGCTACGGCGACAGCACCTCCCTCCAGGCATTACGCAGTTTGGTCCAACCTTTCATCCTGCGCCGTTTGAAAACCGACAGTACGATCATTCAAGATCTGCCGGAAAAACAAGAAATCCCGGTGTTTTGCAGTTTGTCAGAGTCCCAGGCAGTTCTCTACCAAAAGGTTGTAGATACGACCCTGGAGGCGATCGAAGCCAGCCAAGGCATTCAGCGCAAGGGTTTAATCCTCGGTCTTTTGGTTCGACTCAAACAACTGTGCAATCATCCAGACCTTATTGAAGAAGACAAAACGCCGTCTGAAACCACGACTAAAAAACAGATAAAAAGAAATCGCTGCCGCCTTCTGCCGTGACTGAACCGGAGTTTCTTCAGGCTTCAGGTAAACTCCAGCGACTGACCGAAATGCTGGAAAATGTGATTTCCTCGGGCGATCGCGCCCTAATCTTTACCCAGTTCTCCACCTGGGGAAAATTGCTCAAACCCTACCTAGAAGAGCAGTTTGGCCAGGAAGTGTTGTTCTTATACGGCAGCACGACTAAAAACGCCCGTGAAGCCATGGTCGATCGCTTCCAAAACGATCCCCAGGCTCCTCGTATTTTTATTCTGTCGCTCAAGGCGGGCGGTGTCGGACTCAATCTCACCCGTGCAAATCATGTTTTCCATTACGATCGCTGGTGGAATCCTGCTGTGGAGAATCAGGCGAGCGATCGCGCCTTCCGTATCGGCCAGATGCGCAATGTGCAGATCTACAAATTCATTTGCAAGGGCACCCTCGAAGAGCGCATCCACGACATGATCGAACAAAAGCAAGCTCTAGCCCAGCAGGTGGTAGGGACTGGGGAGAATTGGCTGACGGAGTTTGATAGCGATCAGTTGAGGGATTTATTGTTGCTGGATCGGAGTGCGATTTTGGGGGATACGGCTCCACCTGCGGCAAAATCCTAGTGCTAACCGACGATCGCATGGCCCACCTGGGATTAAAATCCCAGGCTAACAGCTCAAACCCGTTGAAACGGGTTAAACCCCTTAATGGTGAATGTTTTGGCCATTTCGGAGTCAATATCCTTTTTCTCAACCTGCTTTAGCTGGTTTTAGCTATTAGCCTTGGGTTTTAACCCAAGGCGGGGCAGCAGCGTAGTGGAGGATTCGCCAACAGAATCATTCATTCGCAGGCCCTCCAGAACTCAATCCGATCGCCCCGCTATTGGGTCGCTAATCATTGTTGCCTAAACGCACTACGAATGAATTGCGCGCCGTCCCTACAGGGCTCTCATTGGTCTGTGTGGGCTAAAGTTGCTTATTTTCACTCTCCCCCCGGACAGACTTATGTCTATCTGTAGATAGATTGATCTTGATTACATAAAACGCAACGTGCTTTTAGGAATCAAACCTACGCGAATTAGTCTAAATCAAAAACACAAAAACTTTAAGGATAAATTGTTAAGAATAGGATATAATTCAGGAAATTCAGTGAATGCACTGGAACCCCCCTTAGCGTTTGATTGCTACCATTAGTGGAGCATTGGAGCTTCATTTTGGGTGATTTGCCGCGATCGCTGACTTCTCGCGTGACCTAGTATCTTCAGTTTTGCCCATTCCGACTGCTCACTCAGATTTGGTTTTGCCCATGGTATTAAATAGAGTCGCTGCGCAGGATTCAAAACCTCGCACCAACTGGCGATCGCCCTCGCCAACATCCTTGTCGTCTCCGTCAGCGCTGGATTGCTGCTGTGGTCCGTGCGCTTTGCCCAGGCCCGATCGAGCGCCGTGATCAGCGTTGATGCCGTGATCAATGGCAACATCACGGATTTGAAAACCCCCGAGGAAGGCCAACTGGCCCGGCTGGAGGTCAAAACAGGCGAACAGATTTCCCAGGGCAATCCGCTGTTTACCGTCACCAACGATCGCAATAGCCAGCTCCCCCTCCAGGAAATCACCAGCCGGATCAACCAGTACCGCAGTGACCTCAACCGTGCCCAGGGCCGGCTCGATCGCCAGATCGCCCTGCAAGACAATTTAGCAGTGGATGACGATCGCCAGCAAGATCTGGAAGTTGCGGCCTTTGATCAGCAGGTCGATCAGATGGATGCGGATCTGCGGGGCGCGGAAGCTAGACAAAAAATGGCACAGTTAAATGTCGATCGCATCTCCCAGCTCCACCGCGAAGGTGCAATTCCCACGGCCAGCCTAGACAATGCCCGTGTCGAACTAGAGCAGCGCCAAAGCGAAGTCCAAAGTCTGAACTCAAAACGCAAAACCTTAAATGTCAACCGCGAAGCGGCCAACCAAGGGCTCTCCCTATCTAAGACCCGCAGCAACTACGATCCCCGCATCCGGCTCCAGGAAGCCCAAACTCAAATCGCCGATGCCCGCAGTGAAGTGGTGACCTTACAGCAGCGTTTAACCAGCGCAGAGGCGGAATTAGCCACCGCTAAAAAAGACCTTCAGAAGAAGCAAACCGTGATCGTCAAGGCCCCCAGCTCCGGCGTGGTCTGGAAACTCTCGGCCCAGGAGGGCAAGTACCTACAACGGGGGGAATCCATTGGCCAGATCGCCGACTGTAACCAGCGCTGGTCGATGCCGTGGTCGATGAAAACGCCGTCAAATCCCTGCAAGTTGGTCTACCTGCGGAAATCTCCCTCCATGGTACCCATGACGTAAAACTCGACGGTAAGATCGCCATGATTCGATCGGGTCTTGGACGGACTGCTATTGGCGAAGACGTTTCCCTCCCCGTTTCGCCCAATGCACCCCGGCAGAGTCAGGTAAGAGTGGAGTTGAACTCCGGGGTCACGACCGCAGCTCCCGTCACCCAGGGCAACCTCTGCTACCTCGGCTACACAGGCCGCGTCACCTTCAAAATCAAGGAGCAACCTAGCCGATTCACCACAGTATTGAACAAACTCCCCATCGTTAACGCCCTGTTGCCCCGACCATGAGTTCTAACGCTAAGTCGTTTACGATTTCTCCCGCAGTCCTTCCCCTGTTGATTGGCAGTCTGTTGGTCTTTTTGAGCACCCTATTTTTAGGCCAATGGACCAGCAGCGGGCCGACCCTGTTTCCCAGCTATCTGGTGAATCCCGACATGAATCGGGTGTTGCCCAGCTTTTTGCAATTGCCCAGTACGCCTGAGGAAGTGGCATTGCCCGCGATCGCCATCCTCATCCTTGGACTCGGTTTGCGCTGGGTGCCCCTCAATAATTGGACCCGGCTAATTGTCAAACTCATGGTGCCAGTTCTGGCCGCCCGCTATTTAACCTGGCGACTCACCTCCACCCTGAATTTCCACCATTGGACCAGCACGGTGTTTAGCCTCACGCTTCTGGGACTGGAGCTGGCTTGCCATATTTCGCTGATGTTTTATACCTTCCAGACCATTTGGTCCACGGATGGTCAGCGACAGAAAGAGGCCGATCGCCACGAAAAGCGCGTCCTCGCCGGAGAATACAGCCCCAGCGTCGATGTCTTCATCCCCACCTACAATGAACCTGCCTATATCGTCCAGCGCACCGTAATTGGCGTACAGACGATGAACTATCCAAATAAAACAGTCTATATTCTAGATGACACGCGCCGACCCGAAATGCGCGATCTTGCCGCCAAGCTGGGCTGTGAATATATTACGAGACCCAATAACGACCATGCTAAAGCGGGCAACCTCAACAATGCACTGAAGCAAACCCGAGGGGAATTGATCGCCCTAATGGACGCGGATTTTGTCCCCTTTCGAAACTTCCTCGATCGCACCATAGGCTTCTTCAGCGATCCCAAAAACACACTGGTCCAAACGCCGCAAAACTTCTATAACCCCGACTACCATGCCCGCAACCTCGGTCTCACCGACGTGATGCCCAACGACCTAGAACATTTCTACGGCACCCTCCAATCCCACCGCGACGTCGCCAACAGCGTGATTTGCTGCGGGAGTTCCTACGTGGTGCGGCGCAAAGATATTGAAGCGATCGATGGCTACTTCACCAAATGCTGCGTCGAAGACTACCAGACTTCGATCAAACTACTGCTAAACGGCGCAAGAATTGTCTACCTCAACGAAACCCTCAGCATGGGCGAATCCACCCGGACCTTTATCGACTTCCTCGATCAGCGTTTGCGCTGGCTCCAGGGCAATTTCCAGGTGTATTTTTGCGGCAAAGATCTCCCCATTTGGCGACTCAACTGGATACAGCGAACCTTTTTGGTCAACCAGTTCATCCATTGTTTTCAATCCGTCTTCCGCTTCGGCTTCCTAGTGTCACCGATCATCAGCCTCTACTCCGGCGTCGCCCCCTTTGTGGCTCCAATGTCCGAGGTGGTTTACTACTTCGCCCCCTTCTGGTTTTTACTCCTAGCCATCCACGGCTGGTCCGCCGACTATCGCAGCTCCCAATTCTGGGCCGAAGTCCATGAAGTCACCTTCTGCTTCCCCGGACTCAAACGTCTCAGTGAAATGCTCCGCGAACCCTTCGGCAAGGTCAGCAAAGTCACCCGCAAAGGCGTCAAAGCCGAGGGCAAAAACTACAACTGGCCCCAAAACCTCCCCCTCATCCTCCTCCTCACCCTCAGCCTCGGCGGCCTCGGCCTCAACCTCTACGGCTCCTTCATCGGCTGGTGGCCCAGGCCAGGCATTAATCTCCTACCGCAATATTTTTGGGTCTCCTACAACGCGATCATCCTGACCGTCGCCATCCTCTCCTCTATAGATCAGCCCGTCCGCCGCACCCTCGATCGCTTCCCCCTCCATACCAACTGCCACCTGTTGATCGACGGCCAATCCCACCGAGCCGTAACGATCGACGTCTCCGAACAGGGAGCAAGAGTCACCCTTTTCGACAAGCCCCACTGGGACAGAACCCCCAACACCGTCGCCCTCACCCTCGGCCAAAACGCAGGCCAAGCCTTCCACCACGGGCACAAAACCACCAGCGAAACGTCAAACATCGTAGCCTCCGTCATCCGCTGGGCCAGCGATCGCGCCGAACTCCAGCTAGAATTCACCCACATCCCCCTCTGTGCCCAGCGCCAGCTGATCGAAAGCCTCTACTGCGATCACAACGACTGGAAACAGCGCCGCAAACTCGGCGGAGCCGACGCCCTGATCGCCCTCTTCCTCTCCATCATCCAACTCCGACCCATCCTCAAACGGTACAGCGATTAATGCGCACATCCAATCGATCGCTCCTTCCTGCCCTAGCTGGCCCCAAAGTCCCCAGAATTGGGGGACTTTGAAACAGGCCCGGCTCGGAAGTCCCCAGAATTGGGGGGTTGGGGGCGTTTCAGCATTGCTCCTTACGATCAGCGCCCTCCTCGCCCCAGCCGCTGCCCTTGCCGCCCCAGACCTCAGCCACCGGATGGAGAACATCCAGATCCGCCTCATCGATCGCCAAGGCAACCCAGTCCCAAACGTCCCATCCAGAATACCGCCAAACCCACGCCCACCCAAATTTGCCTTCGGCACCGCCCCTCAGCACCGAAGCCTTCCGCGACAGCGAAACCTCCGCCTCCGACCAAGCCCAATACCAAAAAATCGCCAAACAGCTCTTCAACGCCTCCGTCCCCGAAAACGCCCTCAAATGGCAATCCATGGCCCCCGAGCCCGGCAAAGTAGACTACAGCGAAGCCGATCGCTTGATCCAATGGAGCGATCGCGCCCGCCTAAGCATGCGCGGCCACACCCTCTTCTGGGAAGTCGAAGAATTCAACCCGACCTGGGTCAAGGCCCTCAAACCAGAAGCCCTACGAAAGACCATGCTCGATCGCACCAAAAACCTCTGCCAACGCTACCGAGGCAAAGTAGACGAGATCGACCTCTTCAACGAAATGCTCCATGGCAACTTTTTCACGTCGCGCCTCGGCCCCGGCATCATCAAGGAAGTCGCCGACACCTGCAAACAAGCCAACCCCCAGGTCAAACTCTACGTCAACGACTACGACATCCTCAACGGCACCCGCCTCGAAGACTACGCCAACCAGATCCAAGACCTACTAAACAGCGGCGTCCCAATCGAAGGCATCGGCATCCAAGCCCACATCGAGAAACCCCTCACCACCACCGAGATCAACACCGCACTCGATCGCCTAGCCCCCTTCAACCTCCCCCTCAAGATCACCGAAGTCTCCCTCAAAGCCCCCAGCGACGAAGCCCAAGCCCAATGGCTCACCGACCTCTACACCACCGCCTTCGCCCACAAATCCGTCGAAAGCATCCTCCTCTGGGGCTACTGGGAACCCCGCCACTGGTGGCCCCAAGCCGCCCTCTACCGCAAAGACTGGACCCCAAAACCCGCAGCAATCGCCTACCAAACCCTCATCCACAACCAATGGTGGACCCACAAAACCCTCACCACCGACAAAGCAGGCCAAATCCAAACCCCCGCCTTCCTCGGCCAATACGAGATCAGCATTAGAGAAGGCAATCGCCACCGCACCCAACCCCTAATCCTCACCAAAGACAACCCCATCCAAACAACAATTGTCCTCAAGTAGAGAAAAAAGAAGAAAGAAAAAACAAACCACCCCCTCAACCAAACCCAC
>JAAUSA010000296.1 GCA_012031975.1 Alkalinema sp. RU_4_3 | reverse complement strand
TGAAAGGTCTCATGAGAAAGGCCAAAGCGGCGTTTGAATTGTGCCGGGGGAAGTTTTCGTGCTATTTTATAATTCATCAGGACGCTGTTTAATAACTATGTACTGTCCTGATTTTCCTCTTTTTTTTGTAAAAGTAAACCTCTTTTCGCTCAGGAGCCTGCTCCATATCACTTTGACCTAATGTGAAAGAGGTCTCTTGTGAAAGGTCAGTTGGCTGGCTTGAACGGTTGCAGCTTGCGGGTGTTGACGGTTTGGCAGCAGGATACGGGTTCTGAGATTGTTCGATTTGTGACGCTGTATCCTGATAAGACTGAAGTAAACAATCTGGAGTAGGAGGGTTAGATCATGGTAGAAGCTTTATTCCATTGGGTAGTTCTATTGCGAGATGTGCCAGGGACGGAGGTTCGATCGGGCGATCGCGCCGTAATCGTGGACCTATTGGCTGCACCTTCGGAGGACCGGGAGGCGGGATACTCGATCGAGGTGTTTCGAGGTGGTGAGACGGTGGATGTGGTGTCTGTTCCGGTGTCTTGGGTGACTGTTGGGGCTGAGGTTTGGGGGAAGGTGGAGCGATCGCGCTTTGAGGGGTAGGGTAGGCTTCTGTTGGGGAAGCGATAGCATTACCTTGTCAAGAGGTTGCTTTGCTGGTGAATCACAGAAGCACTATTGATCTCAGAGATATAGCAACTGATTTGCGATCTCGTCCGCTGTCAATGCATCCAACAAAACCATTGCGCGTAGGACGATTTCCTGATGGCCACGTCTTCGTCGGTGTAGACGGAGGCAAAAAGATGCTCATGATGCCTGTAGCTTTACTTGAACTAAGGGGTGGACAAGGTGATCAGGAATACGGTTACGCTCAATGTAGTCATTGATTTCGGCTTGATTATCTTGATAGAAGCTGAGGGCGTCAAAGACTTGGGCCAGGGTTAGGTAAGGTAGTTCAGCAACGATCGATTCCGGCGACTCACCTTGACGCCACATTTCAACGATCGCACGAACGGAGGTGCGGGTGCCTATGATGATGGGTTCTCCACTGAGAAGGTTGGGGTCACGGTGGATGTAGCGGGAGGTGGTGGAGAATGCCATACGTCAACAATGGTGGTGGGCCTTCCCATTATAGCGATCGCGGTTCAGAAAAGGCCAGTAAATCGCGTTGTGGTATAGGTCGATCGCGCGGTAGATAACTCATTTCAGCAAAGTAAGGGGCGATCGCCCTCAAACCAGAACCTTGGGGGATCGATCTTTTGAATAAGGTGCTGGAGGGCATGTAAACTAGAGGAAGTTGAGAGGATGACACAATGACTCATTTTGAACAACTTCGCCAAAAGCGGGCTGAAATCCTCGCGATCGCCGACAAATATGGAGCCACTAACCTCCGTATCTTCGGTTCTGTTTCTCGCGGAGACGATCGCCCCGATAGCGACATCGACATCCTAATCGACCAGGAGAATGCCTGGAGCCTCTTTGACCATGTGGCCATGATGCAAGACCTTGAAGACCTCTTGGAACGCAAAGTGGACCTTGCTACTGCTGATGCCCTGCGTCCTGGCTTCAAAGAGCGAATTCTTCAAGATGCGATCGCCCTATGAGAGACCCAGAACGCGACGATCGCGACCATCTCCGCGACATCTTAGAACGTCTGCAACGCATCCGAAGCTTTGCCCAAGAGGGAGAATCGGCTTTCCTTGAATCTGTCATGATGCAAGACGCGATCATCCGTAACTTTGAAGTCATGGGTGAAGCAACCAAACGCCTGACGCCTGAACTCCGTGAACGCTATCCTCAGGTAGCTTGGCGGGCAATGGCTGGGTTCCGAGATGTTCTGATTCACAACTACACCGGGGTTCGGCTTGATGCTGTGTGGGTTGCGATCGAGCAGGTTTTGCCAGGGTTGGAGGAGCAGTTGGTGGAGATTCTTCGGGATGTCGTAGGGACTTGACGGAGGGGATCATTAGGACTGAGGTTTGGGGGAAGGTGGGAGCGATCGCGCTTTGAGGGGTAGGGTGAGCTTCTGGTGGGGCAATGGGGGGGGGGCGATCGTATGGCTGGTGGGAGGGGTTGGGTGGTGGCGATCGATTGTCGAAATTAATAATTTTTTAAGGAAAATGGCTTGTTTTACTATAAAAATCAGGATAAATTTCTATGCAGAGAATGTTGGTAATTTCTCACAAACCAATTTTTAGAGAATTGGCTTCTATCGCTGAATTTCGTACTGAATTTCCGTTAACATTAGTAATAGTTTTATGCCTACAAGAATAAGCGACATTTTTGGAGTTTCTGAGGAAGACTTAAAAAAAGAGGGGGTATTCAACGGATTCATAGATCTTGACTCGAAGTTTTATGTTGACCCCCATCTTCTCGGGAGCACAAAAGTTCCGGAGCTTGAAAACTCATATCTAAGCTTTACAACCCATTTCACGAAAATCATTCATCTTCTCAAAGCAACACAAAATTCTGGCGATAGATTCTTTCGTGCAGCTCACAAAGAATTAATATTTCCAGAATTACCATTTGTGTCCTTGGGTTATTCTACAGAAGGTACATCAGGTAGCGGTATTGGTTCGGGAATTGCCCTTAATTTAACTAACACAGCTTAGGAAATCATAAAAGCAGGCATAGTCGATCCAGTTATTTTCGAACTAGTTGGACTAATTGAGGATAATATTGGCGCTGACCGAATCAGCGATATGGCAATTCATATAATCCTTTTGGACTTACTAACTTATTCACAGCGAGTTGCTAAAAATCTTGATTTAAACACCTGTGAAGTAAGAGTGCGAGGGAAGAGTTTTCTGCTACCAGCTATTTCTGGCAGTAACCGCCCTACAGTATTAATCCCGAATGAAATCTTAATGATCTTCCTGTGGCGAATGGTTGGGATGATATTGATCGTGTTTGTGCTCACAATGAGGATTTGCGTAATCGCATAAATGAAGTCATTGGGGATTCTTGGAAGGATGAAGCAGGGAAGAAAAGAAGAATTACAAAACGTGAGCTGAAACATATTCTCCTTCACAATCCTGAAGTACTGCGAGATTTGGTAGAGCAATATAAGAGAAATCCCGCCGAAAAATATGATTTTGGCAAAGATCCATCAGGACAACTTATTTGGCACAATATTGCGAGAGAATATGTTAATCTTTATCCGCTTTTATTAGGTATAGATAAAGTAACCCCCGAGAATATTCTTGAATTAGTTCTTAAGATATGTAATCATTTTAAGAGTTTGGTTGAAGCGAATGGTTTATCTGTACATTTTTGGGATGAATCAAAGGGCTTGCGAAATGAACGTTTTGCACAATTACTTTTCTTTGGTATAGCTGATGCCTATTGTGGAGCACATAATCTGGATCTAAGTAGAGAGCCCAACGCAGGAAGGGGACCCGTTGATTTTAAAATCTCTAGCGGTTATAATGCGCGAGTGAATGTTGAGATAAAGTACACATCAAATAATATCAGAACAGGCTATGAGAAACAACTTCCCACATATAATGATGCTGAGCGAACACGGTATAGTATTTTTCTGATCATCAGAACTACTGAATCCAGTAATGCCTTAGACGAGTTAATTAAATTTAGGAAAGATCAAGTGGCTGCTGGTAAAAGGGCACCGGATATTTTTGTTGTCGATGGAAGAATTTTGCCTTCTGCAAGTAAAGTAAAGTAAAGTAATTTCTAAACATACCGATTTCCACCCAGCCCCTAACTACGGATCAGCTCATTCAAACCATCGATAATATGTTCCAAATCCTCAACCTCGATCGCCCCAATTCTCCCACTTAACCGTTCCGTCGATAGCGTCCGAACCTGACTAATTTTCACCCAAGATGGCTTCGGCAAAGTGCCTAGGGGCAAAGCCTCAGTCAAAGGAAAACCTGCCCGTTGGGGTTGACTCGTAATCGCCAGAGCAATCACAGTACCCGATCGCTGATTAAAAACATCCTCACTAATCACCAGAACCGGACGCCTACCACCTGGCTTTTGGCCCAATACAGGATTGCGATCCACCCACCAAATCTCACCCCTTAATATTCGGGCCATTCGCTCAACTCCCGATCCAAACCTTCCTCAGCAAGCCGTTGCTCCTCCTGGGGATCGAGCAGCGCCAGCTCCCGCGCCAACCGAGTTCGCCCCAGCCGTAAAATCTTATCCTCAATTTCTTTGACAATCTCCAGCACCAAATCCGCATTAGCAGCATCCTGGCTCAATTGCCCCATCCGCAGAAAACCCTCCGCCAACCGTTCCAACCGCACAGATAATCGCTCACAACGAAACGCCAATTCCGCCTCATTCCAGTCATTCATAAAACCTCCTAAACCCCACATTATAAACACCAAAAACGGCTCGGTCCCCCCAAACTTGGGGGCTAGGGGGGCCTCCTTTCACGAACAAAACCTCATCCCCAAACCCCCTCAACCCCACCCGATCGCCATACCCCAACCCCAGAATCCTCGGCGCGATCACCTCCACCAACCCCGGCGGTTGAAAATGGTCCGGCTTCGTCTCCGGATGCGGAAAATAAATCCACCCCTCATACCCCACCGACCCAAACTCCACCCCACACCGACAAAACGAAAACGTCTCCACCACCCCCGCCACCCATTCCACCCCCTCAAACCGAAACCTCGGCACCAGAATCCTCATCTCAAAGGGCGCAACATTCACATTCAGCGTCCCAAAACAATCCCCAAATCCAACCCCAAATCCCGAAAAACGCAAGTCCTGCAACGCAATAGTACCCCCAGGTAACGGACTCAACCCCACCCCACGACCGCCACCCATACT
>JAAUSA010000295.1 GCA_012031975.1 Alkalinema sp. RU_4_3 | reverse complement strand
AAATTGCTAACTGGCAGGAGAAACGCAATGAAACAGCCAACACGGTTGATTGGCGTTTCACCACGCAAGATGCCAGGATTAAGCTCAAGCATCTCTATCCCTCATTTCAGCCCTGACTGACCACTAGGCGGTGATGGGCGATTGTTGCGGAGTTAGAGGGGTTGTGATCGAGGGGATATTCATAGACTCAGTTTTCTAAATAAGCTAATGCCGCAGATCAATCGAGCAAAGGCGTCTGTTTCCCTTCATCCATCGCCCGATTCAGGCAGTCGTCTTCAAGGACATCACCGATCACCCGAGCCCTCACTACCCCATCCCCCACCTGCACCGCCACAACCTCCCCCACCGCCACATCCCCCACCGATCGCACAATCCCCCCCGCCGATCGCATCACCGCGTACCCTCGTTGCAAAACTAATTCCGGGTCCAACCCCGTCGCCTTCTCCCGCAACAACCGACAATGCTGCTCCTCTTGAACCAAACGCGATCGCATCCCCTGCACCACCTGATGCCTCAGCCGCCCCAACCGCTCCTGCTCCCGTGCCACCACTCGATCGGGCCGCAACCGCTCCAACCGCAGCCGAAGTTGTTCCAAACGCCGTTCTTCTTGGGACAGCCTCCGACCCACGGTGCTGAACAGATGGTGAACGCGATCGCGATGGACATCATATAGGTCCTGAAGATCCGGCACCAATCGCTCCGCCGCCGCCGTCGGCGTATGGGCCGCCCAGTCCGCCACTAGATCCGCCAGAGACTCATCCCGCTCATGGCCAATCCCCGTCACCACCGGAATCGGACAGGTGGCGATCGCCCGCACCACCCGCTCATCATCAAAACAAACCAAATCCTCCCGCGCCCCCCACCCCGCGCTAGCAAAACCACCTCCGCTCTGCCATCCTTGACGACTCGCCGAAACGCCGACACAATACTGCCCGCCGCCGTCTCCCCCTGCACCGTCGCCGGAGACAGCAGCACCTTCAGCCCCGGATAACGCTCTCCCAAGGTCTTCTGAATATCTCCCCAAGCCGCCGCTGTTGTCGAAGTGATTACGGCGATCGTCCTGGGATGCTCCGGCAAAGCCCGTTTTAGCTCGGCATCAAACAGCCCTTCAGAACGGAGGCGATCGCGCAACTGCTTCAGCCGCAGATCCCGCAGCCCTTCCCCCGCCGGGATACAGTCCCAACAGGTCAACTGGTAGCGCCCCTGACCCGGAAACAGCTTGACTGTCCCCAGCACCACCACCGTCTCACCCCGCGCTGGTTCCGCCTTCAGCTTCGATCGCTGGGTATTCCAAATCACGCAGTTGATCATCGCCCGACTGGCTGGATCCTGCAAACCAAAAAACAGCCCACTCTTATGGGGACTGACGCTCGAAACCTCCCCGGTTACCCAAACTTGCCGGAGATAGTCATCTTCCTCTAGTAGAACTTGTAGGTAGTCGGTCAATCCCGCGACCGAGAGCAGGTTAAATTCCATGGTAAATCAGGGGTTTGGCCCTGTTTTAGTGATGATTCGGCAAAGTATTTTTGTTCAGGCAGTCCCCAAATGGTCCCAGGGGGTTGCATAGTTCTTTTGTACTTGGTATTATGGTAAGAGCTAAACGCACCAACCTAGATTACAGTAGTCTGGACCGTCGTTTGGACAGTCGGGCTGTGACAGCCTCCAGTTCAGACCCCACAGGTTCAAACTTCCCCAGTCTAGACTCCAGTAGTTCAAACGGCGAGACAATCTTGAAAAGCAAAACATCCAGACGGGCAACCCCGGACGAATCCCCCAAAAAATCATCATCTGAGGCAACCATGGCCGGTAAAACCGAAAATACAGACAAGCAAAAAGCATTAGCGCTTGTCCTTAGCCAAATCGAACGCAACTTCGGCAAGGGCAGCATCATGCGTCTGGGGGACGCCACCCAAATGAAGGTGGAGACGATCTCCACGGGGGCACTGACCCTCGATTTGGCCCTGGGTGGTGGTTTGCCCAAGGGACGGATTATTGAAATCTACGGACCAGAGAGTTCCGGTAAGACCACCGTGGCCCTCCATGCCCTGGCTGAGGTCCAGCGCCAGGGTGGTGTGGCGGCCTTTGTGGATGCGGAACATGCCCTAGACCCGATCTATGCCGGGAACCTGGGTGTGGATATTGAGAATCTCTTGGTGTCCCAGCCGGATACTGGGGAATCGGCCCTGGAGATCGTGGACCAGTTGGTGCGATCGGCCGCCGTAGATATCGTTGTGATCGACTCCGTGGCGGCCCTGGTGCCAAGGGCGGAGATCGAGGGCGAGATGGGCGACACCCACGTGGGTTTGCAGGCGCGCTTGATGAGCCAGGCCCTGCGGAAGATTACCGGGAACATTGGTAAGTCGGGCTGTACGGTGGTGTTCATCAACCAGCTGCGTCAGAAGATTGGCGTCACCTACGGTAGCCCTGAGACCACCACCGGCGGTCAGGCGCTGAAGTACTACGCTTCGGTGCGGTTGGACATTCGCCGGATTCAGACCCTGAAGCGGGGGACGGAGGAATACGGCAACCGAGCCAAGGTGAAGGTGGCCAAGAACAAGGTGGCACCGCCCTTCCGGATCGCCGAGTTTGACGTGATCTTTGGTAAGGGGATCTCTACCCTGGGCTGCGTGGTAGACATGGCCGAAGAGACGGGCATCCTGGTCCGCAAGGGAGCCTGGTACAGCTACAACGGCGACAACATCAGCCAGGGTCGTGACAATGCGATCAAGTATATGGAAGAGAAGCCCGAGGTGGCCAAGGAAGTGGAGCGCCTGGTGCGTGAGAAGCTGGCCTTGGGTGCGCAGGTCTCGGCCAATACCGTGGGGGTTGGGGACATTGAGGATGAGGACGAAGACGAAGAATTAGAAGAGTAAACACCCGTCTGGTAGGGGCGCGTCTCCCGCGCCCGCTATCTATCCATCCCACCGATCGATCCCCCCGGACACCAAACCGTTCGGGGGGATCGCCCATTTCTATACGCTCAGATGACCCAAGTAAGGCAAAATTGATATCCTTGCGCCCATGATTTCCTCATAGCCATGTCCTACGTTCCCCTCCACCACAAATATCGGCCCCAGACCTTTGCCCAGCTCGTGGGTCAAGAGGCGATCGCCACCACCCTCAGCAGTGCGTTGAATAAGGCCCAAATCGCCCCGGCCTACCTCTTCACAGGGGCACGCGGTACCGGGAAAACCTCCAGTGCGCGGATTTTTGCAAAATCGCTGAACTGTATTGCAAGCGATCGCCCCACGCCCGAACCCTGCGGGGAATGTGAGACCTGTCGATCGATCACAAAAGGCAATGCCTTGGATGTGATTGAAATTGATGCGGCGAGCAATACGGGGGTTGATAATATTCGGGAATTGATCGATCGCGCCCAGTTTGCCCCGGTGCAGTGCCGCTATAAAGTTTATGTCATAGATGAATGTCATATGCTTACTGGGGCGGCGTTTAATGCCCTTTTAAAGACCTTGGAAGAGCCGCCCAATCGGGTGGTATTTGTGCTCGCGACAACCGATCCACAGCGGGTATTGCCGACCATTATTTCGCGCTGTCAACGGTTCGATTTTCGGCGGATTCCCCTGGAGTCCATGGTTGGACATTTGACCATGATCGCCCAGCAAGAATCCATCAATATCACCCAAGAAGCCATCCAGCTCGTTTCCCAAATCGCCCAAGGCGGACTTCGGGACGCCGAAAGCCTCCTCGATCAGTTGGGCCTGATGCCCGGACAGGTGGGTTCCGAGCAGGTCTGGGATCTCGTCGGTGCCGTGCCCGAGCGTGATCTGCTGTCCTTGGTGAGATCGATTGCCCAAGACGACCCCGAAAGCGCTATCGATCTCACAAGACGCCTCATGGATCGAGGCCGCGAACCTCTGATTGTGCTGCAAAACCTCGCCAGTTTCTACCGGGATTTATTAATCGCCCGCACCGCTCCTAATCGGCCCGATCTGGTCGCCATTACGCCTTCCACCTGGGACCAGATGTGCGAACTCGTCCAATCCCTTCCAGGCAAACTGTTGCTAAACAGTCAGCAACATCTGCGCAGCGCAGAACTGCAAATCAAAAATACAACACAACCACGATTATGGTTGGAAGTGACATTGCTGGGATTATTGCCTAGCGCGATCGCCCCCGAAACTGTTGCATCCACCCAAACCATCCAACAAACGATCGCCAAACCCACAGCAGCAGCGGTTTCTGCCCCAGTCACAACGCCCGTCGCAGCGGTTGTTTCCGCCCCGATCGCAACGCCTGTCGCTGCCCCGACTCCAACGCCTGCAACACCTGTGGAACCGGAGCCCGTTGTCCCAGCCTTTGAACCGCCGATCGCCACACCGATCGAACCCGCCCCCGCCCCCCCAGCCGAAACCCCCTCTACTGCCTTCATCGCCGACGGTGCAGAACTCCAGGGCCTCTGGCAGCAAATCCTGGGCGAAATCGATCTGGCCTCCACACGCGGCATCGTCTCCGCCAGTTGCTACCTCCTAGAACTCAACGGCAACGCCTTAAAAATCGCCGTCCGCACCAAAGGCATGCTCCCCACCGTCAAAACCAAGGCCCAATCCCTCGGCAAAGCCGCCACCAAAGCCCTCAAGCAAAGCGTCAAAATATCCCTCGTCGTCGTCGAAGGCGGCGAACCTGTGCGATCGGCCACCGTCCCCCCAACCCCATCCAACCCAAACCCCTGACCGACAACGCCCCAAAGTCTAGCTCCCCCGCCCCCGCCGCAAAAAAGCTGCTTCCAAAAACAACCTCACCCCCTAAGGTAGAACCGCCCGTCCCACC
>JAAUSA010000294.1 GCA_012031975.1 Alkalinema sp. RU_4_3 | reverse complement strand
GACAACCGCAAACTCCGCCTGCTCCCAACTATCACCGCCGCCACCGACTCCCCCCGCCCAACAACCTGCTGACAAACCCCCAACAATCGCCCCCCGCCGCGCCTCATCCGCCTGCACAATCCGATCGCGAATCGTCCGCAAATGCTGCGGCTCATCCTGCATCTCCCAATTCTCAATCACATGGGTCCGCACCACATGATCCACCCACTCCGCCGAAGTCCCAAACCGTGATTCCCTGTCCTCCCGCACCAAATGACAAACCTTCTGCGTCAAAAACGGCTGCCCCCCCGTCCAATCCAAAATCGATCGCAACGCCCCCGCCGCATCCGGCACCCGCGCCAGCCCCGCCAACAAAGGCTGCGCTTCCTCAAACTGAAACCCCTGCAAATCGATCGCCCGCCCAATATTAAACGCGATCGCACCTTATCCACCATCAAATCCGACGGCGTCGAAACCCCCAACAGCACAAACGCTAACCGCCGAAACTCCGGCTCCGTCGATCGCCGCTCATAACACTCCCGCAACGCCGCAAAAAAGTCATCGGTAAAATCCAAACTCCGCGTCGTATCAATCTCATCCAAAAAGATCACAATCCGTCCCGGCACCTGCGCCAACACCACCGCCTGTAGAAATCTGACAAACCTCGCCGCCAAAGGCAATCGCCCCTGCGCCTCCCACCAATCCGCACAGGCCCCATCATTCAACCTAAACTCCGTCGCCAACCGATCGACAATCCAGAAATACCACTCCTGGTCCATCGCCCCCCGCCACACTAAAATCCATCGCCCCACAAACCACCCCCGCCGCCTGCAACCGCGCCATCGTCTGCAACCGCAAACTCGACTTACCCATCTGCCGCGCATTCAGCACATAGCAATATTCCCCCCGCCTGCAACAGCTCATACAACTGATCATCCGCCGATCGCTTCACATAGGCCAAGGAATCCGCTGGCACCCCGCCCCCGCCAATGTGATAATGAAATGAATCAACCGTATCCTGTGGAAAGCTAGTCATAAATCCTCCTACACCAAGCGATCGCTAAAGTATTGCCGATATAGCTCACAGAGCGGCACCACCGCATTGCCGCTATACTTCACCAGCCCCATACTCGCCAACTTAAACGCCTCCGTCGTCCCAATCTGGACTGGCTGCGTCGATCGCATCACCCGCTGCATCGCCGCTGGCAACCCATGGCCCTGCTCTGACTCCAAATTCAACAGATGCCGCCGCAAATGCTCCCCATACAGTCCCCCCTCCGTCGGCGCTTCCCGCACCAACTGCTCAAAGGTGATCCGCTGCCTCGCCAACTGATACAACGCCACCCGCAGCAAATAAGGATGCCCTCCCAAGAGCTGCATTAGCGCCGCCACCTGAGATTCCTGCCATTGCAGCCCATGGCGCTCAATGAGCGATCGCACCTGCTCCGGATTCAGCTCCCGCAGCTCCACCGCAAACCCCACATTAAACGGCGACTGATTCAAATCCAGCGGAATATACACCTCCTTAGAATGCACAATCACCAGCCGCAGCTTCTTCCAGAGCACATCATACTTACTCTGCTCATGCCAAAACCGCAGCAACCCAAAAAAGTCCTTGGCAATTTCCTCGCAGGGAAACACCTGATCGACCTCATCTAAAGCCAACACCAACGGCTTATCACAGTTCGGCAACAAATACTTCTCAAAATACTTCGTCGTCCGATGCTTCGCTCCCATGGCTCCCTTCCAAGTCTCCTCCAATCGATCGGGCAAATCCAATGCCTCCGCCACGCACCGACAGAACCACTGGAAAAACACATCCCCACCCGTCAAATACTCGCCATCCACCCGCTGAAAATTCACATTCGCAATCCGATAACCCCGCTGCTGTGCCTGATCCAATACCCGAATCATCAACGATGACTTCCCCATCTGACGCGGACCCTTAATCCGAATCAACGCTCCCGGCTTGACAATCCGCTCATAGCAATCCACCTCGATGGGGGGGCGATCGATATAAAACCTCGACTCCACTGGCACCATCCCATCCGGCTCCTCTAGCTCTATACTGTCGTCAGCCACGGACAGGGGATCTAGTGGCAAAACCGACAACGTTTCCAGAGATGGCGATTGCCTCAGCATCAGCACTGGTTTATCAGCCTCCGTATCATTCAGCACCCCCGAACAACCCAAATCAAAGGCACGTTGATAGGAATAATTTGCTCCCAAACCATCATAAAACCCTACCGCAAACTCCTTTGCCGCCGAATCCTGCACCGCACTCCGCATCCCAATCACACAATCAATATGCTCATGAATCGCCACCGCCTGCACCTCCGAGTAGCAGGCATTCAGCACCACACATTCCGTCGAATCTTTAAATAACTTAAATAATCGTGCTAATGCTTCCTGCGTCACCAATTGCATCTGTCCAGAGGCATCCTCCATCGCCAAACCCTGTTCCCCCGCCCCATGTCCTGAAAAATGAACCACTTGGGGCTCAATATCCATCACCGCCCGCCGCACATCCTCCCATCGCACCGCCCACTTCGTCTTGATCTCAAACTGATCCCGCCGCCGCGATCGCTCCAAGCCCAGTTCAATATCCCGTACTTCTTCATCAAGACGCAATTGATCCGTACGCTTCGGATTAGCCGATAGAATTAAGATTTTTTCATGGGAGTATCGCAGAGCACATTAGTTTATCAAATACCGTAGTCTGGTTAAGGTCATCAAATCTAATCGGACAATGCTTCTCTCCCATCATAGCTAAACTGACATCTAATACAACCGCAATATCATCAATATCTACAGAGCCGCAGGTGCTGTATGGCGATCGCCCAGAAATAATTGATAAAAATTTACAGTTGTTTCTGGTAAATTACCATGATATTAATTTTTCGAGGATGAAATGGAAGAAATTGTACGCGTAGATTTGACCCAGAATAGCCATGGGTTGGCCATTCTAAAACTACTAAACGACTATGCCTTAGATCCGATGGGTGGGGGTGCGCCGCTGTCTGAGTTTGTCTTGGCGAATTTGGTGGGGCGGCTGCGCGATCGACCGACTTTCCATGGGGTATTGGCTTTTGTGGACGGGCAGCCTGCGGGATTAATCAACTGCTTTGAGGGGTTTTCGACCTTTGCCGCCCAATCGTTGCTGAATATCCATGATGTGGTGGTGTCCAAGGAATACCGAGGGCGGGGCTTGTTTAAGAAGATGTATTGGGAGGTGGAGACGATCGCCGAGAATATTGGGGCCTGTAAGCTGACCCTGGAGGTTTTGGAGGGTAATGCTGTGGCGCAGTCGGCCTATCGATCGGTGGGGTTTTCGGGCTATGAATTGGACCCGGAGATAGGCCAGGCTCTCTTTTGGCAGAAGAAGCTGGCATAGTCCATAGCAGGCCTATGCAATTGTCTTCATCGGCTTAATCATCAGAATTTCATCATAATATTGGCCTTCAATGCACAAAGCTTCTGGCAACCGTCCATATTCTACGAATCCATTGCGATGATAAAGATACTTACCACCACCATAACGTTCTGTTGCAAAAAATATATCCGAAAGCTGTTGTTCAGAAAGTTCTTTTGGAGGAGGATTAGGAACCTGCTGGCCCTTAAACTCTTTTTCAAACATGACACCAACATAGGCCAAACCTCGATCAAATGGAGCAGCACCACTATGGACGATCGCGGCCATGTGTGGGAAGAGCCATGCGTGGGGTACAGAATTCACCAGAAATACATGATCGGACAAGTCGGCTTTACGCAAACCACCGATCGTCCCAGAATTTCGAGTTGTGACCTGCAAACATGCCCATTACACTCCATAAATTAAAGGTTTGATCAGCCCCCTTCGAGCATGACTGCTTTCTCTCTGCTGAAGGAAGAGTCATCATTGGTTAATATATACCGATCAGTACAAAATCGGCAGCAATCCGTCGATCCATTACTTTCTCCGCGCGAAATAGTTAGCAATCCCGAGTTCCTGCCGCACAGCCCAAAGGGGTTTGGCCCAATTGTCCTCCACGGCATAGGCCACAACGGGTTTACTCGCCCGCCCCATGCGAAAACCCCGCACTAAGGCCCGTAATAAAGGAAATGTCCACAGAGGATTGGTCAAGCTGATCGGCACAAACGATAAAACAAACACATTCAATAGATCCCTGTACTGCACTAGGGTAAAGGCCGCCACCCCAAACTCCCCAACTGGGCTGGCATCATAGCCCGCGATCACATGGAAAATATCATGGCCGATCGCCGCGCGCTGATCGAGCCAGTTATCTTCGGTGGTGACAAATGCCTGGGGATCAAGCCCGAGACTAATCATGTGACGGGCGTAGGTGCCGCCTTAGGGTATCGGGGGGCAGTTGGATGAGCTGGTCGAGATCGATCGCGATGGTCCGTCCGCGCAGATGATCAGCCTGCCGGGCCAAGCGGCGGTTCACCCACTGCTGCCAAACACTGCGTCGCTGGGCTCGGAGAATATGGTGAATCCCGGTGCTGGCACTGCCGAGGAATGTCTTGTAGGCGAGGGCCACTTCTCTCCAGTTGATGCCTGTAAGTGGCCATTGGTATGTCTTTTGAGGGGTTGTCAGTCCATTCATGGGAGACCTCTGCTAAGTAGTCAACTTTATGCATATGCAACTTTGCGTATATACTCATACTATATGCAAGAAAGTGCATAGTCAAGGCGATGTGCAACTTTTTCAGGCATCACAAATCAGCCCGTCAAACTGAAGCAACTCCCTTCCCAGCTTGTGGTTGAGCCAGCAGCACAAAGTGTGGGCCAAGATCTTACGATTGACTCGGCTGG
>JAAUSA010000073.1 GCA_012031975.1 Alkalinema sp. RU_4_3 | reverse complement strand
TCTCCTTTTGGTGAACTCAATGGCTTTGTTTATCACGAGAACTGGCTTCATAACTTACTGATTGCAGGGTCTATGAATGGTTATGTTCCTCGGGGTGAAAGCATCAACAGAATCGGATAGAACTAGAGGCAATCCACGGACTCGATCGCTACATACTCCAGCAGATCGACGGACGCGATCGGTTTAATCCACGGGAGCTGTTGGAGCATTTTGTAAGAAAGGCAGAATAAAAAAGCAAGAAGAGATATACCGAAACAGTCCGTTGTAGCGCATCGTAGGGGCGAAGCATTCGGCTAGAAAACCATCCAGAAAACAGAAAATACTCTCCCGAATGCTTCGCCCTACACCCGTGGAGAAACGAGAAACCATCCAAAGAAAAAGTAAGCCAATCCCCGAAATTCGATCGCCCCATCCAACCCCTAACCCTTCAACCGATCGAGAATTCGCAGCACATCATACAATTCATTCCGTCGCCGATTCAGGGAAAAATCATCAGACAAAGCATACTCCCCGCGATCGAGCTTCACAAACATCGAATATTCCCCATTACTCACCCAGGCATACCGAGGCATCGACGGTCTAGCTGTTGCCAAATAGGTCAACGCCTGGGGCAAAGCCAGCGTCATATTGAACGAAGTGCGTTTCGCCTCCACCAAAATTATCCACAGGTCCGCCTGCACAATCAACGCATCAATCCGGCCCTTATAGACCGTTTCATCCTCATCCTCAAGCTCAAACTTTACGGAGACCTCCGATCGCAAATGAAACGGTGGATCGTAAAATCCAGCCAGCTCAAGGATTGGAGAAATGACTAGAAAGTTAACGGCATTTTCAAGCAAATGTCCATATTGACGATGGTATAAATAACGCTGTTTGATTTGATCGAGGCGTTGCTGTTGGGCATCGGTGAGGGAGGGGAGATCGATCGTCCATTCTGAGAAAAAGGCTGGATCGTGACTGGGCGAAATCCCCAGAAGCTCTTCGGCTTCGGCGAGACTAGTGATATGGTCAGTGACGGCAAGGGTTTGAACCATAGTCGCTTTCTAAGACGAGTTGAACGACCCCTCTATTCTAGATCTAATCCGATGAAAATATGATCAAGATTTTGCCCAGACGCCAACCATACCACTCGATGCGGCACCCGAATGGCTAAGGCTGTATCGGTCGGCATCGATCACAAGCCACAAACCCAATCGGACAACCCATAGTCTTCCCTAATACCCGCTCAACTTCCCCCACCGCTTCGCATACCGCTCCGCCCAGCCGAACAACCCCAACCCCAAACTAAAATAAACCACCCCATTCAACAGCGCCAATCCCAACCGCCCCCAATCGAGATCCCCACCCCGCGCCATCAAATCCCGCAACACCCCCGCACCCCCACTCATCGGCAGCAAAAAGCCCACGATCCGCCCCACCCCAGTCCATTCCTCCGTTGGAGCCGTCAGCAAAAACAACAGCGTAAACTGCACGATCGCAATAATCTGCTGCACCCGCTTCAACAGCAGCGACAAAGCCCCCATGGCAAACGACAACCCATAGGCCCCCAGCAGTACCGCAAACAACGGGAGAATCAACGTGATTGGGAAACTTAAAAACCGCCCCGTGAGCGTCATAATCAACGTCACAATGCAAGACAGTAATAGCATCTGCACAAATAAATTAGCAATCGCCCGCAGCAAAAACACTCGACTCGCCCGCCAGGGCGACAAAAACAACTGCTCCAGGGTTCCCGTCTGCGCCTCACTCTGCAAATTCCCCGCAATATCAAACAGCACAAACGTCACCAACGTCCACAGCCCATAGCCCACAATGACTGCATCCAACCGATCGCCAAAATTCAACCCTGGCCCCGCAATATACTTCGCACTCAAAAACAGGCCGTAAAACACCGACGTAATAATAAAGATACCGCCGATCGCCTCCCCCGGATAGCGCCGAAACTGAATCCAAGCCCGCTTTAATTCCGCTAAAAACTGTTCCAACATCTACCGATCCCCCTGCACAAGTTCAAGAAAAATATCCGTCAAATTCGCCTGCTGCCTCGACACCGAAAGAATCACCCCAGGTCGCACAATATCCAACACTCCATACAGCAAGTCCGTTTCCGGCACGCGAATGGTATTCCCTTCGACCAACGCCCCCAAGGCAACCACCTTCTCTGCGATCGCCTCCGGCAAATCCTCCATCACCACCTCATACAGCCCCCCCGAAAATGCCGCAATCAAATCCTGGGTCCGCGCCATCCGCACGATCGACCCTTGGTTAATAATCGCCACCCGATCGGAGAGCTCCTCCGCCACATCCAACTGGTGGGTCGTCAGAATAATCCCCCGCCCCTCCGCCGCGATTTCCCGCACCAGCCGCTTCACCACCATTGTCGCCTCCACATCCAGACCGAGGGTCGGTTCATCCAGCAGAATCAACTTCGGATCATGGACCAAAGCCACGGCGATCGCCACCTTCTGCTGCATCCCCCGCGATAATTGCTGGACCACCGCATTCCGCTTGTGGCTCAGCTCAAAGCGATCGAGCAGTTCCCGGCCCCGCGACCGGGCCACCCGCCGAGACAGCCCCCGCAGCACCCCAAAATACTCCAGATTCTCCTCCGGCGTCAGTCGCCAGTAGAGATTGCGATTGCCCTCCAGGACCGCCCCCACATGGCGCAGCACTGGTGCCTCGCGGTGCGGATCCCCCCCGAGGATGCGCACCTTACCCCCATCGGGCCGCACCAACCCCGCCATCATCTTGATACTCGTAGTTTTGCCCGCCCCGTTGGGTCCCAGGAAGGCCAGCACCTCCCCAGCCGACAGATCTAGGGAGACCGATCGCACCGCCCTGATCCAGTCCTTCTTAATCCTGTAGGACTTTTCCAGCCCCTCCACCTGCAAAATCTGCTGATCCCCCATCTTCCCAACCCCCAGAGAAATCATCTATATTAAGAATAGTAACAACTAGTGGCGTTTTGTTACTAGCGAACCTTGTTCCCTTTGAACAGAATGGTTTGTTTGCGTTCAGCAATATTGACGAATATTTATCCTAGAGAGGAGAACTGCCCGTGATCCAGACCCTTTCCCTGACCAGCCTCGACGAACTCATTGCCCGCTTCTTCCAAAACTCCCAGGGTTCATGGTCCTCCGAGCGTCGCTACTACACGCTACCCGAGGGCAAAGTCCAGGAGATGGTCAGCGCCATTACCGTACGCTACCTGGCCCCCGGCAATGCCGAACTGATCCAGTTGGCCGAACTGCACAAGCTTAACGATCTAGAAGTCCTCACCTGCGGGGCTGAAGTCACCTGGGACAGTCAGAACTCAATTTTGGGCAAGCAGATGTCCAAGGGCCGGACCCTATTTGGGGCCAAGGGGAATATCTTGTATCGCGATCGCGGTTTTGCCACCACCGATCCCGTCAGTGCCAGGGTCACCTTTACAAATCCTGACACCATGACCCTGCGGACCGAATACAACAGCTCGGTCTTTGAAGAAGAAGTCAAACTGATCGGCACAAGATACCGCACCCGTCAGACAATCATTTCCCGCGCCGGAGAACAGCAAATGATCGGCCAGTACCTCGAAAAACGCATCAACTAAACCCCAAATAAAAAGCCCAGGCAAACCCTGGGCTTCCATCTATAGAGAGGAAAACTCGTAACAAACTTCTAGCCAGGCGACTTCACCGAAGCCGTGGCCTTACAGGACTTCAGCATGGCCCGATCGCCCGCCGTCACGCCCTCAACCTTCTTAAACCCCTGCAGAGACACCGGCGCCGCCACACCATTCCGGGATGCGACGGTGGAGGAGCGATCGAGGGCAATTTCAAAGGGATAGCTCTTCTTCTCGTAGCTGTCTATGACATTGAGCGCCAACTCACCCGCTTGGACCTGGCCGTAGGCACAGTCAAAGGACGATCGCGGCGCATACAAGGCACCCGTCAGCGATCCCCGCTTCACCTCAAAGACAAAGTAAGTGTGACCCACCTGATCGCGCTTCTCACTTTGGCCATATACATAGACCCCATCCGCCATTAAGCTGGTTTGGACTTCCTTGCCTGTCTGCGATCCCCGCGCATCAGCCGGAGCTGCCAAAGCGGCTGGCGCCAGCAAAACCAAGGTCGCAATCCCTGAAACCAACCGCAGTGACTTATTCTGAATAATTGCTTGGGCAATGGTTGATACTGCACTCATGGGAAGCCTCCAGGTAACGGGCAGGGATGAAACGTATAGAGAGAAATACGTAGCATTTTGGGGAACTTATGCAAAACTGTTGCCATATATCGCAACAGAGCCATCAACAGGAACGTTCAACTCACCGCAGGCCATAACTACAGCGTCGCCTCACCGAATTCCCGAAAACTCGATAAATTCGATCGACTGTCTGAAGCCAAGGCTACAAAATGAACCTAGCCTCCGTAGAATCCGAAACACCGAATCCCATGGCTCGCAGGAACATAAAATTCTCCATATAACTATCGAATCATATTTTCCCTACGTGCTTCATCCGTACAGTGACAGTCTAAAATCTGACCACCACTGTTTCACTCTATCGGAAAGCTAAAGATAGACCAAGAAACCCGGCAAAAACTTAATGCTCGCCCATTATTAGGCTATTTTTCGTAACAATCTGAGTCCCTCAATACCTCTAGCCATAATGTTGTCTTGCCCTCACAAAACGTCTAACCCCAGGAAGCATTGCTTCATAACTGCATAGTGATAGATTTTATTTTGCCCAAATAAAAACCCTTCATCACAGTTTGGACAAAGGGTTACGTATTATTAAGCACCGGGTAGAACGGCCTAGCTGGCCATATATTCCCGTACCATGGCCTTACGACGACGCAGGTGTTCTAGGGCCTGGCGCTCCAACTGTCGGACGCGCTCCCGACTGAGGTTGAGACGTACGCCCACCTTGGCCAGGGACATCTCTTTTTCATCCCCCAGACCGTACCGCAGGGTCAAACAATCTGCTGCTGGGGCGTCAGTTCGGCCAGAAGATTGCCCAGGTCCTGACGGAGCAATTGACGTGTCGTGTAGGTCTCCGGCGAATCACCATCATCTTCAAGCAGATCCTGGAGCTCCGTATCCTGGTTGTCCCCCACCCGCAGGTCCAGGGAGACGGGCTGGCGCGATAGGACCAGGTATTCCCGAATTTCCTCGGGGGTCAGCTCTAGGGCCTCGGCCACTTCATTGGCATTGGGGCTGCGGCCTAGGGTCTGGGCCAGCTCCCGCTGGGTACGCTTAATCCGATTGAGCTTCTCCGTAATATGGATGGGCAGGCGGATGGTCCGACTCTGCTGGGCTATAGCCCGCGTAATCGCCTGGCGAATCCACCAGTAGGCATAGGTCGAGAACTTGTAGCCCCGCATCGGGTCAAACTTCTCCACCCCCCGCTCCAGCCCCAGGGACCCCTCCTGAATCAGGTCGAGAAACTCTAGATTGCGCTTCTGGTACTTCTTGGCGATCGACACCACCAGGCGCAAATTGGCCTCGATCATCCGCTGCTTGGCGTGGCGACCGCGATCGAGAATCTGCTTGAGCGCCGTCTCCGTCAACTTCACGGCAGCCGCGAACTCAGCATGGGTCGGCTCATGGCCCAGTTGGGCAGCCAGCTTTTCGCGCGCTGCCTGCAGTTCCATCATCTTCTGGACCTGCTTGCCAAAAATAATCTCCTGTTCATGGGTCAGCATCGGCACACGGCCAATTTCATGCAGATAGGTGCGGACCATATCAGGACTATAACCACCAGATTTCGGTTGAGTATTTGCCATCTCTACCTGACCCCCTTCTCAAAAGTGAACAACACCTCTATCCCTCCCGACGGACCGAACATCCTAAAAGTTCCCCAGGCAATTTCAACAAAGGCCTAGAAACCTCAGATGCCGCAATCGAAGCCGACAGCAATAGCCATAAAGACAACTACAAGAGCAAGACAGCTAATTACGGAAAAAGTTCCAAATTAAAAATCATCTTTCCACGAGACTATGAACAGCAAAACAACACCACTGAGAATTAGTAGATACCAATTACCAGCAACAGAAGATGCAATGACTAAAGCTCAAGATACGGAAATTAAAAATCGCAGCCCACGGGCGAAAGGTAAAAGAGCTGAGCCAAGCAGCCAATCCGGGGAAGACCGATTAATAATACCGAGGCAACAAAATCAAACTCGAATCGACTTCGACTTAGTCTACTACAGACGGCAGAAGAAGTAAAGTGCGTAATCGAAGCCTATTAGAAGCGAGAACCATTATTCAACACCCCCATTAAAATGTAGGTAGACGAGTCAAACCTGAAGCAGGTGAATGATCCAATGCAACCAATCATCCCAGAAGTTACCCAAAGCAGCGAGTGAGGTCATCGCCCCAATCACCGTACGGGTAGCCGTCATCCAGAGATTAATCACAGGCAATCACCCTAAGCATTCTTAACTCTAACCCATGGCCATAGCGCTCCCATGTCTAGGATATGGCTGAGGTATGACAGAAAAGCATACATAGCTGGCTGCCGTTTTGGATGTGTAACACATCATACTACAGTAAATTTGTGCTGTCAATTTAGGATTGGGGTGGGGCGATCGCTCTTGACAGGCGAACGAACCCAGCGCCAGCCCTTGGGTGAGAGTTCTTTGCCGAGATTTGGAGGCAGTTGCCCAGCCCAGTTGGGGTCGATCAGCCAGCAACCTTCTAAGGATGGGGGTGGGCGATCGACGTAGGTCCCAAGGCTGGGCAGGTAAAAATTCAGCAACAAATATTCTTTTTTGTGACGGCGACTGAGTTGGGATTCATCGACAACGAAATTGACGGTGCAAGCCGGACCTTCCCGAGCAATTTGGTTGGTAAAGGCCTTCACTTCCCCGGAAAAATTGCCCCATAGACCCATGGCATTGAGCGAAAACACCACAAACCAAGGCCCCGCCAAGAGGCCCACTAGCCAGGTGCGGCGATCGCCCCCCGCCAGCCCGCCGCCAACCAGTTCACCCCCAGCACAACCAGGGTGCCCCATAGTCCCCAGCGTAGACTGGCCCATTCGGAGGGCAGATGGACCCAGCCAAAGCCCAGAATAGCCGCCGCGCCCAGCACCAGCAGCCCGAGACCCGCCATCACCCAGCGCAGCCCCCTTTGGCGCAGTTCGTCCACGGCGACGGCGGACATGAGGGCCAGACCCGGCATCAGTTGCAGGGATAGTAGGGCGTCTTCGTGCCAAACAGGCAGAGCTCAAGGAATAGCAACAGCGGTCCACCCACCAGCAACATACGATAATCCCGCGATTTGCCCCAGATCAATCCCCCGCCGATCGCCCCTAAGATCGCCCAGGGAAATCCATTGGCCGGAATATTCCAGAAGTAATACAGTGGCCCAGCCCCCTGGTAGGTTTGGCCCCTGAGGTGGAGGAGTTTGCCGAAGAGTGAGCCCCAGACGCGATCGGTGCCATAGAGGCCGATGGAGGCCCAGAGCCAGCCGACCACCGGGACGAGGCCCAGGAGTCCCCCGAGATAGAGCCAGGGGTTGGCTAGGTGGCCATGGCGACGGTGGGCGAACAAGAGATAGGGCAACAGTGCCACCGCCGCAGGCAGCACCATAAACCCCTTGATCAAAAAAACCCAGCCAAACATCACGCCCGTGACGAGGGGCCACCAGGACCTGTGTCCGAGGCGTTCGCCCTCTAGTAAGGCCCAGACCGCCACCACTTCCAGACCCACCAGCACCATATCCTGGGTGCCCAGGCGGGCATAGTGGGCCACCAAGGGCACCACCGCAAAAATCGCCGCGCCCAGCCAGCCGAGCCGATCGCCGATCGTCAGACGGCCAATCCGCAGCAGCAGCAGCGCGGACAACACATAGGCCATGGAACTGGGCAGCCGGACCGCCTCTTCTCCCAGACCCAATAGCTGATAGCCCAGGGCCATTAACCACTGGATGCCGATCGTCCGGTCAAAGCCCACTTCCCCGGCCCATTGGGGCGCCAGCCAATTCCCCGTTTCTAAAATCGCCTTGGCCTGGACGGCATAGATGCCCTCATCATGGGCCATCAGACTTTGTTGTCCGCTCCTAATCAGAACCAGGGGCAACACCCATAGCAGCAGCGAAAAATAGGGAAACCAAGCAGCCCGTTTCATATAAAAAGATCCGATCGATCAATTGATCTATGCGACGTTTTACTATACCAAGCAGGCTGCCCCAGCAAATGTAGCGAAACATGTCCAAACCTTAAGACTCATCACCGCCTGTCATTTCTGAGGGGTTCGCGCTTTAATTTAGAGAACAGGCCAGGAAAATTAATTGGCTCTTTCATTGTTTCCCTTTCAACAGTAGCTAAAGCTGCTCGACCTATCTATGGACCTTGAGATTCTGGGACTTCTCCCCCAATCCCTAGAGCCAACCCTAACGGACAGTCCAATATTGGATGTGCTCCCCAGTGAAGATTTAGCTGAAAACACGGGCGGACAGCGGACCTTGGTGATCCAGGTGCTACTGTTTTTAGTCAGTCTATTAGATGATGCGCTGCTGCTTGGCCTTTCTCGTCTGGGGATCAATATTCCCTACCTGAAATGGCTTGCCCCAATCATCTTTGTTGCCCTTTCCTACCAGTGGATTCGCCACCTCTACCAGTTTGTCAAACATCGCTATTTCGTGAATATTGAGCGATCGGCCAGCTGATCTAAAACTTCAACCAACTGTTCCAATTGTGCCTGGCTGTGGGTGGCCATGACCGTCAGGCGGACCCGGCTAGTGGGCACCGTAGGTGGCCTGATCCCAGGGGCGAAAATACCGCCAGCCTTGAGGCGATCGCTCATTTGCAACGCCGTTTCCACACTGTCAAACCCCAGACAGACAATCGGGGATACGGAGGGAATGCGATGGAGATGGGGCATCCGATCGAGGGATGTTTGTAAAAATCCTAGGTTTTTCCAGAGCTGCGCTCGACGATCGGGTTCCGCTTGAATCAGCTTGACACCGGCCAGGGCGGCGCCGGTGTCAGCGGGCGATAGCCCGTGGAATAGATCCAGCTAGCCGCCCGATTGCGCAGAAAATCAATCATCGGTTTGGTGCCCGCGACATAGCCCCCCATGGCACCGATCGCCTTACTCAAGGTCCCCATCTGGACTAAGGTGCGGCCTCGACAGCCAAGATACTCAACGCATCCCCCGCCGCCCTCGCCAAAGACCCCCGTCCCATGGGCCTCATCCACCAACACCATGGCTTCGAATTGCTCGGCGAGGTCTAGAATTTCAACCAACGGACAAATATCGCCGTCCATACTAAACACAGTATCTGTCAAAATTAAGCAACGCTGGAACCGAGATCGCTCAATTATTAAGATATTCTTTAGATTCTCCACAGAACAATGGCCATATTCGAGGTAGTATGACCCGCTGACCTGGGCGCCAGCTTTCAAGCTGGCATGGTTATAGCGATCGCCCAGCACCAGATCCCGTTTACCCACTAGGGATCCAACCGTGCCCAGGTTCGCTGCATAGCCAGAACTAAACACCAGGGCATCCTCCGTTCCTTTGAGGGCAGCGATGGCTCGCTCTAGTTCGCGATGGATCGGTCGCTGACCTGTGACGAGCCGGGACCCCGTAGCGCCAGTGCCATACTGTTCAATGGCCCCGATGGCTGCCTGCTTGAGTCTGGGATCTGAGGCTAAGCCTAAATAATCATTGCTGGCAAAATTGATCAGTGCCCTGCCCTCGACTTCAATCACCGGGCCGGGGCCGTCAAGGGTCCGCACCTGCCGAAACCAGCCAGCACGGTGGATAGAGATCAGGGCGCGATCGATCCAGCCATAAATCTCAGCCCCCATTCTGCATATACCCCAGTAACCAGTTGACCATCGTGGCCCGGCGGGTTTTGCGGGGCACTAATTCGTCGATTTTGTAGCCGCCAAATCCGAGGACTTCCTTAAGTAATTGCTTATGCTGCGGGGCGATCGATCGTGTCAATTTCACCGTGGCCGGGCGGCTTTCAATAAAGTTAGGCGGTTCTGGATAGGCTTCACGCCAGCTTGAATCTACGGACTCGGCCGACCATTGCTCCCCGGTCCAGCGGTAGCCCAGGGCAGACCAGACCAATTGATTGGCCGTATCGTCGTCGAGTTCATCCCGCAGGATGGCCCAAAGGGTTTCATGGGTAAGCGCTGGTAGGGGAATCGTCACGGGAGGAATTACCTAAATTACCCCCCTATTATCCCGCCTATGGGAGTTAAAAACCAGGGGCCACGGGCACCGAGACCATGTAATTTCCCGGACCGTCCTCCGTGGCCCGCGATCGAATTGGATAGCCCACCACCCTGGCCCACTTCTGGGCAAATTCCCAGGGCCGCCCCAGGAACCAAACCTCCGCTACGTAGCCCGTGAAGGCGCGATCGGACTCCCGCCAAAAGCACTCCACGGCACCATACTCCATTGCCGTCAATTCCACCAATTCGTAGGGCACAGCGATCATAAATTATACTTCACAATTTCCGGGTTCCTATCAGGGTTGACACCCCCTGGGGTGTTTGATCTCCGTAAAACTGGGTAAATATATTCCCTGAAAATATGATTGAGTGGGAATGCTGAGGGATTTTTCGGATCTTTCTAGCTATCTTTATGAAAAGCACAACGGCTTTTCCGTGGTCCATGGCTCGCCGCCCGTAACAGTTTATCCATCAATGAGCTGTTGTATCGGCTGCCTGCAATCGCGAATGGGATTCGTTGCGTTTTAGGTTAAGTGTTTCAGGCTAATTGTGCTCTCCCGTGTGTTTCGTTCGTTGTTCTTTTTACTCAGGATTCAGTCAGGGATTTTATGCGCAAAGCATTGTTTGTATTTTTTCCCCTGTGTGGCGTGATTTCGGCTAATGTTTTGATTTCTTTAAACGCAAGGTCTGTCCTGGCCCAGGGCACAGCGTCCAAGCAGACCCAATGTCGAGTCCTATTTGAAGTCGTGGTTGATTCTCGAAATATGGATGGAAATTTCTATAGCCGTAAGGCGGCGACCATTCGATCGCTCTCCCTCAGTGACGGTAAGCTCCAAAATCTTCAGTCCCGCTTTGCCACCATGTTCAGTCAAATGGCAGGCAATCGAAACGCCAGTTCGGCCCAGGCCAATCCCCTTGTGAATGAACTCAGTCGGTATTGCTTTAGACCATAATTGCTTGGGCCATAATTGATGGGTTCTATGCATTGCTTAGCCATGCATAATGCTTAATCCCATCTTAACCTAGATATTTATCGTTCACAGAAGAGGATTGATATACTTCTATGTGAACGATTTGTTTTTTGTAGACATTGGATTTATAAACCTAGATGCAGTCTAAAAAAGCGCTCCATGAAGCCCATGGGCAAGGCTTAGGAAAGGCTTTCCCAGGGGCTTCCTCCAAGACTTAACAGTCGGGAATAAACCTTTAAGGCCCTCATCCTGCAGCCTTCTAACCGGGCACTTTTCCATGGAGCGCTGATTGGAAGGGAGCATACGCTCTTAATAACGTATAATACCGTAAAATTCATAGGTAGTAACCTTTGTTAGTAATACTTTGCATAGATAGAGGCCTATGGATCTGATAAGTTGTATACACAGTTACGTTTAATCCGAAGATCATTTATGAGGCCTAGCGCATGCAAAATGCGACATTACACCAACTGAGAGTTTTTGCGGCGGTGGCTCGTCATAACAGCTTTACGCGGGCGGCGGAGGAGCTCTTCTTAACTCAGCCGACGGTATCGATGCAGGTGAAGCAGTTGTCGCGCACCGTGGGCCTGCCCCTCTTTGAGCAGGTGGGCAAGAAACTCTATCTCACCCAGGCCGGGAAGGAGCTGTATGAGGCCTGCCAGGATATTTTTGAGCGGATTTCTCGATTTGAGATCACGGTGGCCAATTTAAAGGGGCTCAAGCAGGGCACTCTGCGGATTGCTGTGGTGACGACGGCCAAATATGTGATCCCCAGAATACTGGGGCCTTTTTGTCAGCGCTACCCCGGTATTGATATTTCCCTATCGGTGACGAACCACCAGCACATCATCGATGGCTTCCTCACCAACCAAAATGACCTTTATATTTTGAGCCAGCCCCCAGAAGACATTGATGTGACTGTTCAGCCGTTCCTAGAGAATCCCCTGGTGGTGCTGGCCTCGCGGGAGCATCCCCTGGTCAAGGAGAAGAATATTACCTTGGAAAGGTTGGCCCAGGAGCCGTTTATTATGCGGGAGCCGGGATCGGGCACCCGCAAAGAGGTCCAGCGGATGTTTGAGTCCCATAGTCTGGCCCTGAAGGTGAAGCTCGATCTTGGTAGCAATGAGGCGATTAAGCAGGCCGTGGCCGGAGGCTTGGGGGTTTCTGTGCTGTCGAAGCATACCCTGGCCCTCGATGGTCCCAATAGCCATGTGGCGATCTTAGATGTGCAGAACTTCCCAATTCAGCGCCATTGGTACGTGATGTACCCCTCGGGCAAACAGCTCTCGGCGA
The DNA here is from genome assembly GCA_012031975.1 of Alkalinema sp. RU_4_3. Lineage (GTDB taxonomy): Bacteria > Cyanobacteriota > Cyanobacteriia > Leptolyngbyales > Leptolyngbyaceae > JAAUSA01. The sequence continues at coordinate 8,885 of JAAUSA010000073.1, read as the reverse complement.
TCGCCATGGTCTTCCACGACTATCTGCTCAATGAAGGCAAGCAGGTGGCCCAGGAGACGGCGTTTAGGGGTTTGCTGTCTTAGCTTAGGGTCTGGGCGAGTGCAATGCAGTCGGGAAAGGGCGCATTGGTTTTGATTGCTTCGGAGTGAATGTGGGTGGGGCTGGCCTGGTAGCCAGCTTGGATCAGGGCTTGGATCAGGCGATCGCGCTTAGGCAGGTCCATTTTGCCCCGGCGACCGATCTCTCCGAGGGGGTAGTAATAGGGGGGGAGCGGGGTTTCGGCCTGCATGGTTTGGATCAGTGCGGCGGTGCTGTCCCAGTGATGTTCCTGGGCCAGGGAACCCATGGCTGTGAGCCAATCAACGCCGTGCAATGGCCCCAGCCATAGGGGACCACTGACGCTGAGGTAGCGCCCTGTACAGTCGCAGACCGCCTGGCCTAACTGCCGCCAAGCGAGGGTTTGAAAGTTGCCGCAGCTGTGGCAGTAGCCGAGGAATCCGGATGATTGATCGGTTTGCCAATTTTGTTTTCCCAGGACCCGGACCATAACGCGGTAGACCTGGCCTCGGTAGAGGGAGAAGACTGGTTCAATCCCCAGGCCCATGAGGGCGGCCTGCTGGACCACGGCGCCCAGAAGGAGGCGGAGGGCCTGTTCCTGCACCGCTGGATGGGAGCGGATCCAGGCACCCCACTGACGCAGGCTCTGCTCCGGCAGTTGGCCCGAGATGCTGCGGCCGTCGGTGCTGGTCAGATATAGGAGGCCCCCGTAGCGGATCGATCGCAGGGCGCCCTGGAGAAAGACCAGGGGACTGCCAAAGGCATCGAGATCGATCAGATCAAAATAGTCTTTTTCTATGGTTCGCTCCCCCAGAAGCTGCTCTAGGGATCGGTGGCTCAGGCAATAGCGATCCGCTGGCAGGGCCGCTAGATTTTGCTGGAGTCGATCGCCCAGGTCCGGGTTGCCCTCATTGGCCCAGACAAAATCTGCCTCAGCCTCTAGGGCGTAGCGCAGCGATCGCACCCCCGCTCCACTCATACCATCGAGCACCCGCAGCCGCCCCGCGCGCTGACGATACACCTGGGCCACCAGCACCCCCAAATCTCGGGAAATGCGACTACTTTCTCGATAGAATGCCTCCCCTAAAACGAATTTAGCTGCTCCCTCCTGGTAGAGATCTAATTTATTCTCGCCAGAAAAATACATGTTTTTGCCCTTCTTTTGGGAGATAACCCCCCATTTGCCTTCAGGTTAACCGTGGATGCACGGTTATGATTCACCAATTTTGATCACTACAGTTGGACTATGTAATGGGTGTCAGGTGAAATTTTGAGTGATCAACTGTCAGTTTCGATGCAGTTGATGGCTTGAGTGGTTGAGATTGCTAGGGGTTTATTTAGCAACATTCATTGCCTAAGGCAGTGATATCCGGATTCAGGGCTGATATGTCCCGTCGGACATAGAGATTGTAATACTCAGATTTATCCCACCTTGAGATTCAATGCTACGCGAAAATTCCACGCCCCAGCCGTTGTCCCAGTCTATGGTGTCACCAATGGCTCAGTTGTCCCCTAACTCGTTCCCTCCCGTGTCCACTTCCCTAGAACCCCTACAGCGCAATAGTTACAACCCTCAGCATCCCGGTGGGAACCATGAGGCCTTCATTCGGGCCGAGCGCCAGGCAGCAGTAACCAGTCTCGGTCAGCAGGCGCTCTCGGGCATGAATTTGCAGGACCTGTTTCGGATTACGGCCCAGATGATCGCCCAGACCCTCCATATTCCCTACGCGCGCCTATGGCAGGTGCTGTCCGATGGTTCGACCCTACGCCAGGTGGCGGTGGTCGGAGCGCTGATGCCAGGGCGCCAGGTGGAGGTCAGTAGCTTTACGCAGCCTTGGGTGAAGAGCCTGCTGGCCGTGCGGGAACCATGGTGGTTTGTCGCAGCTGTGAGGGGCCTTCGGATTCTCGCCTCATGCCGATGCTGCCTCGGGCTGATTTTAATGGGATTGGTCTATTGATTCACAATTCCATCGCAACCCTAGGCCTATTGGAAGTCTATACGCCCGATCCAATTTGCTTTGATCTCGAAGCGGTGCAATTTTTGCAAAATGTGGTGGAGATGCTGGCGATCGCCATTGAGCGCAAGCAGGCGGAGAGTTTATTGCAGACCCAGAGCCAGATTTTGGAGCAGGTGGCCTCGGGGACAGAATTGTGCGAAGTCTTTACGGGCCTCTGTTTGCAGCTAGAGGAGCAGGCGCCGGGGTCCCTATGCTCGATCATGCTGCTGAATGAAACGGGCACCCGCATGGAGGCAATCGCCGCGCCGAATATGCCCGATGACTGGCGATCGGCCATGGAGGAGATTAATCTGCTCGAAGAGCCGATCGGTGCCTGCGCGTTGGCCCTGCGGGAAGGCAGTGCGGTACTTTCAGAGGATGTGGCCGAGGATGAAACCTGGGGACGTCTCCAGGAATTTGCCCTGGTGCGGGGGGTTCGATCCCTCTGGGCCACACCTTTCTTCTCCCAGGCGGGGGATATTTTGGGGGTCTTTGCGATCGCCCATACCGTGCCTTGCGGACCGACGATGTTCCACCAGCAGTTGATTCGGGCGGCCACCCACCTGGCCACGCTCGCGGCCCAGAGTCGCCATACGGAGGAGCAGCTCAAGCGCCAGGCCCTCTACGATCCGCTGACGGGACTGCTCAATCGCACCTATTTCATGACCCAGCTGCGCCAGCGCCTGGAGACGCCGGAGAATTTGTTTGCCGTGCTGTTTCTGGATGTGGACCATTTCAAGCTGGTCAATGACAGCCTTGGCCATAATGCCGGGGACCAGCTCCTGATTCAGATGGCCCAGCGCCTGCGGCCCTGTATTCGCAAGACGGATATTTTTGCTCGCCTGGGCGGGGATGAGTTTAGCATTTTGCTCGACGGCGTCAAGACCGTACAGCAGGCCCAAACCATTGCCGATCAGATTAAGGCCGTGCTGTCCCTGCCCTTCCAAATTGAGGATCGCCAGGTCTTTGCCTCCGTCAGCGTCGGCATTGCCCATTCGGATAACCTCTACGAACACCCAGAAGATATTCTGCGCGATGCGGATATCGCCATGTATCAGGCCAAGTCCCAGGGGCGATCGCAGTCCGCCACCTTCGACAAGACCATGCATGACATGATCATGTCGCGCTTGCAAACGGAGACGGAGCTGCGCCGGGTGGTGGAGCAGTTGTTCCTCGACGGCTCCTCCCAATTGCGCCTCTATTACCAGCCGATTATTTCCCTGACCACGGGCCGGATTGTCGGGTTTGAGGCCCTGATCCGCTGGATGCATCCGGAGCGGGGGATTGTTTCGCCCATGGAGTTTATTCCCGTGGCGGAGGAGACTGGGCTGATTGTGCCGATCGGCCAGTGGATTGTCCAGGAGGCCTGTGAGCAGTTGCAGTACTGGCAGCACAAGCTGGAGATGCCGGAGCTGGTGGTGAGTGTGAATGTGTCTGGGCGGCAGTTTGTCCAGTCGGACTTTTTGCCGACGATTCGCCAGATTCTTTCTTTTACGGGATTACCGCCAGCTTGTTTAAAACTGGAGATTACGGAGTCGGTGCTGATGGAGACCGCCGCCAAGGTGATGGATCGCCTGGAGCAGCTGCGGGAAATGGGGATTCAGCTGAGTCTTGATGACTTCGGCACGGGCTATTCCTCACTCAGCTACCTGCATCGCTTTCCGATCAATACCTTGAAGATCGATCGATCCTTTATCAACATACTCACACCGGAGCAGGACCAGGTGGTCAAGGCGATCGTGGCCCTGGCCCATGGGTTGAAGATGGATGCCGTGGCCGAAGGGATTGAGACCCAGGAGCAATTGAATCAACTGCGCGATCTAGGCTGTGAGTTTGGTCAGGGCTATCTGTTCTCACCTCCTGTACCGAGCGATCAGGCGGAGCATCTGCTGTTGAACCAACCCAAATGGGTGAAGTAGGGTTTATTCCCCGGACGGTACCGAAAACTCTACTACCGTCCGCTTAATCTTCACGTCGTAGCCCCCGAAGAAGTCATGGCCCAGGAGTCCTACATCGGCATTCTGGGCGATCGTCACCTCTAAATTCTGGGCCGTAGCCCCACCCACATTCACCGACTTGATCGCACTGACTGGAAACTTCACCGTACTGCCATCGGCGATGATCACCTGGCGGTAACCCACGGGCTTCAAGCGCATCGCCTGGGCCATACCCTGGGTAATCAGCGTGCTGCTGGCTCCTGTGTCCAGAATCATCTCGTAATTCTTGCCGTTCATGTTCACATCGATCACCGGGGTCGATGCCAGGCGTCGCTTGATCTTGACCCGATAGGTGCCTGGTTTCGCAGGTTTCTCTGGCATCGGCAGTTCGCCACAGAGGGAACCTAGATTTGTGCGCTTGCCGGAGCTGGTAACTAGAAAACAAGGACCATCCTGGGCTTGAACGGGCGTCGGTATGATGCTGAGCCCAAACAAACAGACCAACCCACTCGCCGCTTTTTTCCAGTTCTGGCCGACCATAAAAAACCTCAAAGGCACATCAAGACTCATCAGTTACAGAGGATTAACACTGTAACCAATATAGCCTGCCCAAATCTGACTGGACGGTTTCACCGAAGAAAATCTTGGGCTTGGGAGCCCTGGCTGAACTTATCCGATCGCATGTACTATGAAACTCGATCCCTCAACCGTGCCATGAAAGTACTGCATTAACATAGAGATAGAGGTTCTGGTGATTCATCAGATGGTCAAGGGCATTGCTGGTACGATGGGCTCTCGGAAAATCAGAAGTGGGGGCGCAGTTGATAGACTTCCCCACTACTCAAAATCTGGATCCTATATCCATAGAGAACTAGTGATGTGCTCTCCCAGGAGAGAATTCTAAGGAAGCGAGAGTAGCTGATGCGTTTAGAGAAGGAGGAAGCCCTAGCTGAGGGGGGAGCGATCGCGCGTATTCCCCCAACAGGCGTTAGAGGGGAAAGATCGATCGCTCTCCCTAAAGATTCTTCAGGAAGGTATTCCTCTGGAGACGATCGCTCTTATCACAGGGTTGACGATCGCCCAGCTTCAGGCTCTCCAAAGGGATGGATAGGCGATCGCTCCTCTGACACAGTAGGCGATCGCAGAAATTCAGACCCTACGATCGCCCACTCCCTCAACATAGAAAGACCGATCTCACCTCCGACACAAGATCATTAGGCTCAATGATTCCTAAGTCTTTTGCGGGTCCACCATTCTGCACGCCTGCATAAGCTCCGCCCAAATTCACTAGATGGCTCAAGAAATCTGCCTTTTTCACCTCACCTACTAAATTCACATCATCGATCGCCCTAGCTGCCATCCCCAATCTTCCCGCATAGTCGTATCGCCTTCTGCAAAGTACCAGGCATTTGATTGCGCCCATTATATCCAGCCGAAGACGAATCCGTCAGGAGTGGACCCAGATCGAAACCATTAAACCACTGACTCAGACCACCCGCTGCCGATTGCAACCCCTTCTCTCTCCGAGCCTTATCTGCGTCCAACCCCCATCTGGTAGCTCAATCAACGTCTCAATCTACTCCGAAATCGGATTCTCGCCAGGCGTTACCGTCGGATTCGATCGCGCGATCTCAAACCTAAAATCCATCAGCCTGTCTAGACAGCTAGCTATCCGCAGGTTCCCTTGTTTTGTACCCTTGCGGCTTGGGTCAAAACAGGGTTAGAATAGGAATGGATCCAGCAACCCAACTCCTTCACAGATGGGGAAGCCCTATGTTCATCAACCCTAAAACTGACTTTGCCTTTAAGAAGATTTTTGGCTCTGAGCAGAGTAAAGATATTCTAATTAATTTTTTGGATGCAATTTTATATCAGGGGAGATCCAACATTGCGGACTTAGAAATTCTCGATCCCTATCAAGCGCCCAGAATTAAGGGAATCAAAGATTCATTTTTGGATGTGAAGGCTAGCCTTCAGGGCGGCCAGACTGTAATTATAGAGATGCAGGTTCTGAATGTATTAGGCTTTGATAAGCGAGTGCTCTATAATGCAGCCAAGGCTTTTTCCATCCAACTAGATGTGGGTGAAGACTACACAATGCTGAACCCAATTATCGCATTGACAATTACGGATTTTGAGATGTTTCCCCACAGCCCCAAGGTGATTTCTAGTTATGCTCTGCGTGAGAAGGAGGAAATGAGTAGCTACAGTGATGATATTGAATTAGTGTTTGTAGAACTGCCAAAATTCAAGAAGGAATTAGATCAGCTAGCGGATTTAAGTGATAAATGGATTTATTTCCTGAAAAATGCGAACAAGCTTCGATCGGTCCCTTCTAATATGAAGTCGGAATCGGCCTTGAACCATGCTTTTGCGATCGCCGAACAAAGTCGGTTGAGCCGAGAGGAATTAGAGATATTGGAGAAGCGAGAGATGTTTCTCCATGACAATCGCAACGCAATTCTATATGCCGAACAAAAAGGGAGGCAAGAAGGCAAAGAGGAAGGTAGAGAGGAAGGTAGAGAGGAAGGCAGGCAAGCAGAAAAACAAGCTATAGCGATCGCCCTCCTAGAAAAAGGCATTCCAATTGACTTGGTGGCTGAAACGAGCGGACTCTCGATCGAGATGCTGCTAAAGCTTCAACGGAAGGCATGACAAGGCGATCGCCCCTCTGATACAATAGACGATCGCAGAAATTAAAGCTTTGCGATCGCCCACTCCCTCAACATAGGGCACGATCGCCCTTCCTCTCAAAATACCCTCAAGCAGGAACATCGTGATTCAGCGTTCAGCATTCCCACTTCAGCGTTGTTCCTCTGCTCTTATCACAGCTTTGACGATCGCGCCAGCTTCAGGTGCTTCAAAGGGATGGATGGGCGATCGCGCTTCTTTCGTTGTCCAAGGCGATTACTTCTCTGACACGATAGGCGATCAGTCTGAAACTCATGGGTTAAGGGTGGGGGAGCCGATCGTTCGAGCCACAGGATTGACGACTTCCGAGGTGGAAGGCTTCGTCAACGAGCAGATCCCATTTTTTCAGGTTAGCCTGTAGGCGATCGCCTATCTTTCACTACCCCAGGATCAGTTTGACTATCTCGAATAGGAGTGATTGTTTGGGTAGATGGGGAATCGACTATCATCGACTATTTCTTCGAACGCCAAATAAATTGTCCTGAACGATCGATATATCCTTGGTCGGTACCCAGGGTTACATATGCACGAGAATTACTAAAAGATAACACACTGTCAAACCTAGGCTCTATTACAATTTTTCCTTGAGCATCCATGAATCCAGCTTTATTATTCACTTCAAAAGGAATGAGCCCTTCGCTAATCGCACCAATAAAATCCTTGTCTGCTGGAGATATCAATTCTCCCTGAAAATTCATAACACCATACCTGGTCAAATACGTTACAATTTTAGTCTTCCGTGGAATATCATTAATTATAGTAATTGAATTAGTCTCAATTCGCTTGTTCTCAGCTTGTATACGGATAAGATTACTCCCAAGATGCATTGGAATATATTCAAATTGGGGTTCCAACATAAACTTACCTTTAGTATCAATTAAGCCCCATTTTCCGTTGACTTTTACCGGAGCAACGCAGTAATTAAAGCTACCTACATCATCAAACCTAGGCGGCACAACAAACTTTCCTAGTTGATCAACAAAGCCAATTTTAGGGGGAGGAGATGATTCGTTGAGTGCACTTAAATTCTTGTTTGTTGGCATCCAATCCAGATTGGGCTGTGCTATATTTTTTGAAGCCCACAAACCATTACTAAATCTATAAGGGTAAACTCCTGGGGCCACATTAGGTAGATCTTGTAAATCACCTGAGCGATCTAGAATACCAACTCTACGCGCTCCATTTTTGAGATAAAGCACTATAGCTATCCCATCAACAAATTGAGATTTTTCTTCAAACATTAAAGATGTGATTGGATTTCCTGTCAGATCAATTACTTTATATCTAGAAACTTGATCATCTAAAAATCCTTGTTCTCCGTATCTCTCACAAAAGCTCGGCCTTCATAAAAAGCATCAACATCATCAAACTTCGGTGGGATCACCCAGTAAACTTTCTGGTCGATATACCCCCATTTGCCATTCAATTTAACAGCAGCACGATTCTCATGAAATCTCATTGCTTCTTCAAATTGGGCGTCGATAATAATTTTCCCAGTTAGGTCAAAATATCCAAATTTGCCATTATCGCTCTTAAACATGAAACGCCCCTCAAAAAGATCATCGATTTGATCGAAGTTTGGAGGCAATATTGTTTCCCAAAAACTGTTGAGCATTCCCCATTTGCCCTTGTTCTGAAATCTATATAGATGACTCTTACCAGTACTAGAACGCAGATGCAACGGCTGAAAGTTTGGAGATTCACAATTAGAATTCTCAGCATAAACTTTCCTCGATTGACAAGAGGTTAGTGTTAGTGCCAGCAGTACTACCATACAGATATTTATTTTCATCACTTATCTCCTCTATTCACTAATCCGGTTAATTTTGAGAGCCTGGAATAGCAATTGGATCGCTCTCAAAGATCAAAATCCCAGTTATTTTTGTACGATCCTTCGATTTAATGTCGTAAACTTGGATTCCTATCGGCTCAGCACCATGCTCACGGAGATTTTTGCGAATCCACCATCGATATTGACTAATCCAAGGACCCATTTTTTCATTTTCAGGTAGTAATGGCTTGGTTGCGGCTTGAGTTACTTCCGCTATAATACTTCTGTGTAGATTCAACGCATTTCTGGTTCTAACCTAGTTTGTGTGATACAAACTGACCTGTTCCCCGCCCGTTGAGAGAAGCGGCAATCAACAAATTCTTGAGCCAATGGTCATGATAACAAAAGCCATTCAAAGCTTCAAACGGCGAT
>JAAUSA010000293.1 GCA_012031975.1 Alkalinema sp. RU_4_3 | reverse complement strand
TCTTCTCCTGAGATAATTACAAATCACTAAATATAGGGGTTAAGGAGTGATTCATATCCCTTGCAGCGCTAGAAGTGGCTTATGAGTTAGGGGAAGGCAGGAACTTTCAAAGTTGCACATCGCCTTACTATTGAAGCTTCAACATCTGCTTGCGCCTCCAAAGGTAGCAACCAAATGTGAAAAACTAGGGAAGACCCCTTCACCTTTGCCACCCAACCTTAGTCAAAACCACGGAGATCGCACCCTTCAGCCCTCAATCGCCTGTTGCATTCCTGCAATAACTGTCCATACTGGAGTAGGTTGAACCGTACTGAATCTCAGGGGGCCAAACCTCAGGGAGCTTGTATTTTGACCGGATGCTGCCAGCTAAAGTTGGAAAAGAACACTAGTGGCGGCATTCCTCGATCCAACCCGCTCGTCCCTTGCCTCTTTCCTGTGCGATGAATCCCAACCGTCTCCTACTCAGATTTGCCCGACGCTATCCTAGGCTGGTCCTGATGACCTCGGTCCTGGGCCTCTCTGGCGCACTCTTCAACGGCGTCAGTACGGCCCTCGTCGTCCCCGTCATCCTCGGATTCCTGGGCCAGGGCAATCAGCCCACCCCCATGCCCCCCCAGATTCAAAAGGTACTGGGCTTCTTCAGCGGCAACACCACTCCCTCCTTCTCCACCCTCCTGATCGTCGTCCTCCTGCTGATCGTCCTCAAAAACGTCGCTGCCTACTTCTCCTCCATTACCTCCGCCCGCCTGACCCAAACCCTCTCCACCAGCATCCGCAAAGATGGCATCCGGATGCTCCTTGATGTAGACATCGACTTCTACGGCCACAACAAAGTCGGCGACATCATTGGCCAGCTCGGCGGCGAAGTCTCCCGCACCGCCGACGCCATCAAGATCGCCCTGCAAATCATCACCGTCAGCCTGACGATCCTCGTGTTTGTCGCCCTGCTGCTGGCGATCTCCTGGCAGTTGACCCTGATGGCCACAATTCTTCTGTGCCTGGTCACCCTCTGTAACCATTTGTTCATCAAGCGCGCTAAAAACAGCGGTCAGGCACTCTCCGACCATTCCCGCGAATATTCCGTCACCCTGCTCGAATCCCTCAACGGGGTACGCCTGATCAAGTCCGCCAGTCAAGAGGCCACCACCTATAAGCAGCTCTCCTGGCTGATCGATGCCCGAGAAAAAGCCGAACTGATCTCCCAGGCCAACTACGCCATGATCGGCCCCGTCAACGAGATCGCCGGGATCTGTACCGTGATCGCGATCGTCGCCTTCAGCCGCACCGTCATGGCCAGCGAAAGTGCGGCCCTCTCGACGCTGCTGCTGATGTACCTGCTGACCCTCTTCCGGATGCTGCCCTTCGTCAGCCAACTCAACACCCTGCGCAGCCAGTTTGCCAACAATTCCCCGAGCGTCCGCATTGTCCATGAATTCCTGAATCGCAGCAGCAAGCCGATCATGGTCCAGGGCCAACACCTCTACACAGGCCTCAAAAAAGGCATCCGCTTTGAAAACATCACCTTTGGCTATCCCACCTCCCCCTCCCCCGTCCTCAAAGGCATCAGCCTAGAGCTACCCCGAGGCACTACCCTTGCCTTAGTGGGCACCTCCGGCGCAGGCAAATCCACCCTCGCGGACCTGCTGCCCCGCTTCTACGACTGCCAAGGTGGACGGATCAGCCTCGATGGCGTGGATCTGAAGGACTTCGACATTCGCTCCCTCCGCCGCGCCATGGGCATCGTCAGCCAAGAGACCTTCCTGTTCAACACCACGATCTACAACAACATTGCCTACGGCTGCGATCGCGTCAGCGAGTCCCAAGTCATAGATGCCGCCAAGCGGGCCAACGCCTACGAATTCATCGCCCAAATGCCCGAGGGCCTGCAAACCCACATCGGCGATCGCGGCGTCCTCCTCTCCGGCGGCCAACGTCAGCGCCTCGCCATCGCCCGTGCCTTGCTGAGAAACCCTGACATTCTGATCCTCGACGAAGCCACCAGTGCCCTCGACACGGTATCGGAGCGTTTGGTCCAGCAGGCGATCGACGAACTCAGCCGCGATCGCACCGTCTTGGTCATCGCCCACCGCTTGTCTACGATTCAAAACGCCGACCAAATCGCTGTCTTCCACCAGGGTAAAGTTGTCGAAGTTGGCACCCATGACGCGCTTCTAGAGAAGGGTGGCCAGTATGCCCAGCTCTACAGCATGCAGTTTACGGAGGGGACGATCGTTCCCGCCCAGCCTGACGAGACCGAAACGCCCGCCGTTGTTTTGTAATTCCCTCCCATGACGCAACCTATTACCATTGGCATGGTCAGCAGCTACGTTGGCCTCAATCCCAGCCCGATCGACTGGCTCTGGCAGCAGTCTCCGAAAGACTTTGGCCGCTGGGGCGATCGCCTCCGCATCAGCGCCCCAGAAGCGAACCCCGATTTCCTGCTGCTGTATCAGTTTGACTTCCCCAAGCCGCCGAAACCCCTATCGCTGAAGGATCGCCTGCGGGGTCGTCAGGCAGCCCAGCCGTTTAACCCCGAAGCTGCTTTCCGGGGTGTGGACAAGAGTCGGCGGATTTCCCTTCTGCGCGAACCACCCCTTGATGAAGTGATCGCGGTGAACGAATGGAACTACGCCCAGGCGATCGAGCATTGTGGTTTTGTATCCGGTCCCGATGATGCGGCTCCGACGCCCGACTATATGCCTGCCATTTGGTACGTGGATGTCTCCTTCCGGGAACTGGACGAAATGCAGGCCCCAGTGAAAACCCGCACCTGTAGCTGGATTACCTCCGGCATTAGCCGTACGGCCAACCACCGCAAACGACTCGCCTTCCTTCAGCAGATTCACCAAAGCCCGATCGACTGCGATATCTACGGTCGCGATCTGCCGACCTGGGCGCAGGCAGGCCGCCTGAACAACAAATGGCATGCCATGGCCCCCTACTATTACAACCTGGCGATCGAAAACTACGCCGACAATGCCTGGTATGCCAGTGAAAAACTGTGGGATTCGCTGTTGTCCTGGTGTCTGCCCATCTATTACGGTGGATCGGCGGCGGATAAGCTCCTGCCACCGGGGAGTTTCCTACGGCTGCCCAGCATGGATGAAAAGGGCATCGCCTACATTAAGGAGATGACCTCGACGCCCGATGCTTGGTATGCCGCCCAGGATGCCATTGCCGAGGCCCGCCAAATCATCCTGCACAAACTCAACCTGCTCAACTGGCTTTCTGAATACGTGGAGAAATTTTAATGGATGGTATTTGCACCCTCGCTAACGACCACGTCTTAGACCAGACGATCGCCCTAATCAACAGCATTGAAGCGATCATGGGACCGGAGTTTCCCGTTTGTATTTTCCCCTATGACGATTGCATGGAGCAATTAGCAGCGGCGATTAGCGATCGGCCCCAGGTGCAGATTTTTGCGGACCAGAAGGCGATCGACTATTGGGATGAGCAGGCGCGGCGAGTCTGGGACACAAGCCCCAAGGCAAAACAACGCTGGGCAGAATTGACGAGCGATCCCTACTACCGCTTTGGTACCCATAGAAGGTTTGGGGCCTTTTCGGGGCCGTTTGAGCGGTTTATTTACATGGATGCGGATACATTGCTCCTCAGTGATGTGACGCCGATTTTTGAGCGGTTGGAGACCTACGATTGGGTGGTTTACGATTTCCAGCATACGGACCTAAACCATGTCTACGACCACCGATCCCCGGCCTTGCGTCAGGTCTTTAGTCAGCAGCGACTGGACCAGGAAATTTTCTGTTCTGGGTTTTACGCGGCAAAACGGGGCACTTTTAATCAAGGGCAATTGGATCAAATGATTGACCAGTTGCGATCGGGCGAGTCGGACATCCTCTACGCCATGGCACCGGATCAAACCGTGCTCAACTATTGGGTGATGCGATCGAACCTGAAAATCTGTAATTTGGCCCTGGAATTGCCACCGGAGGAAGTGACGGGCTGCTGTGTGACTTCACCCCATTTTGTGGTGAAGGACAACCTAGCCTACGATCAAGGGACTCGCTTGGTCTATCTCCACTATATTGGCCTATCGTCTGGGTTATTTCGGCAGGTTTGTGCCGGGGAGAATATTATGTTCCCCTACCGCAATCTGTTTCTGCACTACCGCTATTGGCATGCGCCCCATACCGCTGTCTCCCTCACCGGGCCAGTCCAGCTCCATGACGCACCGCCGACAATGACGCAACGCTTCTTGAGAAAAATTCAATTGACTCGCTAGGAGTACCCCAGATGAAACGCGGAATCTATATTACAGCTAACGATAAGGTTATCGACCATGCGATCGCGCTGCTCAACAGCATCCGTCGCTACGATAAGGAAACGCCCGTCATGCTGATTCCCTACGATGAGGAATACCAGCAGGCAGCCGCGATCCTTGGTGAACGCTTTGGGGTAGAAGTCTATCCTGATTTGGAACTGGTCGATCGCCTATCCCATCAGCTCCATGATATTTTCGGACGGGGCTTCTTTGCGCGGCCCAATCAGTTCCGCAAGCAGGCCTGCTGGTTTGGTCCCTTTGATGAGTTTCTCTACATTGACACGGATATCGTGGTGTTTGAGAAGATTGCGGATAATTTGGACTATTTCCAGGAGTATGATTTCCTCTGCTGTGACTACCAGCATCAGGGCGGAATTACCAATGTGTTTAGCGAACAGGTGATTGCAGATCGAGTCTTCACCGAGGCAGAACTCCAAGACATGTTCAATGGCGGCTGGTGGGCCTCTAAGAAGGGTTTGATTGGGGAGGCGGATCTGTACGAGAGCTTCTCGGAATGTGCGGCCCATCCTGAATATTTTGATTTCT
>JAAUSA010000292.1 GCA_012031975.1 Alkalinema sp. RU_4_3 | reverse complement strand
GGATTGGTTAGGGGTAAGTGTACGGGGGTTTGGATGGGGTTTGGGGCTGTTGCCGACGTTGATTAGTGCGGAGAATATGAGTTGGGCGGTGTTTTTTAGCCTGACGCAGAATTTGATTGGCACCTATACGATCGGGGTGCTGGTGGCCAGTCACTTTGGCAATGCCGATCCCGCTAAGCGCTGGTGGGGATTGGTGCGGAATGTGCTGTTTGTGCCGTCGCTTTGGGCCTTTGCCCTGGGCTATAGTACGCGCCTTTGGGCATTGCCGCCATTGGTCGATCGCGTCCTAGAAGGCTGGTACTACCTGGTGATCCCGGCTTCGTTCATTTTGATGGGCATGCGGCTCGGGAAGCTAGAGGGCTGGGTGAGCGTGCAGCGAGCGATTGCCCCCATGCTGCTAAAACTTCTGGCCCTGCCTGCCTTTGTGGGGCTGGGTACGACACTACTGGGGATGACGGGGGAGCCGAGGCTGGCGCTGGTGATGATGTCGGGAATGCCCTGTGCCTTTGCGGGATTGATCCTCGCGGAGGAGTATGATCTCGATCGAGACCTGGCGGCCAGCACCATTGCGCTGAGTACGATCGGGTTGCTTGTGATGATTCCGGTATGGCTGTGGGTGTTTGGTACATCGACCGCTGTTACATAACCTGTTCTTAAGGCTTGTGGGGGATAGTAGTCCAGATGGCCAAATCGAAAGTGAAACCGCGCATGGCTGAGAAAATTCTGGTGGTGGAGGATGAGGCCCTAATTCGCGATATGGTCACGGTGGCCCTAGGGGATGAGGGCTATGAGACGGTGGCGGTGGCGGATGGGCGATCGGGTTGGGAATTACTAAAGGATAATAGTACGTTTGACTTAGTTATTTTAGATTTAATGCTGCCGCAGATTAATGGCTTGGATCTCTGCCGACTGCTGCGGCAAAGCAACAATATGGTGCCGGTTTTGATGCTGAGTGCACGGGGGACGGAGACCGATCGCGTGGTGGGCCTGGAAATTGGGGCGGATGACTATTTGACGAAGCCCTTTGGGATGCGGGAGTTGATTGCCCGCTGCCGTGCGCTGATCCGGCGCCAGAATCAACAGGGCAGCCGCAATAGTCTGAATTATGAGGAGATTAATCTCTACCCTGAGGAATGTCGGGTGGTGGTGGGCGACAAGGAACTGAATCTGTCGCCGAAGGAGTTCCGGCTGTTGGAACTATTCATGAGTCATCCAAAACGGGTATGGTCTCGGGAGTCTTTACTCGAAAAAATCTGGGGCCATGATTTTGTGGGGGATAGTAAAACCGTGGATGTCCATATTCGCTGGTTGCGGGAGAAGCTGGAGGTCGATCCGAGTCATCCGAAGTACCTCGTTACGATTCGCGGGTTCGGCTATCGGTTTGGTTAATTCAGGGAGTGCACCATGGACGGGTTGAGTTTTTTGCTGGGATTGGGCATCGGCGGTGGGGCTTTATTGCTCTATCGATCGCGCCTCGCACGGGCCTTAAATGTCCTGTTAGAGGAGACCGATCAGTCCCCTCCCAATATCGCCTCTTCCTCCCAGGTGTTCCAAAATCTGATCGCCCTGCGCCGGGAAAATCAGCGGCTGAGCCGACAGATCGAGGCCTGGGAAGCCATGCTCGATCGCGCGCCCCTGGGTTTTCTAATTGTCGATGAGGACAGCCAGTTGCTCAATTGCAACGCGAAGGCCATGCGCCTGCTGGGGATTCAGTCCTACAATCCGACGGAACCGAAATTGCTGCTGGAATTGGTGCGATCGTCCGATCTCGATCGCCTGATCCGCAAGACCCGCAAGACGCAGAAACCCCAGCGCGCGGATTGGCTGCTCTATCCGGTGTCGGTGAATATGAACCAGACGCCGCAAAACCAGCCGCGTCCCCTGCGGGGCTATGCCTTTCCCCTGGATGACAACCAGGTGAATGTGCTGCTGGAGAGTCGGCAGGAGGCGACCGTGCTGGCGAAGGCGCGCGATCGCTGGACGAGTGATGTGGCCCATGAGTTGAAGACGCCGTTGACTTCGATTCGATTGGTGGCGGAGACGTTGCAGTCGCGGATAGACGAGCCGATGCGGGGCTGGGTCGATCGTCTGTTGCAGGAGGCGATTCGGCTGAGTAATTTGGTGCAGGAGATTTTGGATCTGAGCCAGATTGAGCAGACGGGTCGGCGGATTAAGTTTGCGCCGGTGGATTTGCCACAGTTGATCCAGCGGGCCTGGCAGAGTTTGGAGCCGGTGGCGCTGTCGAAGCGGGTGGAGTTGGACTATGTGGGGCCGAGCTATTGGATTATGCAGGCGGAGGAGGCTAGGCTCTATCGGGTGCTGTTGAATCTGTTGGACAATGCGTTGAAGTATAGTCCGCCGGAGCGGCCGATTTATTTGCGGTTGGCGGTTGATGGGTTGGGGTTGGCGACGATCGATTGCTATGACTGTGGCTGTGGGTTTGCGGAGGAGGATTTGCCGTTTGTGTTTGAGCGGTTTTATCGGGGCGATCCGGCGCGGGCGCGGAGTGGTGAGACGGTGAGTTTGGGGGTGGTGACTGCGAGTGACGGTGCTGTGAAGACGGAGGTTGAGGCGCCGCCGTTGAGTAGTGGGAGCGGGTTGGGGTTGGCTATTGTGCAGCAGATTGTGGAATTGCATCAGGGGACGATCGTGGCTCGGAATCATCCGGATACGGGTGGGGCTTGGATGCAGATTCAGTTGCCGCAGAAGCCGAATTGAGGGCCGCGAATGAATTGCGGACTAATCAGGGCGTCCCTCCAGGACTCTGATTGATCAGTGTGTTGTTTGAATGTGGAATGATGTTGCTCAATGGCGCAGGATACGGCTATGGGGAAGTTTTGCTATTTCTGAGTCTCAGCGAGTAGACAGTGCGCTAGGATGAAGCTACGGTTCATGTAATTGGTTATGCTTGAGAAGCCTGTTTATTGGTTCGGAACCTCAAAAGAAGACCTTTGTGACTTTCCCGATGAGGCCCGCCGTGAAGCCGGATTTGCTCTCTGGAAGGTTCAGCAAGGGCAACCCCCACCGGACTTTAAACCGATGTCAATCGTCGGCCAAGGTGTCCAGGAAATCCGCATCCGCACCGAAGATGCCTACCGCATTTTCTACATTGCCAAGTTTGAAGAGGCCATCTATATCCTCCACGTCTTCCAAAAGAAAACCCAAAAAACATCACAACAAGATATTCAACTCGGCCAACGACGCTACAAAGAAATGCTTCAACAACGCCAAAATCAGGAGAACTCAGATGACTGAACATAAAATGACGCTGGCATCTAGCAACATCTTTGAAGATCTTGGTTTTAGTCCTCAAGAGGCTGAAAATCTGCGTCTTCGATCGGAACTCATGCAGAAAATTACGACATTTATCGAAACACAGAATCTGACAATCGAGCAAGCAGCTCAACATCTCGCCGAAACTAACGAAACGATCGCGGCACTACAGAATGGCAAAATTGGGGAGTTTCCGATCGATCGCTTGATCTCTATGCTCAACCGTGCGGGTATGAGGGTTCGGATTGATGTGTTCCCTGCTGCGGCCTGAGCGGAGATGGTCTCGATCGATTTTGCCCAGGATGCGGCTCTGGGAAAGTTTTGCTATCCTGAGGGGAAGTTCTCGATCGCACCACCCACTCCATGTCCGAGTTCGACTTTCAGCCCTATCTTGATTTTGTGCGATCGCATTATGCGAAGTCGCAGGGGGTCTATACGGCGACGGATGCGATTTTGCCTTTGAGGGTGCAGTCGGTGGAGCAGGCCCCCCGGCCCCCCAAGTTTGGGGGGGCATGAGTTGGAGGGTCGGGCGGAGGAACGGAGGGTGGAGCAGTTTCCGGTGCTGGAGGGGTTGCGGCGGTATGCACTTGGGGAGGAGCGGGAGCATGTGCTGCTGGCGGGGCGACCGGGATCGGGGAAGTCGATGGCGTTGCGGCAGTGGGTGGTGACTTTGGCGGGGGAGGGGCTGGTTCCGGTTTTGGTGCAGTTGAAGGGCGATCGCACTGTCCCTGAATTAATTAAGGCGGAGTTTCGGCGGGCGAAGGTGGCGGTGACGGAGGCGCAGATTGATGATTGGTTGATGGACGATCGCTTGATTCTGCTGCTAGATGGGGTGAATGAGATTCCGACGGAGGCTTTGCGGCGGGATCTGGCGCAGTTTCGGGAGGAGAATCTGTCGGTGCCGATGGTTTTGACGACGCGGGATTTGGCGATCGGCGGGGATTTTGGGATTGAGAAGCGGTTTGAGATGAGGCCGTTGTCGCCGGAGCAGTTGCGGGAATTTGTGGGGAAATATTTGCCGGGGTCAGGGGAGAAATTGTTGTTGCAGTTGCGCGATCGATTGCGGGAGATTGCGGAGACGCCGTTGCTGTTGAAAATGCTGTGCGATCTGTTTAAGTTGACGGGGGAGGTGCCGCAGAATAAGGGGGAATTGTTTCGGGAGTTCGATCGCGAATATGACAAGTTTAAGGGGATGACTGCGGTGTCGGGGGAGTTTCGGCGGTTTAGGCCGGAGGTGCTTCAGCATTTGGCTTATACTATGATGCGTGGGGATGGGGGGGTGGATTTTGAGTTGACGATCGATCGTGGGGTGGCGGAGGGGGCGATCGAGGATTTGCTAAAGGGTAGGGTGGATGCGCAGGGGGCGAAGGCGAAGGAGTGGCTGGAGGATTTGGTGGAGCATCATTTGTTGCAGGTGGCGGCGGATGGGCGGCGCTTGGAGTTTCATCACCAGTTGTTTCAGGAGTATTATGCGGCGGAGTGGTTGTTGGGTCGGGTGCGGGGGATGGATGATGAGACTTGGAATGTGAGTTTTGAATTTGTTGAAGTGGACGGAGACGGTGG